>DASYGI010000379.1:0-13773 GCA_035999925.1 Pedococcus sp.
CACGTCGCGGGTGCGTACGCCGAGCCAACGGGTCGAGCTGATGTACGGGCCGCCCACCTCGTTGCTGACGCAGTTGAGGGTGATGTCCTGTTCGATCATCGGCATGGCCAGGAGCTGGGCGAAGCTGAGCGACACGGGGTGTTCGACGTTGCCGTCGATCGTCAGCCGCCACGACGAGACGTCCACCCGAGGGATGACCAGGGCGGTGTCCACCCGGTAGAAGTCGTTGTTGGGCGTGCGGAACGGGCTGACGCCCTTGATGGTGCCCTCGATGCCGGTGGGCAGTGGTGCCAGCACGTTGGTGGGCTTGGGCAGGGTGACGCTGGACGGCAGTGTCGGCGCGGCCGCGAGGTTCTGCCCGATCGCGCCCGCGGCGGCGGCCCCGACGGTGACGCCCGCGGCTCCCAGCAGGAAGCTACGCCGGCGTGGGGTCGCCTCCGCGCCCGTCGCGTATGCCGTGTGGTCCAGGGGTGACTCGGCGTCGCTCGCAGTGCTGGAAACCAACAGCGAGGGCAGCCAGCTCAGGATGATGGCACCCGAGATGGCGGCCACCAGCGACGGCAGCAGGTCCTGTGGCTGGGCGGCGGGGCGGGTCATCGCCGCCAACGCGGCGAGTCCGGCCAGGGCGACCACGAGCACCAGCCCGATGGTCGGTCGGCGGCGCGAGACCAGGCCGATGCCGGCCGCAACCACCGCGGTGACCACGGCGACACTGGTCAGCAGGACCGTCTTGTCATGAGTGCCGAAATGCGCGATCGCCCATTCCTTGACCGGGGTCGGCGTCGCGTCGATCACGGTCGAGCCGACCGCGAGCACCGGAGAAGCCGCCGGGCTCACGAACGCAGCAACCAGGTGCCCCAACCCCATCCCGGCCGCGGCGGCCAGGAGCCCACACACGGCGAATGGCCACGCCCTGGACCATCGGTTCGGCTGAGTCCCGCCAGTTCTGCTCATACTCACCATTCGTACTCTGTGGCCGGGCGGATGGGTCCCCCTTTGCGGTCACAAGGCGGTGACGCCGTAGCGTGGTGGCGTGCCCAAGATTCACCGCTACCCGAACTTCACTGCGTTCATCTCCACCGGCGTCATCGTCGGGTTCGTGATCGGCTCGTGGCTCGGTTACCGAGGGGGTTCCGAGACGGAGTTCGGGAACACTTACAGCGCCAGCACCGCCGTGCTGTTCATCGGACTCCTCGGCGCGTGTGTCTTCGGGCTGCTGGCCGCGGTTCTCGCGGTCCTGCTGGACCGGCGACGCTGAGGCCTATGGGACACTGATCCCCGTGGCACGCGGCGATGGACGGCTGACGCACGACCTCCTCCCCGGCGAGAAGGGCCCGCAGGATGCCTGCGGGGTCTTCGGAGTCTGGGCCCCCGGCGAGGACGTCGCCAAGCTCACCTACTACGGGCTCTATGCGCTGCAGCACCGCGGCCAGGAGTCAGCCGGTATCGCGACCTCCGACGGGCGCAGCATCCTGGTCTACAAGGACATGGGGCTGGTCTCCCAGGTCTTCGACGAGCGGTCGCTCGCCTCGCTGCGCGGCCACCTCGCGGTGGGCCACTGCCGGTACTCCACGACCGGTGGCTCCACGTGGGAGAACGCCCAGCCCACCCTCGGCGGTCACGCGGAGTCGACCGTCGCGCTGGCCCACAACGGCAACCTGATCAACTCGATCGAGCTGCGTGACCTGGTGGCCGAGCGCCGGGCCGGCGGGTTCGGCTCGACCGGCGGAGAGCTCGGTCGCGGCAACACGACGGACACCGCGCTGGTGACTGCGCTGCTGGCCGACGACCCGGACCGCTCGCTCGAGGCCGCTGCCCTCGACCTGTTGCCCAGGCTGCGCGGCGCCTTCTGTTTCGTGTTCATGGACGAACACACCTTGTATGCCGCGCGCGACCCGCAGGGGATCCGTCCCCTCGTGCTCGGCCGGCTCGAGCGCGGTTGGGTCGTTGCCTCCGAGACCGCCGCGCTGGACATCGTGGGCGCCTCCATGATCCGCGAGGTCGAGCCAGGCGAGCTGATCGCGATCGACGAGGACGGCCTGCGTTCACAACGGTTCGCCGAGGCGGCACCGAAGGGGTGCGTCTTCGAGTACGTCTATCTCGCCCGCCCCGACACCACGATCAACGGCCGTGGCGTGCACGAGTCGCGGGTCGAGATGGGCCGCACCCTGGCTCGCGAGCACCCGGTCGAGGCCGACATGGTGATGCCGACGCCGGAGTCAGGGACGCCGGCCGCCATCGGCTACGCGCAGGAGTCCGGGATTCCCTATGGCCAGGGGCTGGTCAAGAACTCCTACGTCGGGCGCACGTTCATCGCGCCCTCGCAGACGATCCGCCAGCTCGGCATACGGCTGAAGCTCAACCCGCTGCGTGAGGTCATCAAGGGCAAGCGGCTCGTCGTGGTCGACGACTCGATCGTGCGCGGCAACACCCAGCGCGCCCTCGTCCGGATGCTGCGCGAGGCTGGAGCCGCGGAGGTGCACGTCCGCATCTCCTCGCCGCCGGTGCGCTGGCCCTGCTTCTATGGCATCGACTTCGCCACCCGGGCCGAGCTCATCGCCACCGGCATCGGCGTCGAGGAGGTCTGCACCTCGATCGGCGCTGACTCCCTGGGGTACATCTCGGAGGAGGGCATGATCGCCGCCACCGACCAGCCCGCGTCCGCGCTGTGCACGGCCTGCTTCACCGGTTCGTACCCGGTGGGCGTGCCGAGCACGAGTCACCTGGGGAAGAACCTTTTCGAGACGTTGCCGCTGGATGTCGACGGGGTGGCGCTCGGGGTCGGTGGCGGGGCCGAGGACGCACTCTCTCGTCCCTGAGCCGCGGGCGGACCGGCGCTGTCGGGTTTGGGCTTGGGCTTGCGTGGTGCCACACGGGCGCCGCGCTTCGGCTCGTTCCAGAGCTCGATCGTCTGGGTGACCCAGAACGTCGCGAACTGGGTGATCAGCGCCCCCTCGAGCCAGAACACCCAGTGGTCGAGCGCGTGCGTGACCGGCCCGAGCACGATGACGAGTGCGATCGAGGCGAGCATCAGGACGAACCCGTAGAAGTACCGGTTCCACAGATGGTCGCGGGGGGTGCCGCCCATCGCCGCCGCCTGCTTGACGGCCAGGCCCCAGCCGTTCAGACCGACCACGACGACGATCCCGACGAAGAGCAGGATCGCAGCCGTGTCGTGGCCATGGCAGATGAACGAGTCGCGCGCGGTCAGGAAGTACAGGGCCAGGGCCGCGAACGCCAGCAGGGAGAACGCCAGCGCCGCCAGGCCACCGCGCGAGGCGGACAGCTTCTCCTCACGGAGCTCCTCCTCGAGCATCATGGTGAAGACGAAGGCCGCCGCGGCGATGATGAAGAGCGCGGACGTGTTGTTGGCGATGGCCGACACGGTCTCGTCAGGCAGGTCGCGAACGACGCACACGTTCGAGGGCTGGGTCGGCACGAACGCCACGACGAAGGCCATGAACCCCGACGCGTTGAGGAAGCCGTCCTCGGCGGTGGTGTTGCCGCGGTACACGATCATCAGCACGCCGACCGCGCTCAGTGCCGCCACGAAGGCGGGCTTGACCGGGGTGTAGTAGTAGGCGCTGATGGACTGCTCGATGGAGAAGCCGTGCGCGCGTGCCTCGATGAAGACGGCGACGCCGAGGAACCCGACGAGGAAGATCATCCCGGCGCGAACGTAGCGATAGGTCCGCAGCAGGTCGTACTGGTAGTCGCTGGTCATGACAGGCCCCCTTCGCCCGCGAATGGCCCCTGCTGCCTGCAGTATCCCGCGCTTGAGGTCTGGCGTCTGTCCATTGGGCAGACGGCTAGGCTACCGACGTGAGCGAACCGATCACCTATGCCTCCGCCGGCGTCGACGTCGAGGCTGGTGACCGGGCAGTCGAGCTGATGAAGGCGGCCGTGCGGGGCGCCACGCGCCCCGAGGTGCTGGGTGGCCTGGGTGGTTTCGCCGGCCTCTTCGATGCCTCGGCGTTGTCCGGGATGGTGCGCCCGATCCTGGCGACGTCCACGGACGGGGTGGGCACCAAGGTCGCCATCGCGCAGGCCCTCGACCAGCACGACACCATCGGGTTCGACCTGGTCGGCATGGTGGTCGACGACATCGTCGTATGTGGGGCGGAGCCGTTGTTCATGACGGACTACATCGCCACCGGCTCGGTCGTCCCCGAGCGCATCGCCGCGATCGTCGCTGGCATCGCCGCGGCCTGCCAGACCGCGCGGGTCGCCTTGGTGGGTGGCGAGACTGCGGAGCACCCTGGGCTGCTCGCCCCTGACGAGTACGACGTGGCGGGTGCGGCCACGGGCGTGGTCGAGTATGCCGACCTGCTCGGTCCCGACCGGGTCGTCCCGGGGGACGTGGTGCTCGCGCTGGGGTCGAGCGGGCTGCATTCCAACGGCTTCTCGTTGGTGCGCAAGGTGATCAGCGCGGCCGGCTGGAGCCTCGACCGCGACGTCCCCGAGTTCGGCCAGAGCCTGGGCCACGAGCTGCTTACCCCCACGAGGGTGTATGCCGCGGACCTGCTCGACCTCATCCGCCTGGACGGCATCGACGTCCATGCCCTGTCGCACGTCACGGGCGGTGGCCTGGCCGCCAACCTCGCCAGGGTCCTGCCGCCGACGGTGTTTGCCCGCCTGGACCGCGGGACCTGGACACCTGCGGCGGTCTTCTCCACGATCGGTGCGCTGGGCCGGGTGCCGCGCGAGGACCTCGAGCGGACCCTCAACATGGGGGTGGGCTTCGTGGCCATGCTGCCCGCCGACCAGGCGGACGCGGCCTCGCGCGAGCTGGCGGCGCGCGGCATACCGAGCTGGATCTTGGGTGAGATCACGTCCCTGGAGGACGCGCCGGTGCTCGATGGGTACGAGGTGGTCCGGGGCGCCAAGGGTGTCGACGGCGGTGCCGTCCAGCTCGTCGGGAGCCACCCCGCAGTCTGAGGCTGGCCCGTCCGACGGGCGCTGTTCGACGGACCAGTCCGGGTCTACCTTGGACGCATGTGGGAGGTCGACCACGAGGATCTCTCAGTGCGGCAGTATCGCTACCTGCTTCGCACCGCTCCTCTGGACGCCATGGAGGAGGCCCATGTCGAGGTGCTGTCCCGGCTGGCCCCCTCGAGACGGGCGGTGGTGCTGCGCGCCGTCCAGGAGGGTCTTGTCGCAGGACTGCGGCTGAGCCCGGATGACGTGCGGCGGATCGCGCACCTGATCGTGCTCGGCGAGCGGCGCAGCCCCGGAGCGTTCTTGCGAGCGTGTCCGGACCAGGTGCTCATCCCGGTTGCGGAAGGCGTCATCGTGGCCGAAGCATCCTTCGGACGGTTCGGTGGGTATGCCGGCTGGGACGGGGTCGAGCCGCCCGAGGACCCGGGCAGGGACGACAGCGCCTTTGCCGAGCCATGGCACGTGGCACACGAGGTCCATGTGATGTACCGGGGCGTCACCGGTCCGAGTACTCCGGACCGGTTTGGTGGCAGTAACTGACCCTCCGACACCCGGGCACACGGCATGAGGACATGACCGTGTGCCTCGGGGGCGGAGATGCGTGACACGAGCCGAAGCCCGCGCATGAGGTTGGTCAGGGCATCAGGTCATCGACCCGAGGCCCATTTTCCGTATTCGTCGTACTCGTCTTCGGTCACAGAGTCCTCGGAGACACGCTCCGGCTCTGAGTAGGAAGACCCGTGCAGTTCTCGCTCAAGCGCATTCAGGTCGGTGTTCGGAGAGAAGTACTTCAGCTCCCGAGCGACCTTCGTCTGCTTGGCTTTGGCCCGGCCGCGCCCCATGGCGTGACCCCCTCATGCGTCTGCCGGGACGGCATCGCCTGGTCGAGTCACCTTTCGGTGCCTCGGCTCCACGGAGCGGTCCCGGGAAATGTGTATGTGTCGTGGGTCCAACGCTACAGGAGGGACGCAAATTCTGTGAGGAGACCCGCCTCTCAATGGGCGGGCAACCAGATCCCGCCCGCAGCCTTGGCCGCCATTCGCTCCTCGGCGATGTGGTCGGCCGCCGCGGCGGGCGTGATTCCCCGGCGGTCCGCGGTCTGCAGCACCTCGAGGGTGTGGTCAAAGATCGCCGTCGCGCCCTTCTTGGCGCGCTCGAAGTCGAAGCCGTGCAGCTCGTCGCTCACCTGGATGACGCCGCCGGCGTTGACCAGGAAGTCGGGAGCATAGGTGATGCCGCGGGCCTTGAGGCGGTCCGCGGTGCCTCCCTCACCCTCGACGACCAGCTGGTTGTTGGCGCCGCCGCAGACCACCACGGCCTGCAGGGCGTCGACCGTGTCGTCGTCGAGGGCGCCGCCCAGGGCGCACGGGGCATAGACGTCGATCTCCGAGCGCACCAGCGTCTCGGTGTCGGCGACGACCTCGATCTGCGGATACTGCGCCTTGAGCGCCGTCAACGCCGCCGGGTTCACGTCGGTGACGACGACGTTGGCGCCGTCCTCGAGCAGGTGCCCGGTGAGGATGCGGCCGACCTTGCCGACGCCGGCGATGCCGACGGTGCGGCCCTTGAGGGTGGCGTCGCCCCACACGTGCTGGGCGCAGGCCCGCTGCCCCTGGAACACCCCGAAGGCCGTCAGGACGGACGAGTCGCCCGCGCCGCCGTTGGCCTCGGAGCGACCCGTGGCGAAGCGGGTGGTCTCGCTGACGATGTCCATGTCAGCGACGTACGTGCCCACGTCACACGCGGTGACGTAGCGGCCGCCGAGGCTCTCGACGAACCGCCCGTAAGCGCGAAGCAGCTCCGGAGTCTTGTCAGTCGCGGGGTCGCCGATGATGACCGCCTTGCCGCCGCCGAGGTCCAGACCCGCCACGGCGTTCTTGTAGGCCATCCCCTTGGAGAGGCGCAGCACATCGCCGAGGGCCGCCTCCTCGCTGGCATACGGGTAGAAGCGCGTCCCGCCGAGGGCGGGCCCCAGCGCGGTGCTGTAGATGCCGATGATGGCTCGCAGACCAGTGGTCTTGTCGTGACAGAAGACGACCTGCTCGTGCCCTGAGGCATCGATCGGGTGCAGCTCGGCTGCCGGTGGGGTGGGCGACGGGGCGGTCACGGTGGTGACTCCTTCGACTTGGGGCGTGTGGTGGACGCGGATAACAGCGCGGGTCGCGCGCTTGGCTGAAATCGTATTCCTGCTCAGGTTCTGGACGCGTGACTAGTCAGTCCGGGCCATCGCGGATCATCCGTAAGGAATGTTCCCATTGGGTCTGTTGTGTCCGATTATTGAGGGACATCCCCTGCATGAGGAGAGATCATGGTTGCTCGAACCACCGAGGTGGAGAAGTTGTTGACGCCCGCGGAGGTGGCATCGCTGTTTCGGGTGGACCCCAAGACGGTGACCCGTTGGGCCAAGGCAGGGAAGCTCAACTCGATTCGCACGCTTGGCGGCCATCGGCGCTACCGCGAGGCCGAAGTCCGCGCATTGCTCGCTGACGTCATCTGACGGCAGCACCCGTTCCGGGGGCGGCCGTCGGGAGCAGGGCCCGGCGCACCGCCCGCCCCCGCGCAGAAGCGCGCCCAACGAGGTTGTCGTGTCGCCACCTAGGTTCCCGGTGGCAGGTACCTTTCCCGCATGACTGATGCGACTCAAGCAGGGCCGCTCGCGGGAGTCGCCGTCGTCGAGGTCGGCGGGATCGGGCCCGGCCCGTTCGCGGCGATGCTGCTCGCGGACCTGGGCGCCGCCGTGGTGCGTGTCGACCGGCCTGGGGAGGACCTGTGGCCGACGCATCAGGTGTTGCTGCGCGGCCGGCGCTCCGTCGTGCTGGACCTCAAGACCGAGCTGGGGCGCGAGGCCGTGCTCGCCCTGGCTGACCGCTCCGACGTGCTGCTCGAGGGGTACCGGCCCGGGGTCGCGGAACGGCTCGGTTTCGGGCCGGCCGAGGTGCTGGCGCGCAACCCGCGCCTGGTCTATGGACGGATGACCGGCTGGGGACAGGACGGCCCTTACGCGGCGCTGGCTGGGCATGACATCACCTATCTGGCCGTGAGCGGGATGCTGGAGGCCTTCGCCGGCGCAGACGGGCGTCCGGTGCCCCCGCTGAACTTGCTAGGCGACTTCGGTGGTGGCGGCATGCTCCTGGCGCTCGGGGTGGTCTCCGCGCTGCTGCACTCCCGAAGCACCGGCGAGGGCCAGGTCGTCGACGCAGCGATCGTCGACGGCGTGACGTCGATGACGGCCATGCACCAGGCGATGCTGGTCTCGGGGATGTGGAGCGCGCCGCGGGGGCAGAACCTGTTCGACGGGGGTGCGCCGTTCTACCGCTGCTACCGCACGAGGGACGATCGGTGGATGGCGGTGGGCGCCATCGAGCCGATGTTCTACGGGCGGCTGCTCGCGGGGCTGGGCCTGGCGGGCGAGGGCCTGGACGCCGCCCAGCTGGACGAGAGCACCTGGCCACGGGTTGTCGCAGTCTTCGAGGACGTCTTCGTGACGCGCTCGCGCCAGGAGTGGGTCGAGGTGTTCGCCGGACGGGATGCCTGTGTCGCGCCCGTGCTGTCCGCCGCCGAGGCGGCCGCCGACCCGCATCTGGTCGCCCGGGGCGCGTATGCCGCGCCGTCCGGTCCCGACGCGCCGGTCCAGCCCGGTGCCGCGCCGCGGTTCTCGGCAACCCCCGCGCGCGCTGCCTGGCCCGCGGTCAGGCCGGGACGGCATACCGAAGAAGTCCTTCGTGAGCTGGGATTGAGCGGTTAGGACGAGGCCCGGTCCGCCGAACGGCCGACTTGATAGTCAAGGCTTGGCAAAGTTTGCCCTGGCGGGTCGTTCAGAGGCGCTGGAATGGTGTCGTCAACCATGACGCTGTCAGGCAAGGAGTCGTACGTGACCAACAGTTTGGGCAGCTACCTGCAGGACCAGATGAGCCTGCTGAGCTGGAGCCGTGAGGCGCTCGTAGAGCGCTCCGGTCTCGATCGGTACGAACTCGAGGCGATCCTCGACTCACCGGTTCTCATGCAGTGGCCGGAGCCGGAGGCGATGCTCTCGCTCGCCCGCGCGCTCAATGTGGAGCTGCGCGACGTGGTCCTGCACTCGGCGCGGGGGTGCGGCCTGCACGTGGAGGTCACCTCGGAGCCCACCGAGTCGGTGACCCTCGTGGCCAACGACGAGCTGATGCGCGAGGTGCGTCGTCGGCTAGCTCTGGGAGCGGCAACCGGCGGGTACCTCGCGAACCCGTCACCGTGCTTCGGCGCGGACTCCGGCGGACAGTTCCTCTAGCCGTTCTCGCTGTCGATCGTGGTGTGGTCCTGTCAGTGGACCTCGGCGTCGCTCTGGATGCGGTCCTCTTCGAGCACATCTGAGTGCGTGATCGTCAGGTAGCCGACCAGCACCGCGATGAGCGCGGCCAAGGCCAGCGTGACGGGGCCGGTGCCCCAGTCGAGACCGCGCCGGCTGGCGGGCACCCCCATCCAGTCCGCGAAGGAGGCGCCGAGCGGACGCGTCACGATGTACGCCAGCCAGAACGCGACGATCGCGTTCAGCCCCAGCCGCCAGTGCGCCAGCGCCGGGATCGCGATGACGACGGCGAACAGGACGCCCGAAGCGAAGTAGCCCAGGTGCATCGTCGTCGCCGTCATGTCACCGGCAGCGGTGCCCAGGGCGAAGGTGGTCAACACGGTCGCCCAGTAGAAGAGCTCGCGTCGCCGGGTGCGGATGCTGTGGATCGACAGGGTGTGCTCAGCGGCGTTCCAGACGACGAAGACGGCCGCGAGTGCCAGCAGGAACGCGACGGTGCTGACGACGTACGGCACACCGAACTCGATGTGCACGACGTCGGCGGCCATGGTTCCGAAGACGCTCACCATGGAGACGGCGAGCCAGTAGATCCAGGGCACGTAGCGGCGGGCGCGCAGCTGGAGGACCAGCGCCACGGCGAAGGCCGCGAACCCGACGGAGACGGCGATGAACGGGTCGATGCGTCGCACGAGGAAGTCCGAAGCCGTTTCGCCCATCCCGGTGGTGAGCACTTTGGTGACCCAGAAGACGGCGGTGACCTCGGGAACCTTGCTGAGCAGCGAGCGAGGCGAGACGTCGGACCGGACAGGTGAGGGCGCGGCTGCGGACATGGTCCCGCAGTATGGCAAAGCCAGATGGCAGGTTCCTGAACGAGGGCTGATCACCGGGGGCAGCCGGGCACAGCCGGCATTCACAGAAGTCTCAGGATGCCCACAGGCATCTCCGCCATCCTTCTCCTGGCCCTGGCACAGGGCGCGCTGGTCGTCCGAGCACCAGCACCCATCGACGGAAGAGCAGCCATGATCGAGGCCAGGGGTCTCACCAAGCACTACGGCCACAAAACGGCTGTCGACGACCTGACCTTCACTGTTCGCCCAGGGGTGGTGACCGGCTTCCTCGGTCCCAACGGTGCCGGTAAGTCGACCACCATGCGGATGATCATCGGCCTGGATGCCCCGAACGCCGGCACGGTCCGGGTCAACGGCAAGGCCTACCGGGAGCACCACGCCCCGTTGAGCGAGGTCGGGGCCCTCCTCGAGGCGCGGTCGGTGCACACCGGTCGCACCGCGTTCAACCACCTCCTCGCGCTCGCCCAGACAGCCGGGATCTCCAAGCGTCGGGTCGAGGAGGTCGTGGACCTCGTGGGGCTCGGCGAGGTCGCGCGCAAGCGAGCCGGCGGGTTCTCGCTCGGCATGGGCCAGCGGCTGGGACTCGCCTCGGCGCTGCTCGGAGACCCGCAGACCCTGATCCTGGACGAGCCCGTCAACGGGCTCGACCCGGACGGCATTCGCTGGATCCGCAACCTCTTGAAGTCCCTGGCATCCGAAGGGCGCACGGTGTTCGTCTCCTCCCACCTCATGAGCGAGATGGCCCAGACGGCCGAGCACCTCGTCGTGGTGGGCCGCGGCCGGCTCATCGCCGACACGAGCGTGGCGGACTTCATCGCCTCCTCGTCGGGCAACCGCGTGCGGGTGCGCACCACCGACGTGCCTCGCCTCGCCGAGATCCTGTCAGCGCCCGACGTGACCGTCTCGGTCACCGGCGCGGACTCGCTGCAGGTCGAAGGCGTCACGACCGACCAGGTCGGCCTTGCCGCGAGCGCGGCGGGAGTCACCCTCCTCGAGCTGTCCGCCGAGCAGACCTCGCTGGAGGAAGCCTTCATGGACCTGACCAAGGACGCGGTCGAGTACCACGGCTCGACCAGCGCGACGTCCAGCACCGCGACGTCCAGCGACCAGACCACCAGCCTCGAGACCTCCGGAGCCGACCGATGAGCACCGCCACGGCCACGCAAACCCCACCCCAGCGGGCGACGCGTCCGACCCCGAAGAACGTCACCCAGGCGCGGGTCCTGCTCTCGGAGTGGACCAAGCTCCGCTCACTGCGCTCGACGGTCTTCTCGTTGCTCGCGGCGGTCGTCATCATCATTGGACTCTCGGTACTCGTGCCGTCGGTGACCGTCGCGCACTGGCCGCCGCACAACCCGGCCGAGGCCGCGTCGTTCGACCCGACGAGTCGAAGCCTGGTCGGGATCTTCCTTGCGCAGCTGGCGATCGGCGTGCTCGGCGTCCTGCTGATCTCCGGTGAGTACGCGACCGGGATGATCCGCGCCACGTTCGCCGCCGTTCCCTCGCGGCTGCCGGTGCTGTGGGCCAAGGCTGTCGTCTTCGCCACGACGACTCTCGTCGTGACCATCCCCGCGGCCCTGGCTGCCTTCCTGATCGGCCAGTCGATCCTCAAGGGCAAGAACCTCCAGACGTCTCTGGGCGAGCCGGGGGTCCTGCGGGCCGTCATCGGCGCCGCGCTCTACCTCACGGTGATCGGCATCCTCGGGCTCGGCCTCGGGGCACTGCTGCGCAACACCGCGGCAGCTATCTCCACGCTGTTCGGCATCCTGTTCGTGCTGCCGATCATCGTGCGGTTCCTGCCGTCCTCGTGGTCCGACCCGATCGACAAGTACCTCCCTAGCACGCTCGGTGAGGGGATCACGCACGTTCATGCCGACCCGACCATGCTGAGCCCGTGGGGTGGGTTCGCGCTGTTCTGCGGGTATGCCGCAGTGGTGCTTGCCGGGGCCGCGGTCCTGCTCCGGCGCCGCGACGCCTGAGCGTCGCTTGAGTGATGGCCCCCCGACGTCAGTCGGGGGGCCATCACTGTTCACCCTGTCGTCACGTGGCCTTCGACTACGGGAGGTCTCCTGTGGTTTGGGTGCCAGCGGGCACCCGTTCGCTCTGAGGACAGGTACTCATGAACTCAACGAAGTTGGGTGGCGCGCTCTGCGCCACCGCAGTCATCGCGGCCGTGGCCGCAGGCGCGTCGAGCGCCAGCGCGACCACGCATGCCGCGCCCAGCTCGCGGCATACGCCGAAGCACGTTCTCCTGCTGTCGGTCGACGGGATGCACCAGCGAGACCTCGCCTGGTACGTGCGTCAGCACCCGCACTCCGCGCTCGCCGCGCTCGTCAAGGGCGGTACGAGCTTCACCCGCGCCCAGACGCCGGTGCCGTCGGACTCGTTCCCCGGCATGGTCGGGCAGGTCACCGGTGGTAACCCGCGCACGACCGGGGTGTACTACGACGACACGTTCAACCACGCCCTGCTGCCGGCGGGCACGACGAACTGTGCGACGACAGCCCCGGGTGCCGAGGTGGCCTACACCGAGGCGGCGGACAAGGACCAGCACGCCCTGGATGCAGGCCAGGGACTGCCTAACCTCCCCGACGGCATCCTCAAGATGACCGGTCACCCCGGGACCCTGCTCGACCCGGCCCAGCTGCCGGTCGACCCGAAGTCCTGCTCGCCGGTCTATCCCCACCAGTACCTGCACGTGAACACCGTGTTCGAGGTGGCCAAGCACGCCGGGCTGCGCACCGCGTGGTCGGACAAGCACCCGGCATACGAGATCCTCGGCGGCCCGTCGGGCGCGGGTCTGGACGACCTGTTCGCACCCGAGATCAACAGTCGGGCGACCGGCTACCCCGGCGGGATCGACTGGACCCAGGACAACGCCGCCACCCAGCAGTACGACGGGTACAAGGTGAAGGCCGTCCTCAACGAGATCGACGGTTACGACCACTCCCGCAGCACCAAGGCGGGTGTGCCCGCGATCTTCGGGATGAACTTCCAGTCGGTCTCGACCGCGCAGAAGCTGCCGACCTCGGACGGGCTGAAGGGCGGCTACCTGGCCGACGGCGTGACCCCGGGACCGTTGCTGAGCAAGGCGCTCGACTTCGTCAACGCCTCGGTGGGCTCCTTCGAGCAGGAGATCGCAGACCGCGGTCTGGGCAAGAGCACCACGATCATCCTGTCCGCCAAGCACGGTCAGTCGCCGACGCAGCCGGCCGCGCTCACCCGCGTCCCGGACGGGCCGATCGTCGACGGGCTCAACGCCGCGTGGAAGGCCACCCACCCCACGGCCCCCGACCTCGTGGCTATGTCCACCAACGATGACATCATGCAGCTGTGGCTGTCGGACCGTTCGGCGCAGGCGACGAGCTTCGCGGCGAGCTACCTCAAGAGCCACTCGGCTGCAGGCAACGACATCAACGGGGCTCCGCGCACCGTGTCGCAGTCGGGGGTCACCACGGTGTATGCCGGCAAGGACGCGGCGAGGTTCATCGGGGTCGCCCCCTCTGACCCGCGCCACCCCGACATCCTGGGCATCGTCCAGCACGGTGTGGTCTACACCGGTGGCAAGGCCAAGATCGCCGAGCATGGTGGGGCCGACCCGCAGGACCGGGACGTCCCGCTCGTCATCGCCGGGCCGGGTGCCCGCAGTGGCAAGACGATGAGTGCCTCCGTCGAGACGACGCAGATCGCCCCCTCGATCCTGCG
>DASYGI010000380.1:0-2451 GCA_035999925.1 Pedococcus sp.
GTGTAGGCGTCGATCACCCAGTCGATCTGCCCGTCGGAGAGCTCGTGCCGGTCTCGCTTGGTCAGGATGATGTCGACGGCGTCGAAGGACTCGGTCATGATGCTGGGTCTCCTGCGATTTCGAGGTTTTCGGGGCCGAACGCCTGCGGCAACAGTGCGCTCATCGGGAGCACGCCCTCAGGAGTGAGGATCTGGCAGCTCGGACCACCGTGCTCCCAGAGGAGCTGGCGGCACCGCCCGCAGGGCATTAGCGGCTGACCGTCCACTCCCACGCACGAGACCGCGACCAGCCGTCCGCCTCCGGTGGCGTGCAGCTGGGACACCAGGCCGCACTCCGCGCACAAGCCGACGCCGTATGCCGCGTTCTCGACGTTGCAGCCCACCACGACCCGGCCGTCGTCGACGAGGGCGGCCACCCCGACCGGGAAGCTCGAGTACGGGGCGTACGCGCGCCGCATAATCTCGATCGCCTTGGCGCGCAAGGCCTCCCAGTCGACGTCATCCCCCTCGTGCCCTTGGTCTGCCGCCATCTACTGGCCCTCGCCCTTGCGATAGATCTGGCCGTCGGCCGCGGGCATCCGCAGTCGCTGCGAGGCGAAGGCGAGGACGAGCAAGGTGGTGACATACGGCGTGGTGCCGGTGAGCTCGGCGGGCACCGCGTCGGCGGCGAAGTACCACCAGGCGACCAGCGCACCGACTACCAGGGCCACGATTCCCTGGGGCAGCCTGCGGTTGCGCACGATCTGCCAGAGCCCGATCGCGAGCAGTAGGACGGCGAACAGGAGCAGGAACGCGTGCACCGTCGCGCCACCACGCAGCTGCACGGCGTCGGTGTATCCGAAGAGCGCTGCACCGGTGAGCAGGCCACCGGGCCGCCAGTTGCCGAAGATCATGGCCGCCAGACCGATATAGCCGCGCCCACCGGTCTGGCCGTCGCGGTAGATGTTGGCGGCCACGAGGGCCAGGAACCCGCCACCGAGTCCAGCCATGCCACCGGAGACGAGCACGGCCAGGAACTTGTACCGCATCACGTTGACGCCCAACGACTCCGCGGCAGCGGGTGACTCACCCACGGAGCGCAGTCGCAGCCCGAAGGCCGACCGCCATAGGACCCACCAGGTGCCGATGAACAGCAGGATGGCGATGATGGTCAGCGCGGACAGATGCGTACACAGCGCCCCCAGCACCCCGGCGAGATCGCTGACCACGAACCAGTGGTGCTTCTCGATGCTGGCCAAACCGCTCGAGACCCCGGGGATGGTGAAGTCAGGAAGGGACGCGATCGGCGGCGACTGCGTGGGTCCACCGCCGGGCAGGCCGGTGAAGAACCGCGCCGCGAGGTACTTGGCCACACCAAGACCGATGATGTTGAGGGCCACACCCGAGACGATGTGGTCGACACCGAAGCTCACCGTCGCGATGGCGTGGATGAGTCCACCCAGGACGCCCAGGGCCATGGCACCGAGCACCCCCGCCCACGGGCCGTAGTGGTACCCGAAGAACCCAGCCCCCCACGTGCCGAGGATCATCATGCCCTCGAGGCCGATGTTGACCACCCCGGCCCGCTCGGACCACAGACCGCCGAGTCCAGCGAGCCCGATCGGCACAGCGAGCCCGATGGCGGCCGACAACGCCCCCGACGAGTCGATGTCGTTGGACCCAGTCACGACCCGCAGGAGCGAGACCAGAGCCAAGGCCCCGACCGCGATCACCGCCCATTCGCGCGCGCCGAACCGGCGACGGGATCGGGGACGGTCAGGGACCGTCGTCGTGTCCAGCTCGAGTCCGGCGGCGCTCATGCCGCGGCTCCTTCCGTGAGGGCGTTGTCGGTGCGCTGAGCCGCGAGCTCACGTGCCACGCGCTGTTGTTCGAGTCGCTTGTCCGCGCGCCGGATCAGCTCGTAGGCGATGACGACGGCGAACAGGATGACGCCCTGGATGATGTTGACGAGCTCTTGAGCCACGCCGGCTTGGATCTGCAGAGCGTTCGACTGCACGTCGAGGAAGGCCCACAGCACCGACGCGAACGCGATGCCGACGGCGTTGTTGCGCCCGAGCAGGGCGATGGCGATGCCGGCGAAGCCCAGCCCCGACTGGAACGTGGTCCCGTAGTTGTGATCCTGTCCGAACAGCAGCGGCATGCCCACGAGGCCGGCCAGCGCCCCCGAGGCAACCATCGCAATGACCACCATGCGGGGGACGTTCACCCCGCTGGCGACTGCGGCACTCTCGGAGCGCCCCGTGGCCCGCAGGTCGAAGCCGAACCGCGTCTTGCCCAGCACGAACCAGTACAGGAAGCCGACCACGACAGAAAGGATGATCAAGGTGTAGACCTTGTTGGTCGCCCCGGGGACCAGTCCGAACCCGTCGAGCTGCGAGGAGTCCGGGATCACCTTGGTCTCGATGTTGTTGGAGCCCGCGCTCTGGCCGGCTGCCTTGATCAGCAACCAGCT
>DASYGI010000381.1:0-8294 GCA_035999925.1 Pedococcus sp.
ACGTGGCTGACCCTGCCGTCGGCCAGGGTGAGGACCTGAAGCTGGAATGCGGCGAAGGTGCCGTCGGGCTCGCGCAGGTACAGGCCGAAAGCGGGCTGGCCGTTCGCCGAGGTCGCCAGCATGGGCATGTCGTGGACGCCGCCCGGGCACTGGGTGTCGATGAGCCGGCCGATGCTCTGCGCACCGTGGTACCAGCCGGTGTAGGGCGGCATCTCCCAGACGGCGTCGCGGGTCAGCATCGCGACGATGGCGTCGATGTCCTTGTCCCAGAACGCCTGGACGTAGCGCTCGAGCAAGGCCTGCTGGCGGGCGTCCAGGGCGGCTTCGACGGTGTCGCGGGTGACCTGGGCCCGGTCGAGCTGGGCGTGTGCGCGCTGCAGGGCGCTGTTGACGGCTGCTTCGGTGGTCTCGAGGGCGTCAGCCACCTCGGCCGCGCGCCACCTCAGCACATCACGCAGGATGAGCACGGCTCGCTGTCGCGCCGGCAGGTGCTGCAGAGCCGCGACGAAGGCCAGTCGGATGCCCTCGCGCTCGGCCACGATGGTCGCCGGGTCGCTCGCGTCCCCGACGACGAGCGGGTCGGGGGCGGGCTCCAGCCAGGAGACCTCGGTGGACTGAACCAGCGTGTCGCTGGGGTCTGCCGCAGGTGAGCCCAGGCCGGTCGGCAGCGGGCGCCGGTCCTTGCCTTCCAAGGACGTCAGACACACGTTCGTCGCGATGCGATAGAGCCACGTCCGCACCGAGGACCGGCCCTCGAACGCGGCATACGCCCGCCAGGCCCGCAGGTAGGTCTCCTGGACCAGGTCCTCCGCGTCGTGGATCGAGCCGGTCATCCGGTAGCAGTGGGCGGTGAGCTCGCGCCGGTAAGTGTCCGTCACAGCAGGGAACTCCTCGACCGGGCGTTCCGGCTGGGCGTGGGGCTGCACCAGCGGCGCCACCGTCACCTCGGACATCTGGGCCCTCCTCCGGGAACTACGCGCCGCTCGGGTGCTCCCGCCAGCCTAGGCGGGTGCAGCAGAACTGACTCGTCGAGCGGCGGAAACTCATCGCCGGCTCAACGGCTCAGGCCTGAAACCCCAGGCTCAGGCCTGAACCCCAGGCTCAGCGCTCAGGCAGAGCGCTTGCGAGCGCGCTTGGGTTCCTCGTCGCGCCGGACGATCGTCGGCAGGACGTTGTCGAGGACGACCTCCCGCGACACCACGACCCGGGAGATGCCGTCGTCGCTCGGGACGTCGAACATGACCGGCATCAGCACCTCCTCCATGATCGCCCGCAGGCCACGGGCCCCGGTGCCCCGCTTCAGCGCCTGGTCGGCGATCGCCTCGAGCGCGTCGTCGGAGAACTCGAGCTCGACACCGTCGATCTCGAACATCTTCTTGTACTGCTTGACCAGCGCGTTGCGCGGCGCGGTCAGGATGGTGACCAGCGCGTCGCGGTCCAGCGGGCTGACCGTCGTGATGACCGGAAGCCGCCCGATGAACTCCGGGATGAGACCGAACTTCATGAGATCCTCGGGCATGACCTCGCCCATCGACTGTGCCAGGTCCTTCGGGGTGTGCAGCTCCGAGCCGAAGCCGAGGCCCTTCTTGCCGCTGCGCGACTCGATGAGCTTCTCGAGACCGGCGAATGCCCCGCCCACGATGAACAGCACATTCGTGGTGTCGATCTGGATGAACTCCTGGTGCGGGTGCTTACGTCCACCCTGGGGCGGCACCGACGCGGTGGTGCCCTCGAGGATCTTCAGCAGGGCCTGCTGGACGCCCTCGCCCGAGACGTCACGGGTGATCGAGGGGTTCTCGCTCTTGCGCGCGATCTTGTCGACCTCGTCGATGTAGATGATGCCCGTCTCGGCCTTCTTGACGTCGTAGTCCGCGGCCTGGATCAGCTTGAGCAGGATGTTCTCGACGTCCTCGCCCACGTAGCCGGCTTCAGTGAGGGCGGTGGCGTCGGCGATGGCGAACGGCACGTTGAGCATGCGAGCCAGGGTCTGGGCGAGATAGGTCTTGCCACAGCCGGTCGGGCCGATGAGCAGGATGTTCGACTTGGCGATGTCGACCGACTCGACGTCCTTCTTCGCCCCCGCCTCACCGGCCTGGATGCGCTTGTAGTGGTTGTAGACCGCCACGGCCAGCGACCGCTTGGCGACGTCCTGGCCGACCACGTAGTTCTCGAGGAACTCGAAGATCTCGCGCGGCTTGGGCAGCTCGTCGAGGCCGAGCTCGGAGGACTCGGCGAGCTCCTCCTCGATGATCTCGTTGCACAGGTCGATGCACTCGTCACAGATGTAGACACCGGGGCCGGCGATGAGCTTCTTGACCTGCTTCTGGCTCTTTCCGCAGAACGAGCACTTCAGCAGGTCGCCGCTCTCTCCCATGCGTGCCACGCGCCGACCTCCGAACGTAGTGCGTGGGCGGGAGCCCACTGGGTGCAGGACAACAGTCAATCCGAGTGGTCCGACGGTACCGGGCGGACCACTCCATTCTCTCCATTGAACCGCCCGCGTCGTGCCGAGATGGCGGTTGTCCGCTCAGGGCGGACAACCGCCGACCGCGGCCAGTCAGTCCTCGCTGGAGGCCTTGCGGGACGCGAGGACCTCGTCGATGAGGCCGTACTCCTTGGCCTCGGCGGCGGACAGGATCTTGTCGCGCTCGATGTCGTTGCGAACCTGCTCGGGCGTGCGACCCGAGTGGTCGGCCCAGGTCTCCTCGAGCCAGGTGCGCATCCGGAGAACCTCGTTGGCCTGGATCTCGATGTCGGATGCCTGACCGTAGTCACCGCCGACCAGAGCCGGCTGGTGGATGAGGATCCGCGCGTTGGGCAGCGCGAACCGCTTGCCCTTGGCACCGGCGGACAGCAGCACCGCCGCCGCAGACGCGGCCTGGCCGATCACGAAGGTCTGCACGTCCGGGCGGATGTACTGCATCGTGTCGTAGATCGCCGTCATGGCCGTGAACGTGCCACCGGGGCTGTTGATGTACATCAGGATGTCGCGGTCCGGGTCCTGGGACTCCAGCACGATGAGCTGGGCCATGACGTCGTCAGCCGAGGCATCGTCGATCTGGACGCCGAGGAAGATGATCCGGTCCTCGAACAGCTTGGTGTACGGATCGAGCCGCTTCATGCCGTAGGAGGTGCGCTCCTCGAACTGCGGGAGGATGTACCGGCTCGACGGCGCGGGCACGTGCAGCCCACCGTGCATGGAGGGATTGGCGTTGAAGTTCATCTGTCAGTTCCTCACTTGTCCCCGGTGACCGGGTTGTCGTCGTCGCTGCCGCTACGCCCGCCCGCCTGGGCGGCGCTGCTGAACACGTGGTCCACGAAGCCGTAAGCCTTGGCCTCCTCGGCACTGAACCAGCGGTCGCGGTCGGAGTCCTTCTCGATCTGCTCGAGAGGCTGCCCGGTGTGCTCGGCGATCAGCTCGGCCATCTGCTTCTTGACGAAGAGCATCTGCTCCGCCTGGATCTTGATGTCTGAAGCCGTGCCGCCGATGCCGCCGGAGGGCTGGTGCATCATCACGCGGGCGTGCGGGGTGGCATAGCGCTTGCCGTTGGTGCCTGCCGAAAGCAGGAACTGACCCATTGAGGCCGCCATGCCCATGGCCACCGTGGCCACGTCGTTGGGAATCCACTTCATCGTGTCGTAGATCGCCATGCCCGCCGAGATCGACCCGCCGGGGCTGTTGATGTAGAGCCAGATGTCCTTGCCGGGGTCCTCGGCAGCGAGCAGCAGAAGCTGCGCGCAGATCGCGTTCGCGTTGTCGTCCCGGACGTCGGAGCCGAGGAAGATGATTCGTTCCTTGAGCAGACGGTTGTAGATGTGGTCGTCAAGACCACCCTGAGGCCGCTCGTCCGCGGCGACGATCTCGGAACCCGTCTGAGGGTTGCTCGCCATGTCTTCTCCATCGTCTGTGGGGTGCTGGTGACTGTCAGTGACCCTAACGCGGAGGTGGAGGGGCAAAGTCCCCGAATCCCGCCATGTTCGCCCTGAGCGCACAGCGCTCAATTCTCACTGCTCACGGGTGGCCGGGATGACCAGCATGGCGAGGCCGACCACGACGGTCACGGCCAGCAGCGCCCGCAGCACCGTGAAGTGGTCGCCCAGCAGGCCGAGCAGCGGTGGGCCGGCGATGAACGCGGTGTAGCCGATCGTGGCCACGACGGACATTCGGGCCGCCGCCCGGGCCGGGTCGTCGGCGGATGCACTCATCCCGACCGGAAATCCCAGGGACGCGCCGACTCCCCAGACGAGCGTCCCGGCATACGCCACCGGAACGTTGCCGAAGATCACCAGCAACGACCCGACTGCGGCCAAGGCGAAGGTCACCCGAAGCACGGGCACCCGGCCGAACTGGTCGAGCACCCTGGTGCCCACCAGCCGGCCGACCGTCATGAAGGTCAGGAACGAGGCGAACGCCAGCACCCCCGCCCAGGCCGGAACCCGGTGGCCCTCCACGAAGCCGACCGCCACCCAGTCGTTGGCCGTCCCCTCGGTGAAGGCAGCGGCCAGGACGACCAGCCCGATCATCAGGGTGCGGGGCTCGAGCCACGCCGAGCGGGCCCGCGCCGGCTTCGCGGCCCGTTGCTCCGAGTCGCCTTCGATGGGGCCGTCCGTCGGGGCGGGCGGCAGGGCGGAAGGCAGGGCGGGCGGCAGGAAGGCACGCAGCGACCACCGGGCGAGGACGACCGTGACCACGATGACGACGGCAAAGTGGACGAGCAACGGGACATGCCGCCAGGACATGCCGGCACCGAGGAGCGCCGCGAGCACGGTGCCGCCGGAGAAGGCGGCGTGGAAGCGCGGCATCACGGTGGTGCCCAGCAGCCGCTCCACCGCGGCTCCCTCGAGGTTCATCGCCACGTCCCAGACGCCGACCCCGATCCCGACGAGGAAGAGGCCGACCGCCATGAGCAGCCGGGTCCGGGCGAGGTCGACGGCGGCCGCGACGACCAGCAGCCCGGTCAACGACACACCCATCGCCAGCTCGATCGTCCGGCGCGGCCCGAACCGGTCGGCCACCCGGCCGGCCGAGGGCAGCGCCGTCAGCGACCCCGCCGAGACCGCGAACAGGGTCAGACCGAGCTCTCCGGCGGTGAGTCCCAGCGCAGCCTTGCTGTCCGCGATCCTCGAGGCGAAGGTCGCGAACGTGGTGCCTGACAGGGCGAACACGATGAAGACGGCGTTGCGGGCCGCCAGGACCCGAGCTGGGGCGGGGGCGATGGTCTGGGTCACTGCACGGCTTTCCGGGGTCGAGAGAACAAGTCGAATCGATTCGATCGAATCGATTCGATAGTGTGTCCTGCATGACCCTCCCCCGTCAATCTCGCCCGACCTTGCGATCCGTCGCGCAGGCGGCCGGGGTGTCCACCTCGACGGCGTCCCTGGCGTTCAGCGGCAAGGGTCCGGTGGCCGACGAGACAGTCGAGCGGGTGCTCGCAGCCGCCGCGGCACTGGGGTATGCCGGCCCCGACCCGCTAGCCTCGTCGCTGCGGCAGGGGCGGTCCGGGGTCGTCGGGGTCGTCGTCGAAGGGCGGCTCCTGCACGCCTTCCGGGACCCCTTCGCGGTCAGTGTTCTGGACGGGCTGTCCCAGGTGCTCGACCAGATCCCCGCGGGGATGCTGCTCATCGCCCAACCTGCCGGCGACCCTGAGCGAGCCATCACCCAGCTGTCCTCCTCGGCGCTGGACGCCGTGGTGTTCTCGCTGTGCGGGCCGGACACCAACCCCGCCGTGGACCACCTCGCAGCCCGGGGGATCCCGATGCTCGCGGACGGCGCACCCGCCGACCCGCGCGTCGTCCAGCTGACCGTGGACAACCGTGGCGCGACGGCCGCCATGGGCCGGCACCTGCGCGACCTGGGGCATCGCCGGGTAGCCCACCTCATGATGCAGCTGGGGCCGGACAACGTCACCGCGACGGTGAGCGCGGACCAGCTGGCGGCATCGGTCTTCGTCGACACGCGCGACCGGGCCCTGGGGTTCCTCGACGTCTTCGAGGCGCCCACCGGCCTGGCGCAGGCGGCGGTCCCCGACGTGGAGCAGGGCGTGGCCGCGGCACGGCTCCTGCTCGACCGTGCCGAGTCCGAGCGCCCCACCGCGATCGTGGCGCAGTCCGACCTGCTCGCGATCGGAGCCGTGCGCGCCGCCGAGGAGCTCGGGTTGAGGGTGCCTGAGGACCTCAGCGTCACCGGGTTCGACGGGGTCGAGCTCGCGTGGTTCGCCGGGACCCTGACCACGGTCGACCAGCACGGGCTGGCCAAGGGGCGGAAACTGGGCGAAATGCTGCGCCGGATGCTCGACGGCGAACATCCGCAGAACGAGGAACAGCCCACGACGCTGCGGATCGGAAGCACGACAGCGCCCCCGGGGAGCTAGCCGACTGATGGGCGTTAGCGGCGCTCGACCGCCCGCAGTGGCACCGGGGCAGCGAGGGGGGCGTCATTCCGGTCGTCGCCGTACCGGGCCGAGGCCTGGCGAACTGCCGGTGGCTCGGCCAGCAGCCGGACCGTGATGAAGTGACCACTGCTGTCGATGGTCACCGCGCCCTCGAACTCCATCAGGGAGTCCGTGCACGCCAGGGTGTGCGACTCCCACGGAACCTCGGCGGCGATGCTGCTCCACACCCGCTCCACGCCGATGCCCGCCTCCCACGGCAGGATCCCCTCGGCACAGCGGCACAGGCCGATGACCAGCTGGTCCGGGTCCTCGGTGCGCCCGAGCTCGACCTGGTCGAAGAGCCGGCTGGCGACGAGCGCCTCGGAGAGTCGTCGCTGCAGGAACTGCGCGTGACCCTCGTCGGCGGGGCGGGCATTCTCCTGCACGGCTGTCCGCAGCACGTGGAAGCTGGCGTGGTCCATGGGCTCATGGTCGCGTAGCACGGTGGCCTGGCGGTTCGTCCAAATGCTGTATGCCGCGAATGCCGCGCCCCTGGTGGAGGGCGCGGCATACGGCGGTACGGCTAGCTCTTCGGAAGGCTCCGAAGCCAAGACTCAAGCGTGGTCGTGACCCTCGTGGTCGTGACCCTCGTGATCGTGCCCCTCGTACAGCTCGGAGGCGACATCGGTCGAGGTGATCTCGTTCAGGTCGACCGGCGCACCCGCGGTGTCCACGACGGTGGCCCGCTCCAGCACCGCCGCGAGCGCCTTGCGTCGCGCCACCTCGGCCACCATGGCCGGGATCTGGCCCTGCTGGTCGATGGTCTGGGCGAACTGGTTGGGGTCCATGCCGTACTGCTGCGCCGACATGACGAGGTACTCGATGAGCTCAGGCTGCTCGACCTTGACCTCTTCCTTCTCGGCGATGGCGTCGAGGAGGAACTGGGCTCGCAGGGCCTTACGGGTGTTCGTGTCGACCTCGGCGCGGTGCTCCTCGTCGGCGAGGCGGTCCTCACCCTCGAGGTGGGCGTTGACCTCGGCCTCGACGATGCCGTCGGGGACGGGGATCTCGACAGTCTCCAGGAGGTGCTCGAGCACCTTGTCACGAGCCTGCACTCCCTGCTCGAACTTCTTCGCGCGCTCGGCCTGCTTCGCGAGGTCCGCGCGCAGCTCCTCGAGGGTGTCGAACTCCGAGGCGAGCTGAGCGAAGTCGTCGTCCAGCGATGGCAGCTCGCGCACCTTGACCGACTGCACGGTGACCGTGACGTCCGAGTCCTCGCCCTCGCGGTCGCCGCCGGCCAGCGGCGCGGTGAAGGACGTGGTGTCCCCGGCCGCCATGCCCACCAGGGTCTCGTCCAGGCCGTCGAGCATGTTGCCCGAGCCAACCTCGTAGGAGACCCCCTTGACCGCGTCGATCTCCTCGTCGCCGATCTTGGCGTCGAGGTCGATGGACACGAAGTCGCCCTTCTCGACGGAGCGGTCGACGCCCTTGAGGGTCCCGAAGCGCTCCTGCAGCGACGTCATGCGCTCCTCGACATCCTCCTCGGAGGCCGTGGCCGCATCCACCTCGACGGTGATGCTGCTGTAGTCGGGCAGGGTCACCTCGGGCCGGACGTCGACCTCCACGGTGAACTTGAGCTCGTCGCCGTCCTTGACGGGCACCTCAGTGACGTCGACCTCGGGCTGGCCGATCGGGCGAACCTTGTTCTCCTCGACCGCCTGGCCGTAGAACTGCGGGAGGGCCTCGTTGACGGCCTCCTGGAGCACGGCCCCGCGGCCGACCCGCTGGTCGATGATGCGGCTGGGCACCTTGCCCTTGCGGAAGCCAGGCACCTGGATCTGGGAGCCGATGGTCGCGTATGCCGCGTCGAGGCTCGGCTTGAGCTCCTCGAAGGGGACCTCGACGGTCAGCTTGACCCGGGTC
>DASYGI010000382.1:0-3297 GCA_035999925.1 Pedococcus sp.
CGGGGCTCAGGGCGCTGCGGGTATGCCGGTGGATGACGGGCCGTCCGTGGGTCCGGCCGAGCTGGTGGTGGTCGGTGACGCGGACCAGTCGATCTATGCCTTCCGCGGTGCGACGATCCGCAACATCGTGGAGTTCGAGCAGGACTACCCCAACGCGCGAACCATCCTGCTGGAGCAGAACTACCGCTCGACCCAGACCATCCTTCAGGCCGCCAACTCGGTCATCGCCAAGAACCCCGAGCGTCGCAAGAAGAACCTCTGGACAGACAGCGGCGACGGTGCACTCATCGTCGGCTACGTCGGCGACAACGAGCACGACGAGGCCGCCTTCGTGGCCAAGACGATCGACGAGCTCGGGGACTCGGCCGGGGTCAAGCCCAAGGACGTCGCGGTGTTCTACCGCACGAACGCCCAGAGCCGGGCACTCGAAGAGGTCTTCGTCCGCGTCGGGCTGCCATACAAGGTGGTCGGCGGCACCCGGTTCTACGAGCGGCGCGAGGTCAAGGACGCACTGGCGTACCTGCGGGTGGTGTCCAACCCGACCGACACGGTCAACCTGCGCCGCATCCTCAACGTCCCCAAGCGAGGCATCGGCGACCGGGCGGAGGCGTGCATCGCGGCGCTGGCCGAACGTGAACGCATCCCCTTCATCGCGGCCCTCGGTCGTCCCGAAGACGCCCCGGGCATCGCCACCCGCTCGGTGGCGGCGATCAAGGGCTTCACGGGTCTGATGGAGGAGCTCGGGGCGATCCATGCCGACGACGAGCGTGGGGTGGGCGCGCTACTCGAGGCGGTCATCGACAGGTCGGGGTACCTCGCTGAGCTCAGGGCCAGCCATGACCCGCAGGACGAGACCCGCATCGAGAACCTCGCCGAGCTCGTGGCCGTCGCCCAGGAGTTCGACGAGACGCGCGCCGCCACCGGCGAGGTCGCCTCGCTCGAGGACTTCCTCGAGCAGGTGTCACTGGTGGCCGATGCTGACGAGATCCCGGACTCCGAGGAGGCCGAGGCCCTCGGGGTGGTCACCTTGATGACGTTGCACACCGCCAAGGGACTGGAGTTCCCCGTGGTCTTCCTGACCGGCCTGGAGGACGGGACCTTCCCACACCTGCGTGCGCTGGGTGATCCCAAGGAGCTCGAGGAGGAGCGGCGCCTGGCGTATGTCGGCATCACCCGCGCCCGTGAGCGGCTGCACCTCTCCCGAGCGGCGGTGCGGTCGGCCTGGGGCGCCCCCCAGTACAACCCGGCGAGCCGGTTCCTCGACGAGATCCCCAGCCACCTGGTGCAGTGGCAGCGGGCCGAGGCGGCCACGACGTCTCGTCGTCCGGGCACCCCGGCGGTGGCCACCCTGGCGGCGCGACCGGGTGTCCGTTCGCCCGGAAACCGGCCCCTGATCTCCCTGCATCCGGGCGACCGCGTTACCCACGACGCCTACGGGCTGGGCACCGTGGTGAAGACCGAGGGCGACGGCGAGAAGACCCAGGCGCACGTCGACTTCGGCGGCGATACCGGCGTCAAGCGGTTCCTGCTGCGTTACGCCCCGTTGGAGAAGCTCTAGTCCGCCTACTGCAGGCCGTGGTCGTGCAGCCAGGGAGCCGGGTTGATGGCGGGGCCGCCGTTGGGGTGGATCTCGAGGTGCAGGTGCGGGCCGGTGGAGTGCCCGGTGTTGCCCGACAGCGCGACGAGCTGGCCCGGGGTCACGGCCGCCCCGACCGAGGTGAGGATCTGGCTGAGGTGGGCGTAGACCGACACGGTGCCGTCCCAGTACCGGATCGAGACCATGTTGCCGTAGCCGTTCTCGTAGCCGGTCGTGACGACCGTGCCGCTCGACATCGCCGCGACGGGCGTGCCGACGGGGCAGGCGAAGTCGTTCCCCTCGTGCATGCGTCCCCAGCGCCAGCCGAACCCAGAGGTGAAGGTGGCCCCCTTGACGGGCAGGAGCCACTGCTGGCTCTTGAGACGAGCCGACTGCGCAGCGGCGAGAGCCGTCGAGGTCGCTGACAGGACGTTCTGCCTGGCCGTGGCGGACCGCTCGGCACTGCGGGCGATCCGCTGCGACTGGGCGACCCGGGCCAGGGCGGCGGTGGCCTGAACCTCGCGCTGCTGCTGGGCGTCGACGATGGCGAGCTGGGCGGTGGCCGCATCCTCGGCGCGCGCCCGGCTGGCTGCCCCGGTCAGGTCGAAGTACGCCGGAGCGGACTCGGCGACCGTGGCGCCGGTCGCGGTCACCAGCAACGCGGCGGCCGCCGCGCCAGGGAGCACGAACCCGCTACCAAGGGCGCCGCCGAAGCGCGGCCCCCGCTTGGGGGCGCGGTGACGACCAGGGGCGCGATGGCGCCCGTCGTACGCGGATGAAGTCACGAAGCCAGGGCCCTCGCGATCGGCGGAACACGGAAGTCCAGAGGTTAGCGTGACCGGTTCGTGATCCAAAACGCCAGGGACACGCGAGCCTACGGACGCAGCTCGGTCACCCCAGGCGTCACCGTATGACCCTCGAGGTCGAGGTGAGCCAGGGTCGAGGAGATGCCGTGCACGACGCTGCCCAGGATGGGCAGGGACATGTGGCCGACTCCGTGCAGGTCGATGTTGCGGACGCTCAGATCGGGGTGCAGCAGGGCGGCATTGCGCTGCGGGAAGACCATCTGGTCCAGGTCGGACCAGTACACGACGAACCGGGTCCGGCAGGCGGGCACCGGTTGGTCCAGCTCGCGCATGAGGCCGCTGCCAGGTCGCAGCTGGCGGGTGAGCTGGTTGTGCCACCCGTATGCCGTGTACGTCCCCTGGTGGGGCGTGCCCAGGGTGACCAGCGTGTGCACGCGCTCGTCACCGCCGAGCCTCGTGACGTAGTAGCGGGCGATCAGGCCGCCCATGGAGTGGCCGACGACGTGGATCCGCTCGTAGCCCGTCTCGGCCACGAGCGCCTCGACCTCCTCGGCCAGCCGGGCCGCGGCCACGCGGACATCGGCTGTGAAGGGCGAGTAGTTCATGCTGGTGACGCGGCCGAAGCCGCGCCGCCGCAGCCCCAGCCTGAGCAGCGTGAAGATGGAACGGTTGTCGACCATGCCGTGGACCAGCAGGATCGGCGTGCCGGCCGCCTCGACGTCCGAGATGACCAGACCACGCTGGATGGGCGGCAGGTGCTCGACGCGGTAACCGATCTGGCTGTCCCGGTCGTGGCGACCGATCAGTCCCCAGGGGTACAGCGCCAGATGGGTGGTCACCCAGGCGGCCTCGACGGCAGCGCCCACCATGCCGGTGGGTGTCGCCAGGGCGCGCGCCGCACCGCCCACGATGTCG
>DASYGI010000383.1:0-29472 GCA_035999925.1 Pedococcus sp.
CGCTCCTCCACAGCGTCTCGGGCCACCACCACCGGCGTCTCACCGGTCGCTGCCCTTGAGCCTACGGTGTCCGCGCTCGACTAGTCTCACCGCCATGGCACTGGGCCAACCCTCGAGACTGGCACGACCGGAGCGGCTCACGCGCTCCATTCCCGGCATGCTCGCGGCCCCGAGTCCGTCCATCAGCTTCGAGTTCTTCCCGCCCAAGGACGACGCCAGCGAAGCGCTGCTGTGGGACGCCATCCGTCGGCTGGAGTCGGTGCGACCCGACTTCGTCTCGGTGACCTATGGAGCGGGCGGCACGAGCCAGGACCGCACCGTGCGGGTCACCGAGCGGATCGCCCGCGAGACCACCTTGACCCCCCTGGCCCACCTCACCTGCGTGGGCGCGTCGGTCGCCGCCCTGCGGCAGGTCGTCGGGTTGTATGCCGCGAGCGGGGTCCGCAACATCCTCGCCCTGAGGGGCGACCCCCCCGGTGATGTCGGCGGTGAGTGGGTGGCGCACCCCGAGGGGCTGAACCACGCTGAGGACCTCGTCCGCCTGGTGCGCGAGCTCGGGGAGTTTACGGTCGGGGTGGCAGCCTTCCCGGATGTCCACCCCGAGTCCGCGAGTGTCGAGGACGACGTCGAGGTGCTGGTGCGCAAGGCGGATGCGGGGGCGACCTTCGCTATCACCCAGATGGTCTTCGACGCAGACACCTACCTGCGTCTGCGGGATGCCGTGGCCGCCCGGCGGAACCTGCCCATCACCCCCGGTCTGATGCCCGTCACCAACTTCAAGCAGGTCGCCCGGATGTCCCAGCTGATGGGTACGCCGCTGCCCGAGGCTGTGCTTCGTCGCCTCGAGGCTGTTGCCGAGGATCCGAAGGCGACTCGCGAGGTCGGCGTGCAGATCGCGACCGAGCTGGCCGAGCGCATGTTGGGTGAGGGGGCGCCGGGGCTGCACTTCATCACGATGAACCGGTCGACCGCGACGCTCGAGGTGTATCGCAACCTCAATCCCTAGGGTGTTCAACTTCTAGGCGCGTTCAGCCCTAGGGGTGGCTGGGGCCGTCGAGGGGACGCAGCTCGCCGACGAGGGGGACGATGTCGGCGACGGAGTCGACGACGCGCGTGGCGTGATAGGGAAAGCGCTCCACCTGGTCGGGCTTAGTCGAGCCCGTGAGCACCAGGATGGTTCGCAGCCCGGCCTCGAGTCCGCTGATCACGTCGGTGTCCATGCGGTCGCCCACCATGACGGTGGACTCGGAGTGCGCGTCGAGACGGTTGAGGGCGCTACGCATCATCAGCGGGTTGGGCTTGCCGATGTAGTACGGCTGACGGCCCGTGGCGGCCGAGATGAGCGCGGCCACCGACCCCGTGGCCGGCAGCGTGCCCTGGGTGCTCGGCCCGCTGACGTCCGGGTTGGTGGCAATGAACCGTGCGCCTGCCTCGATGAGCCGGATCGCCTTGGTGATCGCCTCGAAGGAGTAGGTGCGTGTCTCCCCGAGCACGACGTAGTCGGGGGAACGCTCGGTCATCGTGTAGCCGACCTCATGCAGCGCCGTCGTCAGTCCCGCCTCGCCGACGACGAAGGCACTGCCGTGCGGACGCTGGTCGGCTAGGAACTGGGCGGTGGCCAGCGCGGAGGTCCACAGCGACTCCTCGGGCACGTCGATACCGCTGGCGAGCAGTCGGGCCCGCAGGTCGCGCGGGGTGAAGATCGAGTTGTTGGTCAGGACGAGGAAGGGGCGCCCATGTTCGACCAGAGCCGCGATGAAGTCCGCGGCGCCGGGGATGACGCTCTCCTCGTGGACCAGGACGCCGTCCATGTCGGTGAGCCAGCATTCGACCGGCTTGGTGTGGTTCATAGAGACATTCTGCCCAGCAGATCTCGTCAGTTTGGGGGAGCGCCGCCGGCTGGACCGCGAGCAGGCTGAAGATCTCACGAGGAGGTACCGAGGTGTCACTAGCCACGAGTGCGGTTTCGGCGTTGCTTCCGGTCGCGGACACCGCCCGAGCCAAGGAGTTCTACGACAAGCTGGACCTGCCCTTCCTCGGGACGAACGACGAGGGCAGCCTCATGTACCAGCTGAGCGGCGGGGCCATGTTGATGCTGCTGCCGCGCGAGGCCGGGACCCAGAATCCGAGCACTGCTCTGACCTGGGAGGTCTCCGATGTCGAGGGCGAGCTGAAGGAGCTCGAGAGCCGAGGCATCGTGTTCGAGGACTATGACCTGCCCGATTTCACCACGGTCAACCACATTGCCGAGCGTGGCGGGACCCGGGCGGCGTGGTTCCTCGACCCTGACGGCAACGTGCTCTGTGTTCACGAGGGCGGTTTCGGTACGACCTAGGCCGCCTTACCTAGGCCTCCTCGCCTAGGCCACCTCGATGGCGTGCCCCCCGGTCACCCGCAGCAGCTCCTCGTACGTCGTCCGGAAGACCGTGTGGCTGTGCCCCGCGGCCGCCCAGACATGCCGGTGACGGCTGAGCGAGACGTCCACGACGGTGGTCACGGGATGGGTGTGCCCGACGGGCGCGACGCCACCGATGGCAAAGCCGGTGTGGTCGCGCACGAAGTCGGCGTCGGCCCGGTCGATGTGGTCGATCCCGTCGAGCAGCTCGGACACTTTGACGAGGTCGACCTTGTGAGCGCCGGAGGTGAGCACCAGCAGGGGCTGGGGAGCGCCGCGGCCGGTATGGGCGCGAAAGACCAGGGAGTTGGCGATCTCGGCCGGGGTGATTCCCAAGGCTGCGGCCGCTGCGGCGGCGGTGCGTGCCGCCTCCGGAAGGGTGACGATCTCGGGCGTCACATGGTGGATCGCGAGGGCGGCCAGGACACGCTGGACGCCCGAGTGAGCCGTCAGGTCGAGTGCACCTGAGGGCATGGGTTGGGCGTCCGCCATGCACGAATGCTAGGTGCGGACGCCCTTGCCGAGCCAGAGGATTGCGGCTGTCGGTATGCCGGTGTACCGTCTTTCACATCGAACATACGTTCGAAAAATGGTTCACAACAGTGACTCCTGACCTCACGACAACCTGGGGCCGGGTCACCGACGAGAGCCATCTGTGCGGCTCTGGCCCTGTGATCAGGCGCCTCGACCCCGCCCTTCACAGGGCCAGGGCGCACATCCCACTCACGCACGAAGGGAACCCGCTCGTGGTCCGCCGGTACGAAGAGCCCATCGAGGTCCGCCAGGGAGTCACGGGAGTCACGGGAGTATCCCCTGACAACCAACCGGAGCGCCCCGACGCCTTCGTGTGGCGCGGTCGGCTCTATGTCGTGCGAGCGGTCCTCGACCAGTGGCAGGAGAGGCGACCCTGGTGGCGTGATGCTCGTGAGGGCAGAGACGTGCTGGCCGACGCGCGGGAGCGTCGGGTGTGGCGGGTCGAGGCCAGCCCCGGCCGGCTCGCCGGGGTGGGGGTCTACGACCTCGGTGCGACTCGGCCGGATCCTGCTGGGCCCAGCAGCACGACGCCCACTGGCGGCCAGCGCAGCCAGTGGCAGCTCCTTCGAGTCGCGGACTGAGCGGGCGTGATGACCTCCAGCACGCTCGACCTCCTTGACCGCTCCCGGCATTCCCTGCTGCTGGCCTGTCAAAGCCCAGACACCACGACCCGGCACCGACACGCCCAGCTCGCGGCGCTACGTGCCGCAGCCTCGGTGCTTGCAGCTCGCCGTCAGCCGCGTCGCACTGCCTTACGCTCCGGGGTTCCCGGGCCCCACAGTCTCTGGGAGCTGTTGCCCGCATGGGCGCCCGAGCTTGCCGAGTGGGCTGGGTTCTTCGAGACGGTTACCGTCCGTTCGGGGCCCGTGAGCGCCCGGGACGCTGACGATCTGTTGCGGCAGGCCGAGATCTTCCTCGATCTCGTCTGCCACAGCCTGGGACTACCCGCTCAGAGGCAGGTCCAGGCAGACGTGCTGGTTCCTGCTCGTGACAGGCGGCGAGATGGTCGCCCGTGACTTCGTCCACCTCCATGTCGCGTCGGGCTTCTCGATGCGTTACGGAACGGCGACTCCTGAGGCACTCGTGGAGCGAGCCGCGCAGCAACGACAGCCAGTCCTTGCTCTGACCGACCGCGACGGGCTCTACGGCGCGGTGCGGTTTGCCGCCGCTGCCGCGGCGGCGGGAGTGGCGCCCGTTCTCGGGGTGGACCTGGCCGTCGGGCCGGACGTGAGTGGCAGCGGGACGAGTGGCAGCAGGACGAGTGGCCGCAGTGCGCGGACACCTGTTCGCGGTGGCCCGGTGCGCGATCCGCGCCACCCGCGAGTGACGGTGCTCGCGCGGGGGCGTGCTGCCGGGGTGTCCCCCGGCGTGGGCTGGGCTGCGTTGTGTCGACTGGTCACCGATACCCACCTGCGCGGTGAGCGGGGCGAGCCAGTGAGCGCGGTCAGCGTGATCGCCGCACGATGTCTGGGCGCAGTCCACGCCGAGGGCCGTCGTGGTGACCATCCCAGCCCGCTGGTGGTGTTGCTTGGGCCCGACTCGGATGTGGGGCGAGCAGTGCGTGCGCGCCGGCTCGACCAAGCCAGGGTCTTGCTTGCGCAGTGGCGCCGGCAGCTGCCTGCTGACGCGTTGGCCATCGAGGTGGTCTGTCATGGCGGCCCCGAGGGGACGCCGGCCTCCCGAAGCCACGCCCGGCGACTGCTCGGGCTGGCCGACGAGCAGGGCATCCCCGCGGTGCTCACCGCTGCGGTCCGTCATGTCGACCCGGGTGAGTCAGCCGTGGTCGATGTCCTGGATGCCGCCCGGCGGCTGGTCGCGCTCGACACCCGCCACCTCGACCGGGTCACCGATGCCGCCCATCTCGCGTCGAGCGAGACGATGCGGGCCGTCGCCCTCGACGTCACCGGAGGCGACCACTGCCGAGCCGACACCCTCATCGAGCGCACCGTGGCGCTGGGGCTCGCCTGTGTCCAGAGCCCACGTCACGACCTCGGCATCGGGTCGGTCCACCTCCCCGAGCCCGAGCAGCTGGGAGTCGAGCCGGGCATGAGCGCCCAGGTGATGCTGGAGCAACGGTGTCGTGAGGCGGTTCCTCGGCACTATCCCGGCGTGAGCGAGCGCGACCTGCAGGCCGTCGAGAACCGGCTCACCGACGAGCTCAAGGTCATCGCCGAGCTCGGCTATCCGACGTACTTCCTCACCGTCGCGCAGGTCGTCGACCTCATCCGCGACCTCGGGGTCCGCGTGGCTGCGCGCGGCTCGGGTGCGGGGTCCTTGGTGAACTACCTGCTGGGCATCAGCGGCGTCGACCCGATCCGGTACGACCTGCTGATGGAGCGGTTCTGCTCCCCGCTGCGGGCCGAGCTGCCCGACATCGACATCGACGTCGAGTCCGCCCGGCGCACCGAGGTCTACGAACGGATCCTCGACCGGTTCGGCGGTGAACGGGTCACGTGTGTGTCGATGATGGACACCTACAAGGTCAGACACGCGATCCGCGACGTCGGGGCCGCGCTAGGACTGCCTCCCGGTGAGATCGACGAGATCGCGAAGGCATTTCCCCACATCCGGGCCAGGGATGCGCGCAACGCCATCGCCGAGCTCCCTGAGCTGCGTGCCCGCGGGTTGGACAGCCCACGGTTGCGTGCACTGTTCGACCTCGTCGAACGTCTCGACGGGCTGCCACGCCACATCGCCCTGCATCCCTGTGGCGTGATCCTGTCCGACGGCGGCCTGCTCGACCGCACTCCCGTCGAGGCCAGCTGGCTGGGGTTTCCGATGAGCCAGTTCGACAAGGACGACGTCGAGACCCTGGGACTGCTCAAGCTCGATGTCCTCGGCATCCGCATGCAGTCCGCGATGGCTCATGCCGTCCAGGAGGTCGCTCGCGTCGACGGCATCCAGGTCGACCTCGACGACCAGGCCCAGGTGCCGCTGGACGACGAGGCGACCTTCCGGCTTATCCGGAGCAGCCACACCTTGGGTTGTTTCCAGATCGAGAGTCCAGGTCAGCGTGAGCTGATCGGCAAGTTCGGTCCGCAGCGGTTCGAGGACCTCATCATCGACATCTCGCTGTTCCGCCCAGGGCCGGTGAAGTCCGACATGATCACCCCGTTCCTCGAGGCGCGTCACGGCTGGAAGCCCGTCCGCTATCTGCATCCCACGCTCGTCAGAGCGTTGGAGCAGACCGAGGGGGTGGTCGTCTTCCACGAGCAGGTCCTGATGATCGTCGCCGAGACGACCGGGGTCTCGCTGGCCCAGGCCGACGAGGTGCGACGGGCGCTCGGCACTCCGAAGGGCCAGCTCGAGATCGAGGCGTGGTGGCGTCCCGCGGCGCTCGCTCGCGGATACGCCCCCGACGACGTGAACCGGATCTGGGAGGTGCTCAAGGCCTTCGCCTCCTTCGGCTTCTGCAAGGCACACGCTGCTGCCTTCGCGCTGCCCACCTACCACTCGGCCTGGCTCAAGACCCACCACCCGGCGGCGTTCCTGGCCGGAGTCCTGACCCACGACCCCGGCATGTACCCCAAACGGCTCATCCTCGATGACGCCCGTTCGCTCGGTATCGCCGTCCTGGGGCTGGATGTCAACGCCTCGACGGCTGCCTACCGCATCGAGCGGCTCGACTCCTACGACAGCACCTTCACCCCAGCTCATCCCGACCTTCCCGATGCCCGCGACTACGGCATCCGGCTGTCGCTGGCTGATGTGCGGGGCATCAGCGACGCAGAGGTCGCGCGCATCGTGGCGAACCAGCCGTACGCCGGACTGCCGGATTTCTGGCGTCGCGCTCAGGTGGCACGACCGATCGTCGAGCGGCTCGTGCTGGCCGGTGGGTTCGACACCCTCTATGGCATTGCCGTCCCGGGAGGGGGGCTGGGGGAGCGGGCGTTGGGCGCGGGCGGAGGGCTCGGGCGCCGGGGGCGCACCACGCGTCGCGACCTGCTGCTCCATGTCGCCGAGCTCGACCGATACAGCCGCGCACTCACCCGGTCCAGCCGCAGGGTCGCTCCCGGCCGCTCCCGCCAGTCGCAGGCGCCTCCTGACGCGCCTATGGGGCTCGACGGTGCCGACGTGCGGAGCAGGGCGGCCGCGCAGTCCCAGGCGGCGCTACCGGTCCGGCCGGAGCAGCCGACCCAGCTCGCCCTCGACCTCGGCGACCGGCCGGAGCTCACCACCGGCACCGGGCTGCCCGAGCTGACCGGTCCCGAGCGGGTGCGAGCCGAGCTCGACATCCTGGGTCTGGACGCCAGTGCGCACGTCGTCGACTTCTATGCCCCGATGCTCGAGGCACTGGGGGTGACCCGCAGTCGCGACCTGCTCGCCAGGCGCAGTCGTTCCACCGTGTGGGCGTGCGGGGTCAAGGTCGCCACCCAGACTCCGCCGATCCGTTCGGGTCGGCGCGTCGTGTTCCTCACGCTCGACGACTCCACCGGGCCGGTCGACGCGACGTTCTTCGAGGATGTCCAAGGTCCGTATGCCGCGACCGTCTTCCACTCGTGGATGCTGCTGGTGCGCGGGGTGGTGAGGCGGACCGGCCCGCGCGGGGTCTCCCTGCGGGCGACCGGGGCTTGGGAGCTGACGCCCTTGTGGGAGGCATGGCAGGACGGCGGAGTGGACGCCGTGTATGCCGCGATGGAGGCCAGCGAGCGGGCCGCCACCGAGCAGGCGAGCGCGTTGGAGGCGGCTCACCGCCAGGCCCTCGCCGATGGCTCGGGCCTGGCCGGCCGGAGAGTGCTCGTGCACGCTTCCGGTTTCAAGCAGTCGCCGTACGCCGACACTCGCCCCCCGGGGGAGGACGTGCGTGGTTCGCACCGGCTCGGTCAGGGGCAGGTCGTGCCGGGTGCCGGTGGTGCGGCCCCGGCAGCGAGCTCGCGCAGAGCCGTCGACCCGGGCGAGTTCCCAGCGCCCCGCAAGCTCTGGCACTCCAGCCCTGGAAGCTCCGGCCACTAAGGTGGCTGGCGAGGCAGGCCGATGATCTGCACAACGATGATCTGCAGGCGAAGATGATCTGCACGCGAACGACCTGGAGGAAGCCGTGGTGTCCGAAGAGCAGTGGCGGACCCGGCGCGGCGGCGTCGACACGGCCCTGCGGACCTCTGCGGTGTGGGCTGCCGTCCGTGAGCTGACGGAGAAGCAGCACTCCGACCTCGGCCGCCCCCTGCGAGTCCTCGACCTCGGCGGCGGTACCGGTGGCCTGGCCGTTCCGCTGGCAGAGCTCGGCCATAAGGTCACCGTCGTCGACCCGAGCCCGGACGCGCTCGCCTCTTTGTCCCGACGCAGCGCCGAACGTGGCGTGGCAGCCCGGATCACCGCGATCCAGGGTGACGCGGACTGCCTCGCGGACCTGACCGGGGACCGGCCCGTCGACCTCGTCTGCTGCCACGGCACTCTCGAGGTCGTCGACGACCCTGCTGCCACCGTTGCTGCTCTTGCCGGCGTGCTTGCTCCAGGAGGTCACCTCAGCCTGGTCGCGGCGCAGCGCCTCGCCGTGGTCCTGGCGCGCGTGCTCGCCGGCCAGTTCGCCCAGGCCCACGAGGCGCTGGTGAGCCCGGATGGGCGCTGGGGCAACAGCGACCCGCTGCCGCGCCGATTCGATGCATCAGCGCTGCGCGCCATGGTGGAGCAGACCGGCCTGACCGTCGTCGACCTGCACGGCGTACGGCTGTTCAGCGACCTGGTTCCGTCGGCGCTGATCGACACCGACGCCGACCGCATCGCGTTGCTCGCGCTGGAGGACGCCGCCAGCAGACACCCTGAGTTCGGCTTCCTCGGGCAGCTGGGCACCGCGGTACACGTCCTCGCCCAGAGCTGAGCCGCTGCCGTGAGCCGGCGTCAGTTCACGCTCCCGCAGCGAAACGCCACCCAGCCTCCGGACGACACCGGATGCACCGTCCTGCATGTCGACATGGACGCCTTCTATGCTTCGGCCTCCCTCCTGAGCCGCCCCGAGCTGGTCGGCACACCGGTGATCATCGGCGGCGGCGGCAATCGCGGGGTCGTCCTCTCCGCCACCTATGAAGCTCGAGCTTTCGGGGTGGCCTCCGCCATGCCCATGTCCCGTGCCCGCCGGCTGTGCCCCCAGGCCACGGTGATCAGCCCGGACCATGCGCTCTACAGCACGATCTCGGCGGCAGTCATGGCGACCTTCGAGACGATCACCCCGATCGTCGAGCCGTTGTCCCTCGACGAGGCCTTCCTCGACGTCGCTGGCGCGGTGCGCCGCCTCGGTCGGCCGACCCTCATCGGCCAGCTGCTGCGCGACACCATCCACGACGAACAGGGCATCACCTGCTCTGTGGGGGTGGCTCCCACCAAGTTCGTGGCCAAGCTCGCCTCCGGGCTGGCCAAGCCCGACGGGATGGTGGTCGTCCCTCGCGACGAGGTCGTCGCCTTCGTCCAGCAGCTCCCGGTCGGGGCGCTGTGGGGAGTGGGGGACAAGACTGAGGAGACGCTGGTCAGACTGGGGCTGCACACCGTCGCCGACATCGCCCACACCCCGCTGGACACGCTGCGACGCGCCCTGGGTGATACCGCGGGTCCGCACCTGCACGACCTGGCTTGGGGACGCGACACCCGCTCCGTGGAGCCGGTCCGACGCGAGCGCAGCATCGGGTCGGACGAGACGTTCGAGTTCGACGTGGACGACCCGGCATACATCCACCGGCAGCTCCTCAAGCTCAGCGACCGGACGGCCGCGCGGGTCCGGTCCGCGGCCATGGTGGGCCGGACCGTCACCATCAAGGTGCGTTTCGCCGACTTCACCACCATCACGCGCAGCAAGACCCTGCGTGACCCGACGGATGTCAGCCGCGACATCTACGACACGGCCAGGACGTTGTTCGACGCGTTGGGACTGGTGCGCGCACGCATCCGACTCGTCGGCGTCCGCATGGAGGGTCTGGTCGAGGCGCAGGGGGCGCCCATCCAGGGGCTACTGGACGAGCCGGACCACGGTTGGCGCGAGGCCGACCGGGCCGTCGACCGGGCCAGCGCTCGTTTCGGCGCTGGGAGCGTGCGCCCCGCGAGTCTCATCAGTGACCGGGAGCGCGCCGGGAGTGGGCGCCGGGAGCCGCGTCAGGGTCCACAGACACCCCCGAACGGCTAGTGCATCAAGGCCGGGCGACATATCCTGAAGTTGCCATCACAGGGGCGCTGACCGGCGACGACGCACGCGGAAACGCGATGCAACGCAACGAGGCGCTCGGGCGTTGGTCAGGTGAACGCCGACAGCCAGGAGGTCAACGTGCCGCTTTCAGAGCACGAACAGCAGCTGCTCGAACAGATGGAGCAGGCGCTGTATGCCGAGGACCCCAAGTTCGCGTCCCAGATGCAGGGTGCCGGCGCGAAGGCTGCGGCTCGACGCCGCATCGCCATCGGTGTCGTCGGTGTGCTCCTCGGCCTCGGGCTGCTCCTGGCCGGCGTGAGCACGACGATGTGGCTCGGAGCGGCTGGATTCGCCCTGATGGTTGCCTCGGTCGCCTATGCCGTCACCCCGCCCCGGCGCCGTGCCGCCCTGGGCACCGTCCAACCGGACGGGTCTGTACGTCGAGTCGCCCCGTCATCGCGGGCCCGGCAGGCCAAGCAGTCCGGCTCGTTCATGCATCGCCTCGAGGAGCGCTGGGACCGGCGCCGGGACGAGTACTGACCCGGTCGCACAGTCACCCGTTCACCCCGTCAGCAGGACACCCACGACCCAGGTGAGGGCGATGGCCACCGCCGTGGCCAGCTCGATCCCCATCGACGTCACCACCGCCGCGACAGCGCTGCGGGTCGAGGCCCACGACTCCGCCTTCGAGCGCGAGTGGCCGAGCTCCACCAGGTAGATCCCCAACACGAAACCCAGCGCTGCGCCGACCACCGGGACCACGAAGAACCCCACGACACCGAGTAGCGCAGCAAGCACCAGCGTCGACCGGCGCACTCCCGCCGCGCGCAGCCGACGCTCGGGCACGGCATACCGCAGCACCACGCCGGCGCCCCACATCAGCGCGGCTACCGCGAAGACCGCCCACCCCAGGGCCGTCCCGGTGTCCCAGGCCCAGAACAGCACGGCCGCGACGACGAGGAGCAGCCCGGGGACCCCGGGCACGACGATCCCCGCCATCCCGATCACGATCAGGATGGCGGGGATCCAGACTGAAGCCGTCACAGCCGGGCACCAGGCCCGCGGTCAGAGCCTCGTCAGCGCTCGTCGACGGGAGCGACCGGCGCAGTCTCGTGCAGTCGCTCGCTCTCGTCGTGGATCTCAGCGTGCTCGCGCAGCTTGTCGAGGTGCTCGCGGCCGTGGTGCGCGCAGAACAACAGCTCGCCGCCTGCGTGAAGGCGGGCGCGCACGTAGGCCTGGGCGCCGCAGCGGTCGCAGCGGTCTGCCGCGGTCAGAGTGGGTGCCAGTGTGGTGGTCACGTCAGCCTTCCTTTGTCTTCGTGTCTCTGATGAGACGTCCTTCTCCGGCCTGGGGTTGTCACCAACTGATCACGATCTGGGCTAGCCAGGGTGACCTCCGGTCCGGCGCCGGTGACAACAGTCAAGCACGGCCAGTTCTTCCCATCGTGCATTGGTCCGTGATGTGGGTCATGTCATGTCGCATCGGGGGATTCGTAGATCGGCTGTCCAGTGGATGGGTCACGGGGCCACCGGGGTGGTCGAGAGCGTATGCCGCGTGCCTGCGCAGCGCTCCAGACGGCCCGGGATAGCCTGCGGGAACGGTCAGCCGCCTGGCCGCCGGATCACCAGAAGGGAAGACCGTGGCTGAAGCCACCACTGCCAAGAAGGCCGCGACGACCAAGTCGTCCTCGGACTACAGCGCCCACCACCTGCAGGTTCTCGAGGGGCTCGAGGCCGTACGCAAGCGTCCGGGCATGTACATCGGCTCCACCGATGGCCGTGGCCTCATGCACTGCCTCTGGGAGATCATCGACAACGCCGTGGACGAGGCCCTTGCCGGGCACGGCGAGCGCATCGACGTGATCCTGCACCGGGACGGCTCGGTCGAGGTGCGGGACAACGCTCGCGGCATCCCAGTCGACATCGAGCCGCGGACCGGACTGACCGGCGTCGAGGTCGTCTTCACCAAGCTCCATGCCGGGGGAAAGTTCGGTGGCGGCTCGTACACCGCGTCGGGCGGCCTGCACGGGGTGGGCGCCTCGGTCGTCAACGCGCTGTCCTCGCGGCTCGACGTCGAGGTCGACCGCGCCGGCAAGACGTACGCGATGAGCTTCCGGCGGGGCGAGCCCGGCTACTTCCCCGATGTCGCGAGCAACCAGAAGGACCCCGAGCACGAGTTCACGCCCTACGAGCGAACCAGCGAGCTCGCCGTGGTGGGCAAGGCCAAGCGGGGAGTGACCGGCACGCGTATCCGCTACTGGGCCGATCGCCAGATCTTCCTCAAGGACGCAGCGTTCGACTACGACCAGCTGCTGGCCCGAGCGCGGCAGACCTCGTTCCTGGTGCCCGGACTGGTGCTTGTCATCCGCGACGAACGAGGCCTGCCGGGCACCCCCGGGGAGCACGGACCGCACGAGGAGACCTTCGTCCACGACGGTGGCATCTCGGAGTTCGCCGAGTTCCTGGCGCCGGACACCGCGGTCACCGACGTGTGGAGGCTCCAGGGCACGGGTACCTTCACCGAGACCGTCCCGGTGTTGGATGCCAAGGGACACATGTCCCCGACGGATGTCGAGCGCGAGTGCGCCGTCGACATCGCGGTGCGTTGGGGAACGGGGTACGAGACCAAGGTCAGCTCGTTCGTCAACATCATCGCCACCCCGAAGGGGGGCACCCATATCGCCGGGTTCGAGCAGTCGCTGCTCAAGGTGTTCCGCAAGCAGCTCGAGGTCAACAGCCGCCGGCTCAAGGTCGGCAGCGACAAGGCCGAGAAGGACGACGTCATGGCCGGTCTGACCGCCGTGGTGACCGTGCGCCTGGCCGAGCCTCAGTTCGAGGGCCAGACCAAGGAGGTGCTCGGCACCAACGCGGTGCGCGCCATCGTCGCCAAGGTGGTCGAGCAGGAGCTCACCGCGCGGCTCACGTCGGTCAAACGCGGCGAGAAGGCCCAGGCCGCGCTGCTCCTGGAGAAGGTCGTCTCCGAGATGAAGTCGCGGATCAGCGCGCGGCTGCACAAGGAGACCCAGCGCCGCAAGAACGCCTTGGAGACCTCCTCGCTGCCGGCCAAGCTCGCGGACTGCAGGTCCACCGACGTCGAGCGGTCCGAGCTGTTCATCGTCGAGGGCGACAGCGCCCTGGGGACCGCCAAGCTGGCGCGTTCCAGTGACTACCAGGCGCTGCTACCGATTCGTGGCAAGATCCTCAACGTCCAGAAGGCCTCCGTCTCGGACATGCTCAAGAACGCCGAGTGCGCGGCAATCATCCAGGTCATCGGCGCCGGCTCCGGTCGCTCGTTCGACCTCGACGCGGCGCGGTACGGCAAGGTCGTCATCATGACCGACGCCGATGTCGACGGCGCCCACATCCGGACGTTGCTGCTCACCCTGTTCTTCCGCTACATGCGCCCGCTCGTCGACGCAGGCCGGGTGTATGCCGCGGTGCCCCCGTTGCATCGCATCGAGGTCGTGAACGCCGGTGCCAAGAAGAACGACCTGATCTACACCTACTCCGAGAAGGAGATGCGGACGACGCTGACCTCTCTCGGCAAACGCGGCAAGAGTGTCAAGCAGCCGCTGCAGCGCTACAAGGGGCTGGGGGAGATGGACGCCGACCAGCTGGCCGAGACGACCATGGACCCTCGCCACCGCACCCTGCGCCGAGTGACCCTCAAGGATGCCGAGATGGCCGAGCGGGTCTTCGAGCTGCTCATGGGCAACGACGTCGGGCCGCGCAAGGACTTCATCGTCGAGTCGGCCGCCGAGCTGGGCCGCGAGCGGATCGACGCCTGAGCCGCTAGCCGGCAGACTGGACGACCGGACGCACCACAGGCTGGACGACAGGCTGGGTTGCCGGGGTAACTGACGCCGTGGGGCGCCTCGACTCAGGGCGAGCGCTTCGGCGTGTGCCGGCCAGAACCGAGCTGGTGGCTGGGGGACAGGTCGACCCCCGCACCACGAGCTCTACCTCGTGGATCTCGTCATGGCCGGCACCGACCTGCTCCCCGTGCAGGGTGGCCAGCATCAGCGCACCCGCGGTGCGACCCTGGCGCTCGACGTCCTGCCGAACGGTGGTGAGGTCGAAGATCTCGGCGTGGACGTGGTCGTCGATCCCGATGACGGACAAGTCCTTGGGGACCTCCAGCCCGAGCCTTCTGGCCGTACTCATCACCCCATAGGCGATCTCGTCCGACGCGGCGACGACCGCCGTGGGGCGGTCGGTCGAGGCCAGCATCCGCACCGAGTGCTCGGCGGCGTCGTGGGCCGTCCAGTCGCACTCCAGTACCCACTCGGGCGGGCACTGCAGCCCCTCCTCGGCAAGCACGCGGTCGAAGGACTCGCGGCGGTCAAGGGGGGTCTGGAGGTGAGTGACCGAGGAAGGCACCGTGCCGGCATACGCGATGCGGGTGTGACCCAGCCCGATGATGTGGCGCGTCGCGAGCGACATCGCCAGCCCGTCGTCGATGCGGACCGAAGGCCACCCTGGCTGCCGGTTGCCGACCGTGATGACGGGTATGCCGAGCCGGTCCAGGAGCGCCCGCTCGCCCGGGTTGGGCGGGATGTTGAGGATGATGGCGCCGTCAGCGCGCTTCCACAGCATGTTCTGCGTCAGTGGCAGGCGCGTGTCGAAGGTGTGGCCCTCCAGGTCGATCAGCAGGACGTGGTGGCCGTCCTCGCGCAACGACTTCTCGATCCCACTGACCACCGTCGCGAAGAACCAGCGGTTGAAGTACGGCACGACGACCGCGATGCCTCGGGTGCGCCCCGAGACCAGGCTGGTGGCCGCGGGGGAGGCGACGTAGTGCAGCTCGGTGGCGGCCTTGAGAACGCGTTCACGGGTGCGCGGACTGACCCGTCCCACTCCGCGCAGGGCGCGCGACACGGTGGCGACGGATACGCCAGCTGCCTTCGCCACATCGCTGATGGTGCTCATGTCACACCTTCTTGGTCGGGTGCGTCCGGACTAGACGTCCGCGTTGCGTCGGGCGCGCCAGAGGAGCCAAAGCCCGAACAGGAGCGCCGCGAGGAGCAGGGCGGATCCCAAAGCCTGCTCCCCGCGGACCTCGAGGTAGACCGTGTTGATCATGGCCATGACGGCGAAGAACCCGATGAAGCCGAGCAGCATCTCCAGCCGTTGGACTTTCGCCGCCCGGCCGCCGGTGCCACTCCCTGGGTTGAAGAGTCCCATGGGAGTCAGAGCTGGGCCGCGGGCCTAGCCCTTCACACCTCCCGCCGTCAGGCCGGACACGATGGCCCGCTGGAAGATGAGCACCATGATGATCAGCGGCACGGTGACGATGGTGCCGGCAGCCATGACGGCGGTGTAGGGCTCCTGGTGGGGCTGCGCACCCGTGAACTGCGCGATGGCCACGGTGACCGTCTGGGTCTGTGACGTCGAGAACTGCTGTGCCAGCAGGTACTCGTTCCAGCTGGCGATGAACGCCAGGATCGCCGTGGTGAACAGGCCCGGCGCCGCCAGCGGCAGCATGATCTTGCGGAAGGCCTGGCCGGGCGTGCAGCCGTCGATGCGCGCCGACTCCTCGAGCTCCCACGGCATCTCTGCCAGGAACGCCGTCAGCGTGTAGATCGTCAACGGCAGTGCGAAGGAGATGTCGGGGATGATCAGCGCCTGGTAGTTGGCCCCGCTCAGCCAGCCCCAGTTGGAGAACATCTGGAACAGGGGCGAAACGAGGGCGACACCCGGGAACATCGACGCCCCGAGGATGACTCCGAGGACCGCGTACTTGCCCGGGAACTGCAGCCGAGCCATGGCGTACGAGGCGAAGACACCCACCAGCATGGCAATGGCGGTGGTCGCTACGCCGATGATCAGCGAGTGCACCAGGGCCGCGCCGAAGTGGTTGCCACGGTCGGTGGAGAAGGCGGTCCGGAAGTTGTCCAGCGTGACGTGAGTCGGCCACGGGCTGCTGTCGAACGTGTAGCCCACGTCGCGGAAGGCCGTGACGACCATCCAGTAGAACGGCGCCAGGCCCCAGACCACGAGTACGGCCAAGCCGATGTACATCCGGATCTTGGCGTTGCGGTCACTCTTGAAGTGGATCTCCTGCGCCTCGGTCCTGCCGCTGGCGGGAGGGGCGGTCGTCGCGGTTGTGGTGGTCATCTCAAGCTCCCGGTGTGGTGGCGTTGGCGGCGACCGCGTTGACGGGCGCGGCGTCCACGTCCTTCTTCTTCTTGCTCGACGGCGGTCGCTGGATCACGTCCGCACCACCGAACTTGATGAAGAGGAAGGCGGTGAAGGCGATGAGGAGGAAGACGATTGTGGACAGGGCAGAGGCGGAGTCGAAGCCTTGGTCCTTCTGTTTGATCACCAGCATCGACAGCGAGGTCGTGCCACCGGCACCGCCGGTGAGGATCGCCGGCAGGTCATAGATGCGCAACACGTCGAGCGTGCGGAACAGCACTGCCACCATCAGCGGGGTCTTGACCAGGGGGAGGGTGATCTTGGTGAACGTCTGCCACTTGGTGGCGCCGTCGATCTGCGCCGCCTCGTAGACGTCGCCGGGAATCAGCTGCAGGCCGGCGAGGATCAGCAACGCCATGAAGGGGGTCGTCTTCCAGACGTCGGCGATGACGATGGCGAACTTGGCCGCCCAGGGGTCGCTGGTCCACAGCTGGGGGCTAATGCCCACGACCCCGATGAGGTGGTTCACGATGCCGTCATACGCGAACATGAAGTAGAAGAGCTTGGCCGTGACGGCGGTGGGGATGGCCCAGGGCACAAGGATCGCCGCACGCACCAGCCCGCGGCCGCGGAAGTCGCGGTTCATGATCATGGCGAACCAGACGCCGAGCAGGATCTCGATGGCCACGCTGACGACCGTGAAGAAGAGGGTCACCCAGAGCGCACTGTAGAACTGGTTTCCCAACGTCCCCGGGGGACAGGAGACGTTGCCACACTGCTGCAGAATCCAGTGGGTGTAGTTCGAGAGGCCGGCGTTGCCGCCTTGGACGAACAGGCCGGTGGCTTTGTCGAGGCCGGGGTCCTTGGAGAAGGACAGCTGCACGGCCTTCAGAAGCGGATAGATGATGATGACGACCAGGAAGACGATGGTCGGAGCGACCAGCAGCAGCCCCCGACGGCCTTGGCCCGCGTTGAGTCCCTTGTTCTTGACTGGCTTCTTCTGGACTGGCTTCTGTGCCGTGTCCGCGACTGCGCTCATGCCTGCTCCTTGACCGGAGGGTGCGCCCCTGAGGTGGATCCACGATGGTGGTGTTCAGCCCTGCAGTTGTGAGGTGGTACTGCCGAAACGCTGCGGGGGCGACCCGTGAGGGCCACCCCCACAGCGTTCGGGACGGAGCGGTCTAGGTCACCCGCCGGCTGCCGACACCATGGCAGCCTGCATGTCCTTGACGGCTTGTTGAGGTGTCTTCGTGCCTTGGATGGCCGCGAAGGCGTTCTCCTGGATGGCGCTGGTGATCCCAGGGTAGAACGGCGTGACCGGACGGGACACAGCGTTCTCGATGGAGGTCTTCAGAACCGGGAGGTAGGGGTACTTCGCAACCAGTGCCGGGTCGCTGTAGATCGACTCGATGACCGGGGCGAGGGAGCCCTTCTCCATGTTGGTCTTCTGCTCAGCCGGGCTGGTGAGGAACTTCAGGAAGTCCAGCGCAGTCGCCTTGTTCTTGGAGAAGGCGCTGATGGCGGCCATGTGGCCACCGAGCGTGGACGTACCCGGGCCACTCACGCCGGGCAGCGGCGCGACCGCGAACTTGCCCTTCACCTGCGACGAGGCGTCGGTGCTGGCCAGGTTGTAGACGTACGGCCAGTTGCGCAGGAACAGCAGCTTGCCGCTCTGGAAGGCCGCACGGCTCTGCTCCTCCTGGAAGGTGATCGCCTGCTTGGGGATGTCGCCGTTCTTGTAGTGGTCGGCAAGCATCTGCAGACCCTTGGCAGCCTCTGGAGAGTCTGCTGTCGGCTTCCCCGAGGAGTCGACCATCTTGGCGCCGTAGGCGTTCATCCACTCGGTCGCGTTACAGGTCAGCCCCTCGTACTTGGCGAACTGTCCGGCGAAGCAGTCGATGCCGGCCTTCTTGGCGATCGAGCAGTCAGACCACATCTCGTCGATCGTCTTCGGTGGCGTCTTCACCAGGTCGGTGCGGTAGTAGAGCATTCCGCCGTCCGACGAGGTGGGTGCCGCGTACAGCGTGTTGTTGTACGTGGCGGCCTTGACCGTCGGGGCCAGGAAGCCCGTGGTGGACAGGGCGCTGGCGCCCGTGAGCGGGGTCAGCCAGCCCTTGGCGGCGAACTCAGCGGTCCACACGACGTCGACTGCGACCACGTCATAGCTCGGGTCCTTGGCCTGGAAATGCTGCACCAGGTCCGAGTGCTGCTGGTCAGCCTGGTCGGACTGCTCCTTGATCGTGACTTTCTCGTTGGGGTGGGCAGCGTTCCAGCGGGCCGCCTGGGGACCAAGCAGGTTGCTGTTGTCCTTGCCTTGGACGTAGGTGATCGGGCCGCGGCCGTTGCCGCCGGCGCTACTGCCGCCGCTGCTGCCGCTGCCGCCGCAGCCCGCGGCGAAGAGCGCCACGGACACGGCACCCGCCATCACCGTGAGGGTGCGGCGCTTGTTCAATCGGAGGGCCATACGCCCGCCTCCATTTCTCGGTAGTGCTGAGGCGGACGTGCCTCAGCGCTGAGGTGAACCGTCCTCATGTAAACGTTTACGCTCCATCCCCGCAATCCGAACTAGGAGGGTTAGCGGTAACGATTACATAACTCAGGGGCGCAGGCCAGTCATGAGCCGTTCATGCGTTAGTCAGCCGGAGGTCACTGGCTTCGCGACGGCCGACCAGGCCAGTGCGGACACTGCGGACTTACCGCACGACTCGGGCAGGTCACCCTGCGCAACGGTATGTGCGCGCACCTCCCAGGAGCGCCCGTCCCGGTGCCGCACGGCATACGTCTGCGGGTGGGAACCCGGGGTCGTAGAGAAGGCGTTCAGGCCCGTTTCCTCGACGAGGTGGCGGACATGGGCCTCCGCCGTCTGGGCTCCCGGCTCGAGTGCGCTGCGGCCTCGGTCGTGCAGCGGGCCGGTCGCGGCAACCGGGACCCGGTCCTGCGCCGCGGCGGTCACAACGGCGTGGCACAACGCCGCGTCCAGGCGGGCGAAGGTCATGCCGTGCGGGAGCAGCACGCCCGTGGGTGCAAAGCGGTGACCGCCGGTATGGGAGGCCTCCCAGATGCGGCCGGGCGCCAATGTCGCGGCATCCAGCGCGACAGGGCGTCCGCGCACCGCGCAGCAGACGTCACGACGCCCGTTGGTGCACACCAGCAGCACCGGCGCAGCGGCGACCGCCGCCGGGACGGACGCCAGGACCGCGCTGCGATCGCCCCGCGCCAGCGCTTCGAGGTCGAGCTCTAAGAGCGCCGCAGGGTCCTCGAGCCGGACCTGAAGGAGCCACGGATCCGCCCCTGCCCAGGCAAGGTAGGCCATCACCGTCGTGCCGCCGAGGTGTGCCCCGTGCTCGTCGGCGTGCCTGCCGGGGCGGCGCAGCAGCGTCAGCCGACCTCCGCGCTGCGCGCAGCGCGTGGACAGCTCGCGTCCGAGGTCTGGCGCCAGGTGGGACTGGGCAGCCGCATCGCGACCCCACGGACCGGGCTGCTCGAGGGCGACGAAGAACTGAGCACGAGCGGCGGTGCCATACGCACTGATTTCATGGGTGTCGAAGCCCACCGAGCACGCATCTGGTGCGGGTATGCCGTGGGCGGTCACCATGAGGTCATTGTGTGCTTGGCCTGCGCTCGTCCGCGCGGTCACCGCGGTGGCGACGTGATCCGGGCGATCGCCGCCGTCGCCGGGGTGCCGGATCCGTCCCGTCGCCCGGTGGGTGGCGGCAGCTCGAGAGCGACGCCGTTCGCGGCCGCGGCACGCGCAGGGGTGGCCCCTGCCCAGGCCAGCACCAGCGTGTCCTCCCCGCGCAAGAAACGGTGGCATCGCACGCCGCCGGTGGCCCGGCCCTTGGCCGGGTACTCGGCATACGGGGTGACCTTGATCGACCCTGGCTCGGTGCCGGGCAAGGCTCCCGACGACCCGCTGGACGTGACCACCACCGCGTCTGCGGCTGGGTCCACGGCTCCGAAGAACGTCACGCGTTCCCCGGGGGAGAGCTTGATCCCGGCCATCCCACCCGCGGGTCGGCCTTGTGGGCGTACGGATGCGGCGCCGAAGCGCAAGAGCTGGGCATCGGAAGTGATGAACACGAGGTCCTCCTCGCCGGTGCGCAGCTCCACGGCGCCGACGACCTCGTCCCCGTCCTTGAGCCCGACCAGCTCGAAGTCGGTGCGACTGGGGTAGTCGGGGGTCACCCGCTTGACGACACCCTGTGAGGTGCCCAGCGCCACCCCTGGGGACTGAGTCGACAGCGAGACGATTGTCAGTGGCTCCTCACCGGCTGGCAGGTCGACGTAGGCCGCGAGCGGAGCACCCCCGGACAGGCTGGGGGAGCCGTTGGTCGGGGGCAGCATCGGCAGCTCGAGTGCCGAGAGCCGTAGGAGCCGGCCGCGTGAGGTGACCAGACCGACCTCCCCACGCGCGGTGGTCCGGACGGCTCCCACGATGGCGTCATGTCGGCTGCGTGAGCCGTCGGCGGGGATGGGGTCGGTCGAGGTCGTGCGGGCCATCAGTCCCGTCGAGGACAGCAGCACCCAGCACGGGTCATCGGCCACCTCCAGCGGTGTGATGGTGGTCGCTGGAACGCCGGCTGACTCCAGGAGCACGGTGCGACGCGGGGTCCCATGCGCCTTGGCCACGTCCGCGAGCTCGGTCGAGACGGTCTTGAGCAGCAGCTTCTCGTCGCCGAGGATCGCCTCGAGCTCCTCGATCTGGCGCTCGAGCTCCGACTTCTCGTTCTCGAGCTCGACCCGGCTGAACTTGGTCAGACGGCGCAGCTGCAGGTCGAGGATGTAGGTCGCCTGCGCGTCGCTGAGGTCGAAGACCTCGATCAGCCTGGCCTTGGCGATACCGGCGTCGTCGGAGGTCCGGATGACCTGGATGACCTCGTCGATGTCGACGATAGCGATGAGCAGGCCTTCGACCAGGTGCAGGCGGTCCTTGCGCTTGCCCAGACGGAACTCGGTGCGCCGACGGATGACCTGGGTGCGGAAGTCGAGGTAGACCCGCAGCAGGTCCTTCAGGCCCAAGGTGCGCGGCTGGCCGTCGACCAGCGCCACGCTGTTGATGGAGAACGAGTCCTCCATCGGGGTCAGCTTGTAGAGCTGTTCGAGCACCGCGTCCGGGTTGAAGCCGTTCTTCACCTCGATCACCAGTCGCAGGCCGTGCTTGCGGTCGGTGAGGTCCTTGACGTCGGAGATGCCCTGCAGCCGCTTGGACTGCACCGCGTCCTTGATCTTCTCGATGACCTTCTCCGGGCCGACGAGATACGGCAGCTCGGTGACGACGATGCCCTGGCGCCGGGGCGTGACCTTCTCGACGCGCGCGGTCGCCCGGGTGCGGAAGCTGCCCTTGCCGGTGAGGTACGCATCCCGGATGCCGTCGAGGCCCACGATGCGCCCGCCCGCCGGCAGGTCGGGTCCGGGCACGAACTTCATCAGGTCGTCGAGCGAACAGGTCGGGTTGGCGAGCAGATGGCGGGCCGCACCGATGACCTCGACGAGGTTGTGCGGCGGCATGTTCGTGGCGAACCCGACGGCAATTCCGCTGACGCCATTGACGAGCAGGTTCGGGAACGCGGCCGGCATGACGCCCGGCTGGGTGAGCTGGTCGTCGTAGTTGGGGACGAAGTCGACGGTGTCCTCGTCGAGACCCGCGGTCATGAGCAGCGCCGCGGGGGCCAGCCGGGCCTCGGTGTACCGGGAAGCGGCCGGACCGTCGTCGAGCGAGCCGAAGTTCCCGTGTCCGTCGACCAGGGGCAGGCGCATGGTGAATGGCTGGGCCATCCGTACCAACGCGTCGTAGATGGCGCTGTCCCCATGCGGGTGGTACTTGCCCATGACATCGCCCACGACCCGGGACGACTTGACGTGGCCGCGGTCAGGACGCAGGCCCATCTCGTTCATGGAGTAGAGGATTCGCCGCTGGACCGGCTTGAGGCCGTCGCGCGCGTCGGGCAGCGCTCGGGAGTGGATGACCGAGACGGCGTACTCGAGGAAGGCGCCCTGCATCTCCTCCTGGACATCGATGTCGACGATGCGCTCGACGAAGTCGGTCTCGTCGACGGGCGGGTTCACGGTCTTGCGGGCCATGCGTGGGTGCCACTCCTGGTGTGTGCGGGGAACGCCTCATCCTCTCCCACGGTCACGGACGCCTCTGAGCCGACTCGCCGTAGGTCCCCCAGTGCACGACCTCGGCCTGCGGTCGACGGCCCCGGCGCAGGCTGGGGGAGAGCGTGCGCTCCTGCTCGTACCCGAGCGCCACCACCGCGACGAGGCGACGGTTCGGCGGTATGCCGTGCGCCTGGCGTACCGCCTCGTGACGGCTGGGCGGGACCCCGAAGAAGAGCGCCCCGAGGCCCTCGTCCACCGCGCTGAGCAGCATCAGCAGCGCGGCCATCCCGGTGTCGATGTCCCAGTAGGGGACCGGCCAGCGGGCCGGGTCCCGGTCGGTCCAGCCCTTGTCCGGCTCGGCGTACCGGTCCAGATAGCTGTCCGGGTCCGAGAGGCAGAGCACCAGCACCGGGGCAGCGCTGACGCCGCGCAGCCAGGCGTCCACCGGCCGGTTCGGTTCCGCGGTCGCCGCCCAGAACCTGGCGCGGTCCGCGTGCTCGGCCAGCACGACGAAGTCCCACCCTTGGCTGAAGCCCGCGCTGGGAGCCCGCTGTGCGGCATACAGAATGTGGGTCAGGGAGGATTGGGGCACCTCGCGGGAGGCGTCGAACCTGCGAACCATGCGTCGGCGGCGGACGACCTCGCGAAACTCCATGAGCCCATCCTCGCGCCTGGCCGGACACCTGGGGCACCGGCATGTCGACGTGAGCAGCCATGCCATTCTTGGCCCATGACAGAGGTGGCCCGGCCGCCCGGCTACCCGGCGACGTGGGAGGCCGACGTCGTCCTGCGCGACGGCTCCGTCGCCCACCTGCGGCCCATCACCCCCGCCGACGCCGAGGCCGTCCACCGGTTCCACTCGGGTCAGTCGGAGGAGTCCATCTACCTGCGGTTCTTCGCGCCGCTGCGCAGGCTGAGCGAACGCGACGTCACCCGGTTCACCAATGTCGACTACCGCGACCGGGTCGCCCTGGTAGCCACGGTCCGCGGCGAGATCATCGGGATCGGCAGGTACGACCGGATCACGCCGACCAGTGCCGAGGTGGCCTTCAACATCTCCGACGCCTACCAGGGCAAGGGGATCGGTTCGGTGCTGCTGGAGCACCTGGCTGTCATCGCGTGGGAGGCCGGGGTGACCGAGTTCACCGCCGAGGTCCTGCCGCAGAACCGCAAGATGCTCTCGGTGTTCTCCGACGCGGGCTACGAGGTCACCCGGCACTTCGAGGACGGCGTCGTCACGCTTCGCTTCGAGATCCAGCCCACCGAACGGTCTGAGGCCGTGCGCCTTTCGCGGGAGCACCGGGCCGAGTCAGTGAGCATGCACGCGGTGCTCTTCCCGGACTCCATCGCCGTGGTGGGTGCCAGTCGGCGAACGGGGTCGATCGGGCACCACATCCTGGCCAACATCCAGGCCGGCGGCTTCAACGGCAGCGTCTACGCGGTGAACCGCGAGGCCATGGAGGTGCTGGGTCTGCAGTCGTACGCGCGGGTCGGCGAGATTCCCGACGAGGTCGACCTGGCGGTGGTGGCGGTTCCCGCCGAGGAGGTCCTCGACGTCGTCGCGGACTGCGCCGAGTCGGGCGTCAAGACCCTGCTGGTGGTCAGTGCCGGTTTCGCGGAGTCCGGTCCGGGTGGCCTCGAGCTGCAGGTTGGGCTGCTCGCCGCGGCCCGTGAGGCCGGCATGCGCGTGGTCGGACCCAACTCGTTCGGCGTCATCAACAACCATCCCTCCGTGCGCCTGAACGCCTCACTCGCCCCGGAGCTGCCGCCGCCCGGGCGGATGGGGCTCTTCGCGCAGAGCGGTGCCCTGGGCATCGCGGTCCTGGCCTCGGCGGCCCGGCGCGGGCTGGGAATCTCGGTGTTCGCCTCGGCGGGCAACCGGGTCGACGTCTCCGGCAACGACTTCATGCAGTACTGGATCGACGACGAGAGCACCGACGTCGTCGGGCTCTATCTCGAGTCGATGGGCAACCCCCGAAAGTTCTCCCGGATCGCGCGGCGGCTGGCCTCGACCAAGCCGGTGATCGTCGTCAAGTCCGGGGTGTCCTCCTACGGTGTGCCACCCGGGCACCGGGCCCGACCGACCCGCGTTCGGCCTGAGGCGTTCGACGCCATGCTGCGCCAGGCCGGGGTCATCCGGGTCGAGAACGTCCACCAGATGTTCGACGTCGCCCAGCTGCTGGCGCACCAGGACCTGCCCAAGGGCAACCGGGTCGCGATCGTGGGTAACTCCGACGCCCTGGGTGCGTTGACCGCGGAGGCCTGCGTCAGCTGGGGGCTGGAGGTGTCGCACGGCCCGGTGTCGCTGCCGAGCGAGGCCCGCGGCGAGGAGTTCGCGCAGGCGCTGGCCGCCGCCTTCGCCGATCCTGAGGTCGACAGCGTGGTGACGTGCTTCATCCCTCCGCTGGTGACCCTCGACGAGGACGTTGCGACGGCGGTGCGCGACGCCGCCGCGGCCGGGCACAAGCCTTGTCTGGCAACGTTTCTCGGGATGCGCGGGGTCGTCGAACGGCTGTCCGGGCCGAAGGAGAACGGCCAGGTCCGAGCCGTGCCCGCCTACTCCATGCCCGAGGACGCGGTGCGGGCGCTCGCCGCCGCGACCCGGTATGCCGAGTGGCGGGCCAGGGACCGAGGCGTACCGGTTCGTCCGCCGGGCATCGACCGCGAGGCGGCCGAGGCGCTGGTGGAGCGCATCCTCGCCGAGGAGCCGGAGGGCCGTCGCCTCGAGCCCCAGGAGGTGGAGCAGCTGCTGGCCGCGTACGGGATCCGGGTGTGGCCGAGCGTCCCCGTTCGCACCGCGGACGAAGCCGTGGCGGCAGCCGAGCAGCTCGGCTACCCGGTGGTCCTGAAGTCCGTCGCGCCGCTGTTGCGTCACCAGCCGGGGCTGAGTGGGATCCGTGTCGACCTGGGCTCGCAGGAACGGCTGCGAGAGGCCTTCGCCGCACTGCACGACCGGCTCGCGCCCTTGGAGGCCGACACCTTCGTGGTGCAGCACATGGCCGACCCAGGGGTCTCCTGTGTGGTGCGTTCCGACGAGGACCCCTTGTTCGGGCCCGTGGTGTCGTTCAGCATTGCCGGGGCGCCCACCGAGCTGCTCGGTGACATCGGGCACCGGATCCCGCCACTGACGGACGTCGATGTCTCCGACCTGATCTCCTCGGTCAAGGCAGCGCCGATGCTGCACGGTCATCGCGGCGCCGCTCCGGTGCACCGCGCCGCCCTGGCCGACCTCATCGCCCGGGTGTCGATGATGGCCGACAACCTCCCCGAGGTTTCGAGCCTGGTGCTGAACCCCGTCAACGCTCATCCCGCGGGCGTCGACGTCCTGGACGCAGAGGTCGTGCTCGCTGCGGCTCCCCGTCGCAAGGACCCCGGCAGGCGCTCGCTCACCTAGCCCCCGCGGTCCTCGGGACCTTAGGGCAAGATGGACCTATGGGTTCCGCTTACTCAGCTCGCGCCTCGGTGCCGCTGGCTCCACTGCCGCCTGACCTCACTCGGGCCATCGAGAGCGCTGGGTACTACCCGGCCCTGGTGGCCGACGTCGTGCAGGCGGCGTTGGGCGGGGAACAGGTGGTCTCACACCTCGTCCACCAGGAGACGACCTTCGACCAGGACGCGGTCCGGCGTCACATCACCGTGCTTGCTCTGACCGAGTCGCGACTGGTCATCGCCCATGCTGACGACCACACCGACGAGCGGCCTGAGCACGAGGACCTCGCGACGGCGACCACCGAGAGCGTGCCCCTCAGTGCCGTCCGTGGGGTGATGCTCACGCACGTGGTCTCCAACCCCCAGGACTACCGGCCGGGGTCGCTCGGCCGTGAGATCACGCTCACCCTCGGTTGGGGCGCGGTGAACCGGGTCGATCTCGTCCCCGCCTCGTGTGCGGATCCCGACTGCGACGCCGACCACGGGTATGAGGGCACCGTGGCCTCCGACGACATCTCGCTGCGGATCAGCGCGGATGCCGAAGGTGATGTCGCGCTGCAGCAGGCCTTGGGGTTCGCTCGGGAGCTGTCGGCGAGTATCGGCCGTTAGCGTCCCCGCGCCCATGGCCGACGATGACCTGCTGCTTCCTCGCTATGACTCCGCGGGTCTTGCGGCGGTCCTGCCAGCCGTGGCGGCAAGCCTCGGCGTCCCGCAGTATGCCGCGTGTGACGCGCTCGGGATGGCCCCGGCGCGGCGCGCGGTTGTCGTGCTCGTGGACGGTCTTGGCTACGAGCTGATCCGGCGCCGCGGCGGGCACGCGCCCTACCTGCGCTCCCTGTTGCCAGCGGCATACCGGCTGACAGCGGGGTTCCCGTCCACCACGGCGACCTCGATGGGGACGTTCGGCACGGGGCTGCCACCAGGAGCCCACGGGTTGCTCGGGTACGAGGTACTTGTCCCGGGCGAGGACCGTCTGGTCAACGAGCTGTCCTGGGAGGACGGGCCGGATCCGCTGACGTGGCAGCCCCGGCCGACGGTCTTCGAGGTGGCATCGGCTCAGGGCGTTGCGGTGACCCGCGTCGGGCCGGCGTTCTTCGACGGGTCCGGCCTGACGAAGGCCGCCGTGCGGGGTGGCCGGTTTGCGGCGGCGGACACCCTCGCGAAGCGAGTCGATGTCTCGCTCGCAGCCGTGCGAGCCGATCGGCGCGCGCTGGTCTACCTCTACTGGGGGGACCTGGACAAGGTCGGCCACGTGCATGGCTGCCAGTCCTGGGAATGGGGTGACGAGCTCGAGGCGATCGACGCCGAGCTGTCGCGGCTGGTGCGGTCCGCGCCGTCGGACACGGCCGTCTACATCACCGCCGACCACGGCATGGTTGATGCCCCGCATGCGCTGCGCATCGACCTGGCCCACGACGCCGAGCTGGCCGGTGGGATCCGGCATGTGGGGGGAGAGTCGCGCGCCCTCCAGCTGTACTGCGAGGCTGGAGCGGCCGCCGATGTCGAGCACACCTGGCGGGACCGGGTCGGCGGTCGCGCCTGGATCCGCACCCGGGACGAGGCGGTGGCAGAGGGCTGGTTCGGCCCGGTGGCCCCGGGCAACCTCCCGCGCATCGGTGACCTCGTGGTCGCGATGCGCGAGAACTTCGCCATCGTCGACTCGCGCCGGGCCCGCCCTCAGCTGCTCGCCCTGGTGGGACTGCACGGCTCGCTGACCCCTGAAGAGTCGGCCGTGCCGCTGTTCCAGGTGGCGGCACGCGACAGCGAATGAGTAGCACCACCCCGTCACGGCTTAAGGTGTCTTCTCGTGGCCGAGCTCGTCTTCTTCTCCGGAACAATGGACTCCGGGAAGTCCACCCTCGCCCTGCAGATGGACCACAACCACCGGGCCCGAGGCCGGGCCGGCCTGATCTACACCAAGATGGACCGTGCCGGTCACGAGGTGCTCTCCTCGCGGCTGGGACTGTCCACTCCCGCGCGCGAGGTGCAGGACGACCTCGACTTCTGGGACGCCCTGGTGGAGCATGCGACGGCCGGTCACCGCGTCGACTACCTCATCTGTGACGAGGTGCAGTTCTATACCCCCCAGCAGGTCGAGCAGCTCGCCAAGCTGGTCGACGAGATGGGCGTGGACGTCTTCTGCTTCGGGATCACCGCGGACTTCCGGACCCAGCTGTTCCCCGGGTCCCGGCGGATGATCGAGCTGGCCGACCGGGTCCAGGTCCTGCAGGTCGAGGCCTTGTGCTGGTGCGGCCGGCGGGCGACCCACAATGCGCGCGTCGTGGACGGTGTCATGGTCGTCGAGGGGGAGCAGGTCGTGGTGGGAGACACTGCTGCGGCCTCGGAGACGCTGGTCGAGTACGAGGTGTTGTGCCGGCGGCACTTCATGCGGCGGATGAACTCTGCGGCCGCGCGGGCTGCCTCGTCGTCGCCGGACGTGCTGCCCTTCGATCTCGACCTGTGCCCGGTGCCGCAGCAGTAGCGGGGGACAGCTCAGGAGCTCAATCGGCTCAAGAGCTCAGTCCTGCGGTTTGGCCCCGAACATGACGTCGTCCCAGCTCGGGACACTGCGGCGGGCGCCCTTCTTCACGGGACGCTTGGCCGCTACCCCTCCAGCAGTCGACGTCGACGCTGGGGTCGGAGCCTTGGTCGAGGCTGACGAAGTGCCAGCGCTCGGCGACGACCCGCGCGGCCGGTCGGCCGCGGGCAGCACGTCGTCACCAACTCCCAGCAGGTCCCCGGGTCCAGCGGAGTCCGGCTCCGCCTCAGCCTGGGAGGCCGGCCGCGCGTCGCTGGCGTCCGATTGGGCATCGATGGGATGGGCGCCCCGCGCTGCTGGGGGTGCCGGCATGGACTCCGGGTCGTAGTCGAGATCCTCCAGCGGAAGGGCATCCTCCCGTGGGGCCTCGTCCAACGGCGTCTGGGAGGCCGGCCCCTTACGGCGCCGGGGGCGACCCCGGTGGGAGGCGCGTTCACGCATGGCGGTCATGAGGTCCACCGGTTCGTCGGTGCCCTGCGACGGCCTACGACGGCCGGCGGCGCCCACGCCGCCCTCGGCCTCGACGTCGTAGACCTGCGTGGCGCGCACCGGACTGGAGACCAGGTGAGGCGCAGGCAGGGGGGAGGTGACCGCGTCCGAGTCCTCTTCACTGAGCCAGCGGGCCTCGTCGTCGGCCGCGGACACGGTCCGCGACTGCACGTCAAAGGACCATCGGGCCTGCCGCTCGCGACCACCGGCGGGAAAGGTCAGGACGACAGTCCACCCGCCCCCGTCGCTGCGTGCCGAGTCCCACTCGGCCAAGGCCGGATCCACCCCCCGTCCGGAAAGTCGCTGGCTGACCCGTGCCGACAAGGTGGGGGAGTTCGAGGTCGAGCCGCCACGGCCGCGCAGCCGAACGCCGCGGGCCATGCCCGCGACGTGCTCGCGCTCGGCCAAGATCGGCCCCTCATAGCGTCGGACCTTCTCGACGGTCCACCCGGCCCGGGCAGCCACCTCGTCGGCAGAGAGTCCAGAGCGGATGAGGGCCTGCACCTCCCGGGGCCGCATGCCACCGGCGATCTCGATCTGGAGCTGGCCCAGCCGGGGCCGGTCCCTGCGGGCGGCAGCGCGAAGGGGCTCGTCGAGCAGCACGCGAAATCGCTCGCCCTCGGAATCGGACAGCAACAAGTGCTGGCCGTCCTCATGGACACCGATCAGCCTTAGATCGCGCATTGCCTTCTCCCGTATCGCCACGTCGTCATGACTCTGCCATCCCGGACCTCGGGGC
>DASYGI010000384.1:0-2535 GCA_035999925.1 Pedococcus sp.
CAGATCGCGGCCATGCTCGACCGGCTGGGGCTGACCAGCGAGTTCCGCGGCGGCCTGCGGGTGACCACCCCGGAAGTCATGGACGTGGTCCGGATGGTCCTCACCGGTCAGGTGGGTCGCGAGCTGGTCGGGCTGCTCAACCAGCACGGGCCGGTGGCCGTGGGTCTGTCGGGCGAGGATGCCGGCCTGTTCGGCGCCCGACGCCGGGGCACCGAGGTGGACGGTGAGACCGTCGATCTCGGGCTGGTGGGCGACGTGGAGACGGTGAACCCCGGTGCGGTGCAGGACATCCTCGACGCCGGCCGCATCCCCGTCGTCTCCACCGTGGCACCGGACCTCGACGAGGAGGGCCAGGTGCTCAACGTCAACGCAGACACGGCCGCAGCCGCGCTCGCGGTGGCCCTGCAGGCACACAAGCTCGTCATGCTCACCGATGTCGAGGGGGTGTACGCCAGCTGGCCTGACCCGGACTCGCTCCTGTCGTCTCTGTCGGTGAGCGGCGCCCGAGAGCTGCTCCAGCGCGTCGATGCCGGCATGATCCCCAAGCTCGAAGCCTGTATCCGGGCCGTGGACCAGGGCGTGCCGCAAGCCCATGTCATCGACGGACGTCAGCCGCACTCCCTCCTGCTCGAGGTGTTCACCTCTGAGGGCATCGGCACGATGATCGTCCCCGACCGCGAAGGGGAGGTCGCATGACCACCAGCCGCAACGACGAGCTGCTCCAGCGCTACCAGCACGCCGTGATGGGGGTCTTCGGTCTGCCGCCGCTGGTGTTGTCCCACGGCGACGGTTGCTATGTGTGGGACGTCGAGGGCCGTCGCTACCTCGACCTCGTCGGCGGCATCGCCGTCAATGCCCTCGGGCACGGGCATCCCGCCCTGGTCAGCGCCATCAGCAAGCAGGCAGCCGAGGCGATCCATATCTCCAACCTGTTCACCTCGCCGGCCCAGATCGCCCTGGCCGAACGGCTACTGGAGATCGCGCAGGCTCCGCAGGGGTCGGCGGTCTTCTTCGCCAACTCCGGGGCGGAGGCTATCGAGGCGGCCATCAAGCTGAGCCGCAGAACCGGGCGCAGCGCCCTGGTGGCGGCCGAGGGCGCCTTCCACGGACGCACCACGGGCGCCCTCGCGCTGACCCACAAGCTGGCGTACCGCGAGCCGTTCGAGCCGCTCATTCCCGCGGTGACCCACGTGCCCTATGGGGACGAAGCGGCGCTGCGAGCCGCGGTGGGACCGGATACCGCGGCGGTGTTCCTCGAGCCCCTCCAGGGCGAGGCGGGCGTCGTCTCGCCCGGGGCGGCATACCTGCGGGCCGCGCGTGAGGTGACGCTCGAGCACGGTGCTCTGCTCATCCTCGACGAGATCCAGACCGGGATCGGACGGACCGGCAGCTGGTTCGCCTTCCAGCAGGCAGGAGTGGTCCCCGACGCGATCACGGTGGCCAAGGGGCTCGGCGGGGGGGTGCCGATCGGGGCCTTGGTGGCGTTCGGCCCGAGCGTCGCCGGGATGCTCACCGCGGGCCAGCACGGCACCACGTTCGGCGGCAACCCGCTGGCTGCCAGTGCCGGGCTTGCCGTCATCGACACCATCGAGGAGCAGGGCCTGCTCGAGCACGCGGCCAGCGCCGGAGAGCATTTCGCCCAGGCGGTCCTGGAGCTCGGCCATCCGGGGATCACCGGGGTGCGTGGTGCCGGCCTGCTGCGCGCGGTGACCCTCGCGGCCCCCGTGGCGGCGCAGGTCGCCGCTGCTGCTCGCACTGCCGGGTTCATCGTCAACCCGGTGGCCCCCGACGTCCTGCGGCTCGCGCCGCCGTTGGTGGTCACCACGCAGCAGCTGGACACCTTCGTGACGGCCCTGCCTGCACTGCTCGACTCGACACCTGTGAAGGACCAGCCATGAGCACCGCTGTCGGCGAACCCACGCGCCCCCGCCATTTCCTACGAGACGACGATCTCACGGCCGAGGAGCAGGCGATCGTGCTGGAGCGGGCCCGCGAGCTCAAGGCGGCGCCGTTCTCGCGCCGTCCGCTGGAGGGTCCGCAGATCGTGGCCGTGCTGTTCGACAAACCCACACTGCGGACCCAGGTCTCGTTCGAGGGAGCGATCGCCCACCTCGGCGGCCACCCGCTGGTCGTCGACGGCAACCTGGCCCAGGTGGGGGTGCGCGAGTCGATCGCGGACACCGCCCGCGTGCTGGGCCGCCAGTCCGCTGCGATCGTCTGGCGCACCTACGGGCAGGACCGCCTCGAGGAGATGGCGCAGCATGCCGGTGTCCCCGTCATCAACGCCCTGACCGACGAGTTCCACCCCTGCCAGATTCTCGCGGACCTGTTGACGATCAGCGAGCACCAGGGCGCGCTCGCCGGTCTCACCCTGGCGTACGTCGGGGACGGCGCCAACAACATGGCGCACTCCTACCTGCTGGGGTGTGCTCTGGCCGGGATGCAGGTACGGATCGGCACTCCCGACGCCCATCAACCGGACCCGGCGATCCTCGCTCGCGCCAACGAGCTCGCGGCAGCCCAGGGCGGTTCGGT
>DASYGI010000385.1:0-9502 GCA_035999925.1 Pedococcus sp.
CTTTGCGGCAATGGGTCGTCCTCGTCGCGATGGCGAGCCTGGCGCTCGTCGGCGTCGTGCTGATGGCCACCGTGTCCCATGACGTCCTCGAGCTGATCCGCCGGCGCCCCCAGGCCGCCAGCTGGGTGGTTACCGCGGCGGGACTGGCGTTGTGCACGCCAGTTGCCCTGTGGGGTGGCTACCGCCCCGGTTGGGACGCCGGGGGCCTTCTCCAGATCACGGGGACGCTCGGCGCGGGGCGCCCTCTCAACCACGCGACCCTGGTCTATCTGGCCGCCTATCCCAACAACGATGGTGCTCTAGCTCTGCTGCTGATGGCGAGGCGTCTGGGAGCAGGCGTGGGCCTGGACGCCTACACGATGTTCGTGCTCCTGAACTGTCTGTGCCTCGGAGTCGTGCTGCTGTCCTGCTTCGCCGTGGCCTCCCGACTGCGCGGCCCCGTCGCGGGCGTGGCCGCCCAGCTGCTGTGCATCGCGCTGATCGGCTTGTCGCCCTGGATGAGCGTCTCGTACACCGACGTGCTCACCACCCCCATCCCCATCGGCGCCTTTGCCCTCGTCGCGTTGGCGGCCGAACGTCGACAGCGCTGGGCACGGGCGGCGCTGGTGGTTGCGGCGCTGGTCGCGCTGGGGGTCGGGTACTCCCTCAAGCCCACCCTCGCGGTGGCGACCGCAGCCCTGGGGGCGGCCGGACTTCTGGTGCTGCCGGGTCGGTCCCCACGCCGCCTGGTGGCGGGCCTTGCCGTGATCGCTCTGGGCGCAGGCGTCACGGTCGCCTCCGCCATGGCCAGTCAGGATGGGGCAGCTCAGATCATGGCTGCCAACGGTGTCCGAATCGACTCCAACCACTCGGTACCGCCAGACCGCTACGTCCTCGACGGTCTGCAGCAGGGCTCGCACGGAACAACGAAAGTGGCCTACGGCGCGTACTCGGCAGCCGTGGTCTCGGCGACGTACGGCATGACGACCCATCAGATGACGATCTACTCCCGTCGCAACATCCTGCTTCGGCTGCACAACCTCGGTGTCACCGGCTACGCCACGTTCGCCGCGAAGAAGACGGCGTGGAACTGGGGCGACGGCATGTTCTACGCGTTCGGGGAGTCGGCCAAGGACGCCAAGCTGACGAGCGTGATCTCGCACTCCCCGCCCGCACGGCTGCTGGCTCAGGTGAACCATTCCGGTGGCCAGTGGTATCCGCTTCGGGCCGAGCTCACCCAGGCGCTGTGGCTCCTGGTACTGCTCGTCGGCGGGGTGGGGTTACTGGTCGCCCGACCGCGACCGGGAACGGTACTGCTGGCGCTGGCTGTCCTCGGAATTGCCGCCTTCACGACCATTTTCCAGGGCCGGTCGCGATATCTGCTGACCTTCGTGCCCGTCGTGCTGACGCTCGTCTCAGTTGTGGCCATCGAGCCGCGTCGGCTCCTTGCGCCGCATCGGCTCTTCCGGCCCTGAGCGCTCGCCGGGCAGGACGGCTGCGGACGGTGCTTCGCGGCCAAGGCCTTAGGATCGACGGCGAGCCGAAAGCGAAGGAGCGTTGTGAAGATCACCGTAGTGGGGCTGGGCAAGATCGGACTGCCCCTGGCAGTGCAGTTCGCCAAGTCCGGGCACCGGGTCTTTGGGGCCGACGTCAACCAGCGCCTGGTGGACCTCGTGAACAGCGGCGCCGAGCCCTTCCCCGGCGAAGCCAACCTCGCTGAGTACCTCAAGGAGGTGGTGTCCAGTGGTGAGCTCCAGGCGACCACGGACACCGCGTCGGCCGTCGCCGACAGCGATGTCGTCGTCGTCGTCGTCCCGCTCTTCGTGGACGACCAGGCCCGTCCCGACTTCGCCTGGATGGACTCGGCCACCGGGGACATCGCCCGAGGGCTCAAGCCCGGCACCTTGGTGATCTACGAAACGACCCTGCCGGTCGGAACAACCCGCACCCGGTGGAAGCCCATGATCGAACAGATCTCCGGGCTGTCCGAGGGCTCGGACTTCCAGCTCGTGTTCTCGCCCGAACGGGTGCTCACCGGTCGCGTCTTCGCTGACCTGCGCAAGTACCCCAAGCTCGTGGGTGGGTTGTCCGAGGCCGGCGCGAATGCGGCGGTGGACTTCTACCAGGCCGTGCTCCAGTTCGACGAGCGGCCGGACCTCGAGCGCGGCAACGGGGTGTGGGACCTCGGCAGCGCCGAAGCGGCCGAGATGGCCAAGCTGGCCGAGACCACCTACCGAGACGTGAACATCGCGCTGGCCAACCAGTTCGGCGCCTTCGCCGCGACCCACGGGATCGACGTCTACCAGGTCATCGAGGCCAGCAACTCCCAGCCGTACAGCCACATCCACCGGCCAGGTATCGCCGTGGGTGGGCACTGCATCCCGGTGTACCCGCGGCTCTATCTGTGGAACGACCCCGATGCCACCGTCGTCCGCGCAGCGCGTGAGGCGAATGCCGCGATGCCGGCATACTCGGTCGGGGTTGCGGCGGAAGCCGCCGGTGGCAGCCTCGAAGGCCTGCAGGTCGCAGTACTTGGCGCGTCCTACCGCGGCGGGGTCAAGGAGACCGCGTTCTCGGGGGTCTACGCCACTGTCGCAGAGCTCGAGCGGGTTGGTGCCAGGGTCCGCGTGCAGGACCCGATGTTCACCGACAGCGAGCTGCGGGAGCTCGGCTGGGAGCCGTACGACATCGGTCAGGCCGTGGACGTCGTGGTGGTTCAGGCGGACCACGCCGAGTACCGGTCGCTCACCCAGGCCGACTTCCCCTCGGTGCGCGTGGTGCTGGATGGTCGTCGCAGCCTCGACCCCGAGCGGTTCCCGGACGTCCGTTTCCTGGTCGTGGGCCAGGCCGAGCGGAAGGCCTGAGCAATGGTGACGCGCATTGTCGACTCGGCTGATGTCGCCGCGAGCGCTCAGATCGGCGACGGCTCATCGGTCTGGCACCTGGCGCAGGTGCGTGAGGACGCCGTCCTCGGCGAGAACTGCATCGTCGGGCGCGGAGCCTACGTCGGCACCGGCGTGCGGATGGGCGACAACTGCAAGCTGCAGAACTATGCCCTGGTCTACGAGCCGGCCGTGCTCGAGGACGGCGTGTTCGTCGGCCCGGCGGTGGTGTTCACCAATGACCACTACCCGCGGGCGGTTGCCCCGGACGGCTCGATCAAGACCGGCGACGACTGGGAGGCGGTCGGGGTCACCTGTCGCACCGGCGCGTCGATCGGAGCTCGCGCCGTGTGCGTCGCCCCTGTGACCATCGGGCGATGGGCGCTGGTCGCGGCGGGATCCGTCGTCATCTCGGACGTGCCCGACTTCGCTCTCGTGGCGGGGACGCCGGCACGCCGGATCAGTTGGGTCGGTCGCGCCGGAGTCCCCCTGACCCGCGACGAGGACGGCACCTGGGTCTGCCCGGCCACGGGTGCGACGTACATCGAAGACCACGACCGCCTGATGGAGGCTGCAGATTCATGAGTGAGTTCATTCCCCCCGCCAAGCCGCTGATCGGTGACGAGGAGCGCGAGGCTGTCGACCGTGTACTGCGCAGCGGGATGCTGGCGCAGGGCCCTGAGGTCAAGGCGTTCGAGCAGGAGTTCGCCGAGCACTTCGGGCTCGGGCGGGCCTGCGTCGCGGTCAACTCCGGCACCTCCGGCCAGCACCTGGGGCTGCTCTCCAGCGGCGTCAAGGCCGGCGACGAGGTGATCGTCCCGTCGTTCACCTTCGCGGCGACCGCCAACTCGGTGGCCCTCACGGGCGCGACCCCGGTGTTCGCGGACATCAGCGCGGACGACTTCGGCCTGGACCCGGCATCGGTCGAGGCGTCGATCACCGACCGGACGGTGGGGATCATGCCGGTTCACCTCTACGGTCACCCGGCCAAGATGGACGAGCTGATGGCCATCGCCGACAAGCACGGCCTGCAGGTGTTCGAGGACGCCGCCCAGGCGCATGGTGCGTCCCTGAACGGCACTCCGGTGGGGGCGTTCGGTTCGTTCGGGATGTTCTCCCTGTACCCCACCAAGAACATGACCTCCGGCGAGGGCGGCATGGTTTCCGTCGCCACCGACGAGATCGAGCACCTGATGCGGCTCTATCGCAACCAGGGCATGGAGAAGCAGTACCACAACGAGGTCGTCGGCTTTAACACCCGGATGACCGACATCCATGCGGCCATCGGTCGCGAGCAGCTCAAGAAGGTCGACGCCTGGACCAAGCAGCGCCAGGAGAACGCCGCCTTCTTGACCACGAACCTGGTCGGGGTCACGCCCCCGCCGGTCGCCGATGGCGCGGTGCACGTCTACCACCAGTACACGGTGCGGGTGCCCGAGGACCGCGACGGTCTGGCCAAGGCGCTCAAGGACGAGTACAACGTCGGCTCGGGCATGTTCTACCCGGTGCCCAACCACCGACTGGCTCCCTTCCAGGTCGAGGTCGACCTTCCGGAGACCGAGAAGGCGGCTCGCGAGTGCCTGTCGCTGCCGGTGCACCCCTCACTGTCGCAGGACGACCTGGAGCGCATCGTCGCTGCGGTCAACGCACTCGCGAAGGCTGGTGCCTGAGATGGCTAACCTGCGCGCCGGCCTGATCGGTCTGGGGATGATGGGCCGCCACCACGCCAGGGTGCTGGCCTCTCTCGAGGGCGTCGACCTCGTCGCGGTCGCGGATGCCGGCGGTGACCCGCACTCGGTGGCCGGAGGTCGCCCCATCCACGCCACCGTCGAGGAGCTCATCAGCGAGCGGCTCGACTACTGCATGGTGGCGGTGCCCACCGCCCTGCACGAGCAGATCGGTCTGGCGCTGGCCGAGGCCGGCGTGCACACCATGATCGAGAAGCCGCTGGCGCAGGACACCCCCTCCGCGGAGCGGCTGGCCAAGGCCTTCGCCGACCAGGGCCTCGTCGGAGCAGTCGGTCACATCGAGCGCTACAACCCGGCGCTGCAGCAGGCTCGGGCGCGGCTCGAGGCCGGCGAGCTCGGTGACGTGTACCAGGTCGCGACCCGGCGCCAGGGTCCCTTCCCGGCTCGCATCGCGGACGTCGGTGTGGTCAAGGACCTGGGCACCCACGACATCGACCTCACCGCGTGGGTCACCCAGCAGCGTTACACCTCGGTGGCCGCTCGGACGACCTACAAGTCCGGACGTGAGCACGAGGACCTGGTCGCCATCGTGGGGCAGCTGAGCAACGGAACGGTCACCAACCACCTGGTGAACTGGCTCTCTCCGCTCAAGGAGCGGGTCACGATCATCACCGGAGAGCGCGGGGCCTTCGTCGCCGACACCTTGACGGCAGACCTGACCTTCCACGCCAACGGTGAGGTCACCACCACCTGGGACGACATCTCGCGGTTCCGCGGGGTGTCCGAGGGCGACACGATCCGCTATGCCATCGCCAAGCCCGAGCCGTTGCGTGTCGAGCACCAGAACTTCCGCGACGCGGTGCTCGGAAAGGACGCCGACATCGTCACCATGAGCCAGGGTCTGGAGGTGGTCCGGGTGGCGGAGGCGTGCATCGAGTCGGCGACCACCGGCCGGGTCGTGACACTTGACGGCTAACGCCGGGAATCGAGCCTAGTGGCGCGGCCCAGCTCAGCGGTCCGCTCCCAGTGGGTGCTGCGTCAGCTCCGTCCCGGACTGCCGGAGGTCACGGTCGACACCCCCGAGACCGTCGGCACCCAGACCGCCCTGTCCACCGGGGGCATGATTGTCTCGGGGTTGGTGCGCTTTGCCTACAGCACCCTGATCGGGGCCGTCTTGGGCAAGGTCGCGCTCGGGCAGGTCAACAGCTCGATCTCACTGGCGTTGTTCGCGAGCCTGCTGTACCCCGGCGCCAGCGCCATGGCCGTGACGAAGTTCCTGGCCAGGTCGCGAGGCGCGGGAGACCTCGCCGAGGGGCGGGCCGTGACCAGCCACCTCATCAAGGTGACCTATGTGACCGGCGCGATCCTCGGTGTCCTCACCGTGGTCGCGTCGCCGTCGCTGCTGCACTTCTCCTGGACCGAGGCAGCGATCACCGGGGTGCTCGTGGTGGCCACGGCCGGGTACCTGTTCGCTCGCAGCTTGCTTTTTGGTGCAGGTCGGGTCGCCCGGGCGACCGCCTGGGACTGCCTCACGGCCCTGCTGTCCATCGTCCTCCTGGTAGCGGCCCTCGTTGGCCGGGTGACCTGGCTGTTGTTGTTGCCGTTGCTCATCGGCTACGTCCTGTATGCCGCGTGCAACCTCCCGCGACGATCCGACGTTCGGTTGGCCCCAGCGCTGCGGGCGGAGATGAACGCGTTCATCCACGTCGCCCTGATCAACAGCCTCGCCACCAGTGGGGTGCTCCAGCTGTCGATGGTGGCCACCCAGCACTGGGACCAGACCGAGGCCGGGTCCTATGCGGCGGCGCTCGCCCTGGCCACGCCAGCCTCCCTGGTGTCGCGCTCCATCAGCAGCGTCCTCTTTCCGACCTTGGCCAAGGCCCATGGCCGTGGTGACGCGGAGGGTGCGCGCAGCCAGGTCGACACGTTGACCCGAGGCCTCTTCCTGATCAGCCTGGCAATGTTCGGACCGCTGATGGTGGTCTCGCCGACGCTGATCGGCGTGCTCTTCCCCCGGCGGGAACTGGCCACCGGCGCGCTCGTCCTGCCGATCCTGCTCTGCGCGGTGATGCTTCAGAACATGGTCATTGCCCCGATGAACACCCTGATGACCCGGTCGCAACGCGATGCGCGAACCGTCATGTGGTCCAGCGTCGGGGGAGCCGTCGTCTCTGCCGCGATCTGGGTGGCTGCCGCGCCGACGGGCGGCTTCGTGGCGGTGGCATGGGGCTATCTGGCGGGTGCTGTGGTCTCGTCGCTGATTCCCTTCGCCGTCGTGTGGCGACAGCAGTCCATGCCGTGGGCTGCCCCGGTGCTGCGAGTGGCCCTGGGCATCGCGGCGGCGTCAGCCTTGGCGTGGTGGGTACACGTGCAGCATGCCTCTGTGCTGGCTCAGGTGGTGGCGGCGCTGGGACTGCTCCTCGCCTGGTTGATGGTTTCCTGGTCGGACACCAGGGCTGTCAGCCGGCTGGCACGCCACCGCGCGTGACCTCTGGCGTCTGAGGTCCACGATCGGCCCTTCATCCGGCGTGGAATGATCGCGCGGTGAAGGTTCTCGCCGTCAGCACGTGGTACCCATCGCCCGCGGCCCCCACCGCGGGGGTGTTCGTCCGCAAGGACTGTCTTGCCCTCGCGCTGGACCATGAGGTGACGGTCGTGCACCTTGCCCCACGGGCTGCGTACGCCTCGGCCCCCGCGCACGAGACGGACGGCTCGCTGAGGGTGCTGCGGCTCCCGCTCGACTGGCGCCGGCCGGTCCAGGTGCTGCGCGCTGTCCGGACCCTCGCGGCGATGTCTGCCGAGGTCGACCTGGTGCACTCCATGGCCTTCTCGAGCCTCATCCCGCTCGCGCTGCGCCGGCCGGCCAGGCCATGGGTGCACACCGAACACTGGTCCGGGATCAGCGCTCCGTGGTCGCTGCCCCCCGGGTTGCGACAGGTGACCCCCAGACTGGCCTCGCTGCTGGCGCTGCCGGATGTCGTCGCCCCGGTCTGCGAGTTCCTGGCCACCGCGATCCGCCCCCGACGCGGCCGACCGACTCGGGTGGTGCCGTGCATCGTCGACCGCCCGACGCCCACCCCGGCGCGCCGCCCGGTCGGCGAGGTCGTCCGCCTGGTGTCCGTCGGTGGCCTGGTGCCGGGGAAGGATCCCGTGACCGCGGTCCGGACAGTCGCGGAACTCCGGGCACGGGGCGTGTCCTGCCAGCTGACCTGGGTGGGCGGCGGCCCCCTCGCCTCCGAGGTGCTGGAGGTCGCCGAGGCTGAGGGGGTCGCGAACCTCGTCGAGCTGGTGGGAGCTGTGTCGCCGCAGGAGGTGGCCAGGTATCTCGCTGAGGCGGACGTGTTCCTCCTGCCGACCCGGCACGAGAACTTCTGCGTCTCCGCGGCCGAGGCCCTCGCATCAGGACGCCCGGTGGTTATCGGGAGCTGTGGCGGCCAGGCCGAGTATGTCGACCAGCGGGTCGGTGAGCTGGTCCACGAGCAGACCCCCGGCGCGTATGCCGAGGCGGTGCAGAACGTGCTGCTGCGGCTCGCCGAGGTACCGGCGGAGGAGTTCAGCAACCGGGTCGAGGAGCGGTTCAGCGTCGACACGGTACGACGCGGCTACCACGAGGTCTATGCCCTCGCCCAGGCAGAGCGCGACCGGAGAGTCGCCGGATGAGCCCGACATCGGGTCTCGTCGACGTGATCGTCGCGGTCCACCAGGTCGAACGGCCGGTCGAACGGGCTGTGAGGTCAGTGCTGCGCGGAGCGCCGGAGGGCACCCGGGTCACCGTCGTCTGCCATGGCCTGCCGTCCTCGGCCTTCGAGCAGCGGTTCGCCGACGTGACCTCCTCGCAGGTGAGACTGATCGAGCATGTCGACGGCATCGCCAGTCCGGCCGGCCCGTTCAATGCCGGGTTGGACTCGGCCCAGGCGAAGTACGTCGCAGTGATGGGCTCCGATGACCTGCTCGCCGAGGGGGCGTTGCCGGCCTGGGTGGCCCGGGCCGAGGCCACGGGTGCGAATGCCGTGCTCGCCAGGGTGGAACATCAGGGCGGCGGGCTGGTTCGGACCCCGCCAACCCGCTGGGGACGCCGCACCTCGGGGCTGCGGCTGGCCAAGGACCGGTTGGCCTATCGCACCGCACCCCTGGGACTGCTGCGACGGTCATTGCTGGAGGAGCAGGGGTTGCGGTTCACGCCTGGCCTGTCCACCGGGGAGGACCTCGCCTTCGGGTTGCGACTGTGGGCCAACGGCGAGGGCCTGCACTATGCGGCCGCCGACCCGGCATACATCGTGGGCTCGGACGCTCAGGTGAGGGTGACCATGAGCCGCCGACCGATCAGCGCAGACCTCGAGTGCTGCCTGCGCGTCGTCGACGCGCCGTGGTTCGCCACCCTCGCCCCGCGGGACCGTACTGCGGTCGTCGTCAAGCTCGTGCGGATCCACGTCTTCGGCGCCATCTACAACCGGCGCGAACTGCCCTCCTGGACCGTCCAGGACCGGCAGGACCTCAGCTCCACGGCGTCCGCCATGCTGACAGCGGCTCCTGCCGCGAGCCGCGCGCTGTCGCTGGTCGAGCGCCAGCTGCTGTCGGCAGGTCTGGACGCAGCATCGCCTGAGTCCGAGCTCACCGAGCTGTCTGCCCGTCGGGTCAGGCACGGGCGCTGGAACACCGTGGCCACGCCCGACCTGCGCGGGCTGCTGTCAGCGCAGGGACCCCTCCGGCTCATGGCTTCGTCTGCCCTCATGCGGTAGGTCCATGCGGATTGGCAGGCTTAGACCGGCCTCGCGAGCCAACCCGATGAGCACGACCAGAATGGGCAGGCTGAGCACGGTCAGGCTCACCGGAAGGGCGACCCCGAGCAGGATCTCGAGATAGCAGAGCATCGAGACCGTGAGGGTGACCACGGCCAGCCAGGTAGAGCGCGGCCGAACGAAGGCGAGGACCAGGACCAGGATCTCGCCGGGG
>DASYGI010000386.1:0-2156 GCA_035999925.1 Pedococcus sp.
GATCTTCTTGGCGATCTCCGTACGGCCGTCGCCGGAGAGCTGGTCCAGCTCAGCCTTCAGTCGGTCGAAGGCCTCCTGGGTCAGGTAGCTCGCGGTGGGGGTCGCGGTGTCGCTCACGTCGTACTCCTTGATTGGGTTCCCAGGTGCGCGGCTGCGCCAAAGGGAGGGTGTTACGCGTAACGGCCCGGACCGACCACGCTCGCGTCGTCAGGTCCAGACCGCTCGGTGAAAGGACGATTCTACAGCCCGCCGTCGGAAACGGTCCATTTCGTGATAGCTCGAACCGTGGCCCCCACACGTGGCGCGGAGGCCGTCACCCGGTGGCCGAGCAGGTGTCCACGACGCCCGTCACAGCTCGGGAGGCGGTGCGGACCACCGTTCGGTGGTGCACAGTGCGCTGGGTCGTCGGGGGAATGGGCACGTCAACCACCCCAACCACGCCGAAAGCCTGGTCCAGTGCCTTGACCCGGCAGGTCACGGCCTGGCCCGGCGCCCGGTCCACATCGAAGTCCACGCGAACGGACCGGTCGTCGACCACCTGGTAGCCCGTGTCGGTCCAGGTGATCTGACCCAGGGTGTTGGCCAGGGCCAGCCAGATGGCCAGCGCCGTGCCCAGGGTGCAGCCGACGATGCCCACGACCCACCACTTCCCGGTACCTGGTGCGGGGCGGGGGAGCGGCATGGAGGAGCCCTTCTGGCTGGTGAGAGGATGTCCAACGGTTCAGTGCTTTGCCACAAGCAGGCACTCCATTGTCCGTGATGGCGAGAGAGGTTGAGCAGGTGGCTGACCGGTTACGGCTCATGGCAGTTCACGCGCACCCCGACGACGAGTCGAGCAAGGGGGCGGCGACGATGGCGAAGTATGTCGCCGAGGGGCGCGACGTCCTCGTCGTGTCGTGCACCGGCGGCGAACGCGGGGACGTGCTCAACCCCAACCTCAAGGACGATCCCCACATCGCCCGGGACCTGCCTCGGGTCCGGCGTGAGGAGATGAAGCGCGCCCAGGAGATTCTCGGGGTCCAGCACACCTGGCTGGGGTTCGTGGACTCCGGACTGCCCGAGGGTGACCCGCTGCCGCCGTTGCCCGACGGGTGCTTCGCCCTCGAGCCGCTCGAGGTCAGCACCGAGGCCCTGGTCCGTGAGATCCGTCGGTTCCGGCCGCATGTCCTGACGACGTATGACGAGAACGGGGGCTACCCCCACCCCGACCACATCATGTGTCACCGGGTGTCGATGGCCGCGTTCGAGGCGGCCGGTGACCCGGCGGCCTACCCACATGCCGGGCCGGCTTGGCAGCCACTCAAGATCTACTACCACCAGACCTTTACGAAGGAACGGATCGTGGCCTTCCACGAGGCGCTCATCTCGCTCGGCGAGGAGAGCCCGTATGCCGAGTGGCTGGAGAACTGGGGGGATCGACCGGTGCGGACGATCACCACCCGGGTGCACTGCTCGGACTACTTCGACCAGCGTGACCAAGCCCTGCTGGCGCACGCCACCCAGGTCGACCCGGGCGGCACCTGGTTCCGAGTTCCGCGCGACCTGCAGGCTGCGGCATGGCCCACGGAGGACTACGAGGCGGCGCTGTCCTACCTCCCGGTGGCCGCCGACGAGGACGACCTCTTCGCCGGCATCCCCGACAGTGCCACCGGGGACCGGCTCGCCACGAGCGGTGACCTGAAGATCGCTTACGACGGGCGTCAGGAGGCGACCGTATGAACGGCGAGCCGTCCACGACTGTCGGGCCCGGGATCTGGGGCTTCGTCGCCTTCTTCGTCCTGGCTCTCGCGCTCTACCTGTTGATGCGAAACATGAACGCCCGAATGCGACGGATGTCCTACCGGGCCGAAGAGCGCCAGCGCGAGGCCGAAGCCGAGGCCGAAGGCAACGGGACCGGCGGCGGGACCGGGGACGGCGAGGGCAAGCGCGACGGCAGGCTGGATGGATCGTCCCGTTCCGGTGACGACCGGGGGACGGCGGAGCAGACTGGTGGTTCGGGCAGCGGACCGACGGAACCACCAGCCGGCCCACCCCAGAGCTAGCCCGGAACCAGCCACCAGGAGGTCGCGTCATGAGCGGTCGGATCGTCCACTTCGAGCTTCCCTACGACGACGGCGCACGCGCCGGCGCGTTCTACGGCGAGATCTTCGGCTGGG
>DASYGI010000387.1:0-3197 GCA_035999925.1 Pedococcus sp.
CGAGGGGCCCTTCGTTCGGGGGAGGGGGACCGGCGTGGCCACCCACTGGGCCAACGAGCCATCTCGGAGCCGGTTATGGCCACAAAAGTCGCGAACGCCCCAAAGTTGTTCAGGGTTTGGCAAAGAGGGCACGCGTCCCCCCGACAAATGAGTTGTCATGGGCCTCCCCTGCTGCGGCTCCATGGGGTCGTCAGGCGGTCATTCGTTACCTCGATGCGACCGTCTTGGCGCCGCGTCATGACAGGTGCCTCGCGGGTAGCTCAGGGTTTGGATCAGGGTGCCGTGGGCGGGCGGGGCGCAGCCTGTGACGAGCATCGAACGGCGTGTGTCCAGCTCGGGGGCTCCGCCAGCGGAATGGATCTGTGCTGGCCCACGCTGCGGCACCACTCCTGCGTTGGCCTTCAGGGACCGCCGCCTGCGCCGGGTCCGCTGCCCGTTGGGGCGCGCCGCGTCGCCGCGATGATCGGACTTTTCTGGATCCTAGAACACGGCGTGCAGCCGTTCAGCGAGCTCTGCGGGGGATGTCCGCGTGACATCGAGCTCGAGGTCGTAGCTCATGCCGTCGTGTACTAGTGCGCTAGTTCCGGAAGCGCCCGGGAAGCGATCGCCTCGGGCGGTCTCGCGACGCACCACCTCATCGACATCGCATCGGATGCCCACCCAGACGTACCCCGGTCCACTCAGTACCTCGCGGGCGTCCTTCTTGGACGCGGGGTCTAGCAGGACGTGGTCCACGACCTGGTCCTGGCCGGAGTCGCCGACGGCCCGCCATGCGCGGTGTGCGGCGCGGATCAGCTGCAGGCCGGCCGGACCCGGCAGCGGCACCCATGACGGTGCTGGGCCCTCACCCGGCAGCACGTTGAATCCCTCGGCGGTGGGTCCGGGGCGCCCGTCCTCGCCTGGCCCGCTGAACAGCTCCCCTGGGAAGCCGGCCAGGAAGGTGTCGATGCCGGTGACCAGGAGCGCGCCTGACCAACGTCGCTGGAGCTCGGCGGCAAGACTGGACTTGCCCGAGCTGCTGGCCCCGTTGAGCACGATGGTGGTCACCGCGCGAACGTTAGCGGTGCGCCGGTTCGCATGCCCGGACTTGAACGTAAGTCGGCGTGCGAACTCTCCGACATCGTCGCAACATCGCCGTCCCGGGACTTTGACCGCCGCCCGTGAGCGTGGTCCGCTGGCGGCGGTAAGACGCCTTCCCATTCGGGGGCTCGACGTCCGAGGAGCAATCGACCCCGCGGCCGTGGGACGGCCCGACGGAGCGGCGACGCGCTCGTCGTGGAGGGGATGCGCCACGCAGTTGACGGCCTATCGCACCCAAGGGCGGCTGAATCTCGCGAACACATGTCCTTGAATTTCGCGAACATCTCGTGGAGCCGGTGACGAGAATCGAACTCGCGTGTCCAGCTTGGGAATCCGGTTAAGGACTGCGCCAGCGGCGGATTTGTGCTCCCGGAAATGACACGTGGTGACCTTCGGGACCACCTCTGGGCCGGTCCGTGTGGCCCACTTGTGGCCCGTCTGAGGGATGGCGGAGGCCGGCAGGCCACGTGGGTCGTGAGCGTGAGGCGTCTAGCACCCGAGTGCTATATGGCCCTGTGCCCATCCCGGACCACGGACCGGCGACGACGGTCGCCCGGACTTTGGCGTCAGCCGGTGGCCGGGCGCTGAGGGGCGATTTTGATGCGTGTCCTCAGCCACGTCGCCGCGGTCTGGCAGCCTTCGCGGGGCTGCGTCAACGACCTGCACGAGCTCGCTGTCTCCTCGGGCTTTGGCACCTTGGAGGAGCACCACTTCGGCGTTTTCGGCCTCCCGCGCCTTGAGCCGAGGCCGTATGAGGTGTGCATTCCGGCCGCATGCTGAGTGCTGACGTCTTCCGTCGGCACTTAGACGAGCTCACCCGGCTGTCGGGCCATCCGGCCTTGGAGGTGGTGGTCGATCCAGGACGCGCCGCCGCGGACCACGCTGCCCGACGCTGCTGTGCACCAGCGCAACCAATCTGCTCAACTACCTCGATGACCAGCTCACCGAGTGCTTCGGACCGACATCTCTGCTCGTGGGGTATGCCGACACCGAGGAGTTGTGAACACGGCCGCCGCCCTGACCGGCCAGCCCACGGCCGCGGTCCACGCCGAGCCAGAGGACATCGCGGCCCTCGCCTCCCTGCTCAGCCTCCTCGGCGACCGAGCCGGGTGGTTGATCTGGAACGCCTAGTCGACTGGGGCTTGCCGAGAGCTGGGCGATGCACTGAGGAGGGCCCAGCCCGGCCACCACGACGCCGCTAAACACGTCGGTGGGGCCCACTCCATCCGCCGGTTCCGGCGCCCTCTGTGCCACCACCAGTCGTACCCGAGTGAGCTGCTGCTACCTGCGCTCCAGGACGACAACCGCCGGGCTATCCCGCGACGGGTCGACGGTGAGCTGCAGCTCCCTTGACGGGGACGTCTCGCCGTCGAGAAACTCGCACGCCCTGACTTGGCATCCTCAGGCAGGCCGCAGGTCGAGGGAGACCTCAAGCAGCCCATGAGCGAGTTGCCGACGCGCCCATGGATGGGAGCGTGGGTCAATAGGCGCGCTCGAACAGACTGTGGCCATGCCGAGCGACTGGGCGTCTGGGTGTGCGGGAGATATTGACGCGGCGGCTCAGCGATCGAGGCGGATCGGTCTAAGTCGCGTTAGAGGCATCGCCGATCGGCTGCCGCAGTCAGGTGGGGCTGTTCCGGCGTCCTGTTGAACGCACAGCTGCGCCCGGGACGGACCGCCCCGGGCGCAGCTCGATGTGTCTCAGGCGGAAAGCTCGAGGGCCGGTACCTCCGCCGGCTGCGCCGGGATGGCGTCGTTGAACGGCGCCTCGCTGCGGCCGTAGCTGTGATGGAGTGCCATGTAGATCAACCCCAAACCCACGACCGCCACGCCTGATACGCCGACGATCCAGTCGTCGTACCAAGGCGCGCCCGGAGTCCGGCTCGACCAGACCATATTGATGATCGCCAGGACGCCATAGACCAGCGCGCCGACATTGACGGGAAGGCCCCATCGACCCAACGTGTATTGGCCCGACGGCACCCAGCCCTTGAGTCGGGCGCGCAGCGCGGCCAGGACCACCATCTGAAATCCAAGGTAGATGCCGAGGGCCGCGAAGCTGACGATCTTGGTGACCGCATCTGTGCTCACCTTGGAACCCAGCACGATGATGGCCG
>DASYGI010000388.1:0-4040 GCA_035999925.1 Pedococcus sp.
ATAGCTCACTTCGGTGGCGCGCTTGTACTCCGCGGCGGTGACATCCTCGAACCGGGCAAACACCGAGGTGAACGCGACGTTGACCAAGACATCGATCGGCCCCATCTCGGTCTCGATCCGCTCTATCGCGGCCGCCACGGCATCCGCATCGGCGACGTCAACCGCAATGGCTAGCACATCGGCTCCGAGCTCCCGGGCCTCCGCCTCGGCCCCGGCAAGCCCGGCCTCACCCCTGGCCAAGAGTGCGAGCCGGTCCCCGCGGCGGGCGAACTCACGAACCGTCGCCCGTCCAACCCCTCCGCTGGCCCCCGTGATCGCCACCAGTCGACGCATCTGCCGCACCTCTCCTCGTCAGTGGAAACACTTGCAGTATGCCAATCATTGCATGTCAGCCATCATCGCGCGATAGTGGAGCCATGTCTCCGACCCCACCTACGCCGGGGATCGTTCCCGAGGATCTGACTGTGATCATGCGTGCGGCCCGCGTCTTCTCTGCCGTCGTCGCCTCGTCACTGGCCCAGGGCGGTGACCTCCTGACCTGGCCGCAGCTACGCGTTCTGGTGCTGGTCGCCACCCGTCCCGACGTGACGACCACGCAGGTCGCCGATGCCCTCGATGTGCACCTCTCAAGCGCGAGCAGGCTCTGCGAACGACTCGTGGCGGCCGGTCTCGTCGAGCGTCGAACCTCCGCGAGCGACCGCCGAAATCTCCTGCTCTCCCTGACACCCCAAGGGTCCACACTCGTCGAGACGATCATGGAGCACCGACGGCGCGCCTTCATCTCGATCCTGCAGAACATGTCGGCCTCCGACCGCATCGCCCTGCACCACTGCCTCGACACGTTCGCCGAAGCCGCCGGAGAACCACCGGAAATCAGTCAGCTGCCCGACTTATGAGTCACGCCCGGCGGCTGCCCCGACCGGTGTCCCCGCTGGAGGGACTGGACAAAGGGTGTAACGGGCCCGAGCCGCCGACCCCTTCTTGTTCGGCAGGAGGGTAGGAGACTTCTCCGCACGGTCTCTACGTGGAACCGCGAGCTGCCCGTGCGTCACACCCTTCCCTAGCGAACGCTACTCGGGCCAACCCATTCTTGCGCCCTGTCCTCGACGTCACTCCTTATCGTGGCCACACCGCCAGCCATGTCCCTCGACCCGCAGACGCAGCGGGGCGGGCTGCGGAGGTGAGGTAACTGCCCCTAGTCGACACGCCTGCGACATGCCGCTCGTCGCGCCCCGGGCCGGCCAGCACGCCTGGCCCGAAGGCGTCCGACCCAAATCACTTCCCGCCGGGGTTGGCGCCGACGGTGCTTGTGCGGGGTCAAGCCGTACCGGCCAAGTCGGTGGTAGCTGGCCAAAGCGTCACACGTGGGATCTGGTCGTGGTTGGCGCGTTCACAGCTGCACTTCCTGCAGCAACTGCGCGCATCGCCCAGGCGGGTGGATGCGCAGGGGTGACGAAGCATCCTGCGATGCGTTGGGGGCGCCCCGCGCATCGCATTCTGTTGGTCTCTTGGGACCGCGGTCCCACTTCGCCCGACGACCTATGGTTGCGCTCACTTTGGTGACCCAAGTCCGGTCGTGAGGATCCACGGTTGATTGGCCCTGCCGGCTCCGGTTTCGAAGGGCGCGCCATCGGGTAGCGGGCTGCTGACCCACTGGAACAACGAGGGAGCCTCCATGACCAGCGCGACGCTCGAAGACGTCAAGACCGCCCTGACCGAGCAGCACGCTCGGGTCAAGGACCTGATCGAGGCCGTCCGGGGCGCCGAACCCGCTGAACGTCAGGGCGCCTTCACAACGCTGTGCGCTCTGCTCGCCGCCCACGAGGCCGCCGAAGAGGAATGCATCCACGCCATAGCCAAAGCGGACCTCACCGGAGACGAAGCCGCCATCGTGGACGAGCGCACCGCGGAGGAGGACGAAGCCGGCTCTGCCATCGCAGCGTTGGAGCAGATGGATGCCAGCTCGGCCCAGTTCACCTCCGCGTTCGAGGATCTGGCTTCCTCCGTCGTGGCTCATGCCGAGGCGGAGGAACATGTGGAGCTGCCGAAGCTGGACGGAAAGGCGGACGAGGAGCAGTTCACTAGGATGCTTGACGCGTTGGGCTTGGTCCCGGAAATGGCGTCCCGAGCCACCGGTGGTTCCTTCAAGGAACGGCTCGAGGCTGCGCGTGCCGAGTTCCGCAGCGAGGTATAGGTCGTGGCACCCTCCCTCCTGAGCTGCCCGGCGAGTGCCAGGACTGACCAGGGATGGTTTGGCCTACACCGAAGGTGACGGTGTGCACCAACCTGGACATCTGCGACTCGCGGTCGGGACGCGGCCTCGTCCGGCGTTAACGGCCCGGAGGTCCATCGAAGGAAAGGTTGACCATGTTCGCTGCTGCCCGGGACCGCCTGCGCGGCTCGCTGGCCTCGCAGCGGCAGTTCGGCGCGCGGGTCACCCTGGCCGCAGTCGCTGTCGGCGTGCTCGCGGTCCCCTTCGGCCTCCTGCTGCTGTCGGTGGAGTCCAAGTGGGGTCCGCTACGCGACCTGGACGGCAGCGCCCGTGACGGCCTGCACCGGTACGCCCTGGCGCATCACGGCTTCGCGACGCTCATGGAGGCCGTCAGCAACTCCGGGTCCGGCCTGGCCTGGCAGATCGTCACCGTGGTCCTGGCCGCGGTCCTGCTCTTTCGGCGGCGGGTGCGCGTGGCCGTCTTCGTCATCGTGGCCAACGCTGGCTCGTCACTGCTCAACACGTTCGTCAAGACGGCCACCAACCGCTCCCGGCCCAGCGTGGACCACCCGCTTCTGACAGAGCCGGGCAAGAGCTTCCCCAGCGGTCACGCCCAGGCCGCCATCGTCGGGTACATGGTGCTGCTGCTCGTGCTGCTGCCATACCTGCATCGGGGGTGGCGGCGAGCCGCATTCACTGTCGCGGTGGTCATGGTCGCGGCCATCGGCTTCTCACGTGTTGCCTTGTCCGTGCACTATGTCTCCGACGTCCTTGCCGCGTACCTGCTCGGCATGGCGTGGGTCGCGGCGTTGGCGTCGACCTTTCATGTCTGGCGACGCACCACCGTCCAGGTCGGGCAGGCAGGCGCGCCCACCGGCGACCAGCAACCATTCGCCGAACCGGCCGCCAAACTAGGAGGTCCCGTACCGTGAACCAGTTCCGTCACCTCGACGACCAACTTCTGCTGGCCATCAACTCGTTCGCCCGCCACACACCGGTACTACACGGCCTGCTGCTCGCGTACGCCAACTACGGCGTGGTGCTGTTCGGGCTGTTGCTCCTGCTTGGCTTGGTCGCTGCCCGGCACGGGTCGTCGCGTGACTTGGCGGCGACCGGATGGGCGGCGCTGGCCACGCTGGCGGCGTTGGCATTGAACCAGCCCGTCGGGCACGTGTTTGCCGAGGCCCGACCTTACGCCACGCACCCCGGCATCCTGCGCCTCGCGGACCCTACGACCGACTTCTCCTTCCCCTCCGACCACGCCGTGATGGCCGGCGCTGTCGCCGTCGGGCTGCGGCTCGCCCACCGGCGCCTCGGCGCCGTCGCCACTCTCGCGGCCGTGCTGATGGCGTTCGCGCGGGTGTACATTGCCGCTCACTACCCGTGGGACGTCCTTGGCGGCCTGGTCTTCGGCGCCCTCATCGCAGGCGCCGGCTGGCTGGTCCTGCGAATACCCCTGACTGCCCTGAGCGCCTGGGCGCGCCAACTGCCGGGGCTCCGAGCAGTGTTCACGGTGCCGGCCCCCGAGACCGGAACGACCGCGCCGCCTGGCACCCGCGGCGTCTCGGGGTCGGACGCGTTACCACGATGAGCGGCATCCCGAGCACCGCCTGGACGCCGCGACCTCCTCGGCGCGGCCATCGAGGGCGCCTGAACGCTGGATACCTGGAAAGGACCTGGTCCGGCCCGTGACCTCACCCCGCCTGAGACAGCCATGCGACGACAGGCCGCACAAAATCGCCTGTGTTCAGGGGCCGCGTCCCTGACCGGGATGCGCACCGGCACCGATACGGCTGTCGATGGAGCCATGTCTGGCCGAACCGGCATC
>DASYGI010000389.1:0-10109 GCA_035999925.1 Pedococcus sp.
CCTCCGCCGACGCGGTCGAGGCGTCCAGCGCCGCGTTCAACGTCGCGGCGACGGCGGCCTCGTCGTAGTCACAAGCCCAACCGAGGTCCTGGCTTTGAACCAGCGCCGGACCTGCACCCTTTCCGGCGAAGACGACTGGCACCCCGCACGCCGTCGCGGCATAGATCTTCGTCGGCTTGGCGAAGTCATAGCCCAGCCCCGGCTTGATGGAGACCAGCGCGGCAACCGCCCCGCGGATCCACTGGGCCGTGTCGGCCGGCGACAGGACCCCGGTGAACTCGACCGCGCCGGGGACCAGCTCCTCAGCGAGCTGACGTAGGGCGGGAAGCTCGCTGCCCTGGCCCACGAAGACGATGCGGTCCCGGCCACCGGCGTCATGATGGCGCTTCAGGGCCCGGATGAAGACCCCCGCACCCTGCCACTCGGACATGGTGCCGGTGTAGACGAAGTAGGGCGCGCTTTGATCCATCGAGGCGCCGGTGGGGGTGAAGACCGTCGTGTCGACCCCGTTGCCGACCGTGAGGATGCGCTGCTCCTCCACCCCGAAGGTCTCCAGCTTCTCGGTGACCCCGTCGGAGATCGACAGCACCACCGCCGCCCCGCGGAGCACCCACGCCTCGACACCGCGGAGCACCCTCACCACCCAGGGCGGCGCGCCGGCGGCGCCCGCGGCCTCCGACCAGACGTCGGCGGCATACCAGATGTAGGGGCGACGATGCACAGCGGCGACCAGCCGCACGACCAGACCCGTGGTCGGCGGCGGCTCGGCGACATAGACGTCGGGGGGTCGCCGACTCAGCAGGCGGACGGCAAGCGGAAGGTCGTAGCTGAGGTAGTGCAGGTACCCGCGAATGTTCCCGTTGGCATCCCGGCGCACCGGCCAGCGGCTCACCGAGATCCCCTCGTCGTCCGCGGCGGGAGCCGACGCCGGGGGCACGGTCGTGAGCACCTCGACCCGGTACCCGGCCCTCGCGAAGGCATCGGCCAGAAGTCGCTCTCGGAACGCCGCCGCTCCGATCTCCGGGGCGAATATTCGCGTCGCGAAACGCGCGATCGGGATGGCCATCCGAGCACCCTATCGAGACCCAGCGGGCCGGCCGCAGCGGTCCGACGACCCCCGCGTCCGGCGATGACCGTATGATCCGTGCGCACGGCGACGAAGGGGCACGACCTGATGGTGAACAGCGACGGACGCGTCGGCACCCTGCCGACTCCCCTGGCATGGCGGCTACGCGGCGGACGGCAGGGGTTCGTGCTGGCCTCGTTCGCCGGCCTGGTGGCGTGCGCCCTGGGCGTCAGATGGGCCCTCGGCCCGTTCAGCAGCCCAGATGTGCGCATCTACCTGGCGCCCTGGTACCTCCACCTCCAGCAACAGGGTTTCAGCGGCTTCCGCGAAGCCTTCGCTGACTACAACCCGCCGTACCTGTACCTGCTGTACCTCGCGTCGCTGTTTCACCTGCCTGCGCTCGTCGCCGTCAAGGCAGTCTCCGCGCTGGGGGACGTCAGTCTCGCGTTCGCGGTGGCCGCCGTGGTCCGGCAGGTCCGAGGAGGACGCCTCGTGCCCTGGGCGGCAGGCCTGGGAACGATGTTCGTCCCCACTGTCTTCCTGAACAGCGCGGCGTGGGGACAGACCGACGCCATGTACGCCTCGATCCTGCTGTGGTCCCTCTTCTACTGCTTGCGTGACCAGCACCTCCTGTCCTGGCTGATCTTCGGGGTTGCTTTCGCCTTCAAACTCCAGGCTGTGTTCCTGCTCCCGTTCCTCCTGCTGATCTGGCTGCTCGGCGGAAGACAGCGTTGGTGGACGCCGGTGGTGGCCCTCGTCGGGCCGATCGTCGCCCTTGTCCCAGCCTGGCTCGCCGGACGCCCCCTCGGTTCGCTGCTGCACATCTACTCGACGCAGGCGGGGAGCCTGCATTTCCTGGCCTACGGCCCCAGCCTGCCGGGGTGGTTTCCTCGCCAGGACGAGGCCATTTTCGCGCGCCTCTTCGTCGTGCTGACGGTCGCGGCCATGCTGGCGATCTTCGCGCTGGTCGGCGCGCGTCCGGCGGTGCTGTCGGACCCCTCGCGGCGCCTGAGCCTGGCCGCCCTGGTCCTCATGACCGTGCCGTTTCTGCTGCCACACATGCGTGAGCGCTACTTCTTCCCCGGCGAGATCCTGGTCTTGGTCCTCGCCTTCGCTCGGCCACGGTCGGCGTGGCTGGCGGTGGTCACCCTCACGGTCTCGATGCTCTGCTATCTCGAGATCTTGCTCGGCGTCGCGCTTCCGGTGAGCCTTGCCGTGCTCAGCCTGGCCATTCTCGTGGTGCTCATCGGGCTGGCTCGCGAGTCCGGTCTGGGCCTGCCGGCCACGATCGACCTAGCGCATGAGGGCAGACGCAGCCATGAGCCGGAGCGGTCCCTGCGCTGACAAGAGTCCGCGCACGTCGGCTGTGGCCACGGTGTTCCAGCGCCCGTGCCGAACCCGACGGGCAGACAGAGCTGCGAGCTCGGACTCGGGGGCCGCTTCGTCGAGACACGCCGTGAGCAGCTGTCGCTCGACCAGCGACAGCGCCCGGCTCGCCGCGGGAGCCGCCGTCAGCAGGGCGGACGCCGCGAGGCTGAGGTCCTGCCGGTCTTGGACCGTCCAGGACGCCAGGTCGCGCCGGTTGTAGACGGCTCCGAAGACGTGGATCCGCACCAGCTTGATGACGACCGCAGTGCGGTCACGCGCGGCGAGGGTGGCAAACCACGGTGCGTCGACCGCGCGCAGGCAGCACTCCAGGTCTGCGCTGATCGGTCGGCGGCTCATGGTGACTCTCACCTGGGCGTCCGCACCAACGATGTATGCCGGGTCGGCCGCCGCATAGTGCAGCCCCTCCCCGATCGCCCACAACCGCAGCCCGAACGCCAGATCCTCCCCCGTGGACAGGCCGGGGGTGAAGCGCAGCCCCTGCTCGTCCACCAGGGACCGTCGGAGCAGACCCAGCGGTGCGGTGCGGTACGCCAAGCGATCCTTGGCCAGGCCCAGCCCTGACGTCCGGCGGCCCCAGCGGGTGGGAGGAGTTCGAACCAATCCACCCGCCTGATGTTCCACCCTGGCGAGCACCGCGTTCGCGCCCGTCCGCTCAGCGCGGGCCACCCAGGCCGGCAGCGCCCCAGCGGCGAGCAGGTCATCGGAGCCCAGGACTGCGACGTACTTCGCCTGGGCCGCGTCCAGGCCGGCGTTGAACGGACCGGCCGGACTCGCGATGCCGTCGGCGTGCTCGATCAGCCGCAGCTGCGAGGAGGTCAGGTCGGCGAACCGCTGCTCGAACACCGAGGACGGTATGCCGTGACAGACGACCGTGACGCTGGTGCCCTTGGGAGCCCCGAGCAGCACGGATCTCACGGCCCGTTCGACGGGGCGCTCGGCTTGGTGGACGGCGACGATGACCTCGACGAGGCCGGAGGTCGCGCTCATACGGCGACTCTCCGGTCGTGCTCTGCCACCGCGAGGGCATAGACCTCGTGGTAACCGCGTCGAACCGTGTCCACGCTGAACCGCTCCTCGACACGGTTGCTGAACTCCTCCGCCGGGACCTCGGCGAGCCGCACCAGCACCTTCTGCACCGCGTCCGCGTAGGCGGCCGGCGTCTGCTCGTGGACGAGCTCCCCCACCCGTTCGTCGACATACTCGGCCTGACCACCGCAGCTCCCGATGACCACCGGGCGCCCCGACGCGAGGGCCTCGGCGGCGGAGACACAGAAGTTCTCGTGTCGGGTCGGCAGGAGGAACAGGTCCGCGTCGGCGAGATGGCGGGCCACCTCCTGCGGCGACACGGCTCCTACCAGCTGGACGAGGTCCGCGACTCCTTCGGCCCTGGCGACGTCCAGCACCTCGGAGGCGAGCGGGCCGCCACCCACCCAGGTCAGCTCGCAGGAGACGCCCCGGGCCCGGAGCTCAGCCAGTGCGCGGACGGCGGTCACCGGATCTTTGCCAGGGACCAGGCCGCCGACAGCCACGAGCCGAACCACCTGGCCCACGGGACGGCGCGCCGGGGTGGGCGTCGGGCGGTCGACGATGCAGGGCACCACCCGGGTCGGGCGGGCGCGTCGTGGGCGGATCGCGGCGGCCAGGAACTCGCAGACCGGGGCGACGACGTCCGGCAGGGCCAGCAACGAGGCCAGCCTGGGGGTGACCTGTCGCAACCCGGGCGGGAGCGACCAGGGGGCGCTGATCCCGGACCAGTGCTCGGTGTGCACCCATGGCTTGGCCGGCCGACGCAGTGCGAGCGGGATGATGCTCGAGAAGGCCATGGAGTGCACCAGATCGAACTCGGCTGACATCGCGGCGAGGGTCCGCACGGCCCGCAACACCTGGATGGGCCGACGCCAGTCGAGCGGGAGGCGCAGCACCCGCAGCGACCCGTCCGTCTCGTGCGTGGGGGTCGAGGCGTACGCGGCCGGCGGGGCCAGGTGGACGACCGTCACCTCATGGTCCAGAGCGAGCGCAAGACAGTCCTTGCGGACGAAGACCCCCGCGGTGGGGGCCGCGGGCGAGGGGTACCACGTGCTCACGGCGAGAACCTTCACCGCGCGATCATTCCACGACGGGTGAAGGGCAGATCGTGGACCTCATGCGCGGTGGGATGCCAGGCGGACGACGGCCCTGGTGTCGCGCCATGAAACCAGGAGCCAGGCCAGGAGCAGTCCCAGCGCCGCGACCACCTGCGCCAGCACGGACGCGTGCTGCGCGTGTACCCACCACGCCAGGACCGACGCCGCGCCGACGCCGAGAGCCACGCGAAGCACCGGGGCAGCCCAGGCCATGGACTGCTGTCGCCACACCACGGCGAAGGGAATCAGCGATGAGACCAGGGCACCCGCCAGATAGCCCCAGGCCACAGCCACGAAGCCGCCGGACGGCGCGGCAATCGCCCAGGTCACTGCAGAGACGACCGCTCCCCCCACGCTGGACCACATGACCGTTCGGGCATCGCGTTGTGACCGGGTCATCAACGTGTTCATCGGGGCAATGACCATGTTCTGAAGCATCACCGCGCACAGCAGGATCGGCAGGACGAGAGCGCCCGTAGCCAGTTCCCGCCGGGGGAAGAGCACGCCGATCAGGGTCGGCGAGACCACCATGAGGGGTCCGAACATCGCCAGGCTGACGAGAAAGAGGCCGCGCGTCAACGTATCGACCTGGCTCCGCGCACCCTCCGCGTCACCACGGCCGTGGGCCTTGGCCAAGGTCGGAAACAGCACGCTGCTGATCGACCGCGACACCAGGGAGGCTGGGGTGGCCAGCGCGAGCGCCGCCGCGTAGGACCCGGCCTCGGTCTGGTCCCAGTGCTGGGTGGCCACCATCGAGAGCTGGAGCACGCCACTGGTGGCAAGGCTGTTGATGAGGGCGACGTGGATGAAAGCGTTCATCTCGGCCCGAAGCGCCGGCGCCAACGGCGCGTCGGAACGTCGCGGGAGGTTGCACACGGCATACAGGGCGTAGCCGATGAGCAGCGGCAGCAACAACAGCCACGTCACCCGGCCGAGGAGAGCCGCGACAAGCAGGACGATCGACAGCAGGGCGGTCAGACAGTCCCAGGCTGTCGCGCGGGCGACCCGACCTGCGCCGAAGAGCAGGCTACGCGCGAACAGGTAGCCGGCGGTGGCCACCACGAGCACCCCGGTGATGACTGCCTCGGTCCAGGAGAAGTGGAGCAGGGCCGGTGACGCGACCACGGTGAGTACGCCCAGGACCGCGCCGGTCGCATAGGTCACCTTGATGAGATGGCCGGTGACGGCGCGCCCCTCGGCGAGGTCTCCCGCACCTCGCGACCGGGCGAGGAACTTCGTCACCGCCATGGCGCTGGCGCCGGGGTAGAGCAGGCTGGCGAACAGCGCCAGAGAGATCGAGCTGTTGACCTGCCCGAGCGCCACCTTGCCCAGGACGCCCCCGATCAGGGTGCTGTAGGCAAAGCGCACCAACCCCGAGACGACCATGCCCCCGGTGGACAGCGCGGTCTGGGTGCCCACCGTCTCCAGGGTGTCGACGGTGACGTCCGGCAGTCCGGGACGGAGCTGACGCAGCACCCATCGGGAGCCGACCACCGAGCTGGGCCGCGCCACTAGGCTCGATTCCCGGCGTTAACCGTCAAGCGTCACGACCCGGCCGCTGGTCGCCGACTCGATGCAGGCCTCCGCGACCCGCACCACGTCCAGACCCTGGCTCATGGTCACGATGTCGGCGTCCTTGCCGAGCACGGCGTCGCGGAAGTTCTCGTGCTCGATGCGCAGCGGCTCCGGCTTGGCAATGGCGTAGCGGATGGTGTCACCCTCGGACACCCCGCGGAACCGCGAGATGTCGTCCCAGGTCGTGGTGATCTCACCATTGGCGTGGAACGTCAGATCAGCCGTCAGGGTGTCGGCGACGAAGGCGCCGCGCTCTCCGGTGATGATGGTGACCCGCTCCTTGAGCGGCGAGAGCCAGTTCACGAGGTGGTTGGTGACGGCGCCATTGCTCAGCTGCCCCACGATCGCGACCAGGTCCTCGTGCTGGCGTCCGGACTTGTAGGTCGTCCGAGCGGCCACCGAGGTGTACCGCTGCTGGGTGACCCACGCGGTGAGGTCGATGTCGTGCGTGCCGAGGTCCTTCACGACGCCCACGTCGGCTATCCGGGCCGGGAACGGGCCCTGTCGGCGGGTGGCCACCTGGTACACGTCACCCAGCTCGCCGGCCTCGAGCCGGGCCCGGGCCTGCTGCAGGGCGGGGTTGTACCGCTCGATGTGGCCGACGGCTCCGACGAGGCCCTGATCGGCGAACGCCTTGGCGAGCCGCTCGGCGGAGGGAGTGTCCTGGGCGAGCGGCTTCTCGATCATGGTGTGCACCCCGGCCGCGGCAAGTGCCAGACCGATCTGCTCGTGCAGCGCGGTCGGCACCGCCACCATGCAGTAGTCGAGCCGCTCGCTGATGAGCTCCTCGATCGTGGCATGGATGGTGCGACCCGCCGCGACCCGATGCGGGTCGCCGCCAGCGTCGGCGACGGCCACCAGGTCGACTCCGTCGAGGGAAGCCAGCACCCTCGCGTGGTGGCGGCCCATCATCCCCAGGCCGATCAGGCCGGCGCGCAGGTTGGCCATCTCAGGCACCCGCCTTCGCGAGTGTGTTGACGGCAGCGACGATTCGCTCCAGGTCGTCCTGCGACAGCGAGGGGTGCACCGGCAGCGACAGGCACTCGCGAGCCGCCTTCTCGGTTTCCGGAAGGTCGACCTCGACCTGGAAGGGAGCCAGCCGGTGGTTCGGCACGGGGTAGAACATCCCCGAACCGACCTTGTACTCGTCCTTGAGCGCCTTGGCCAGACCGTCGCGGTCCTCGGGCACCCGGACGGTGTACTGGTGGTAGACGTGCACCGCGCCATCGGCGACGGGCGGGGGCGTGACCCCGGCCAGGTTCGCGGTCAAGAAGGCCGCGTTCTCCTGACGCTGCTTGGTCCAGGCGTCAACCTTCTTGAGCTGCTCGCGGCCGATGGCCGCGTGGATGTCGGTCATCCGGTTGTTAAAGCCGACGACCTCGTTGTGGTACTGCTGCTCCATGCCCTGGTTGCGGTAGAGCCGCATCAGCCGCTCGATCTCGTCGGTGGCCACCGAAACCATGCCACCCTCCCCTGAGGTCATGTTCTTGGTGGGGTAGAGCGAGAACATCCCGAACGAGCCGAAGGCTCCCACCGGCGTGCCGTTCAGCGAGGCGCCGTGCGCTTGGGCGGCGTCCTCGAACACCTGAAGGCCGTGCTTGTCGGCGATGGCCATCAGCTGGTCCATCTTGGCGGGGTGACCGTACAGGTGCACGGGCATCACGCCCACGGTCCGGTCGGTGATCGCCGCCTCGACGGCGGCCGGGTCGAGGCCGAAGTCGTCCGCGCTGATGTCAGCGAACACAGGGGTCGCTCCAGTGAGGGCCACCGAGTTTGCGGTCGCCGCGAAGGTGAACGACGGGACGATGACCTCGTCGCCGGCCTTGACGCCGCTGGAGAGCAGGCCCAGATGCTGCCCGGAGGTGCCCGAGTTGACCGCCACACAGGCGCGTCCCAGCCCGAAGTGCTCGGAGAACTCCTGCTCGAAGGCCTTCACCTCGGGACCCTGCGCCAGCATGCCGCTGCGCAGCACGCGGTCGACGGCCTCGCGCTCCTCGTCGCCGATCAGCGGCTTGGCCGGGGGAATGAACTCAGTCATGAATCTGAAGCCTCCATCAGGCGCTCGTTCTCTTCGATGTACTTCGCACCCGTGGCCGGACAGACCCAGGTACCGTCCTCGTCGCGCGTCAGGGGCACCCCGGCGCGACCAACCCAACGGATCCGGCGTGCCGGGGTCCCCGCCACCAGGGCGAAGTCGGGCACGTCGGAGATGACGACGGATCCGGCGGCGACCAGCGCCCAGCGGCCGATGGTCACGGGAGCGACGCACACGGCGCGGGCCCCGATCGACGCACCGGTGCGGCAGGTGACCCCGACGGCCTCCCAGTCGTCACCGCGCTTGATCGACCCGTCCGGGGCGACCGCCCGCGGGTAGTGGTCGTTGGTGAACACCACGGCAGGGCCGACGAACACCCCATCCTCGAGCACGGCCGGCTCGTAGACCAGGGCGTAGTTCTGCAGCTTGCAGTTGTCGCCCATCCGGACCCCGGTGCCGACGTAGGCCCCCCGTCCGACGATGCAGTTCTCGCCCAGCACGGCGTCCTCGCGAACCTGCGCCAGATGCCAGACCGACGAGCCGTCCCCGATCTGGGCGCTCTCGGCGACATCAGCCGACTCGACGATGCGCGTCGCCATGGCTCAGGCCTTCCGTTCGGCCTGGCCCACGACCAGAAACCGCACGTCAGGGAAGCGCTCGGGATCCAGCGTGCGGCGACCATCCAGCACGACGCGCGCCGAGGGGAAGTCGGCCTGGGTGAGCGACCGGTACTCGGGGTGGTCGGCCTGGACCACCACGACGTCCACGGGTTGACCGATGTCGTACGGCTCCCACCCGAGCTCGCGCAGCTCGCTGTCGGTGAACATCGGGTCCTGCACGCGGACCCGGGCCCCCACCCGCTCGAGCTCCGCGACTGTGGCGAAGACGCCCGAGAACGCGGTCTCCTTGACCCCGCCACGGTAGGACGCACCGAGCACCGCCACCTCGAGGCCCTCGAGGCTGCCTCCGGCGGCTTGCGCCGCCACCCCGATCGAGTATGCCGGCATCGCGGCATTCGCCTCGCGCGCGGCGCGGACGACAGTGGCGTCGGGGTCGTTCCACAGGTAGAGCCGCGGATACACCGGGATGCAGTGCCCACCCACCGCGATCCCCGGCCGGTGGATGTGGCTGTAGGGCTGGGAGTTGCTCGCCTCGATGACCTGGTAGACGTCGATGCCATGAGCCGCGGCGAAGGCGCCGAACTGGTTCGCCAGGGCGATGTTCACGTCCCGGTAGGTGGTCTCGGCCAGCTTGGCCATCTCGGCCGCCTCGGCGCTGCCGAGGTCCCACACGCCGTTGGGGCGATCGAGGTCCGGCCGCTCGTCGAACTGGAGCACCGCCTCGTAGAAGTCGACGGCCCGGGCCGCACCCGCCTCGGACAACCCACCGACCAGCTTGGGGTACTTGCGCAGGTCAGCGAAGACGCGACCGGTGAGCACCCGCTCGGGCGAGAACACCAGGTCGAAGTCGGCGCCCTCGGACAGCCCTGAGATCTCCTCGATCATGGGCTTCCACCGGGTGCGCGTGGTCCCCACCGGCAGGGTGGTCTCGTAGCTCACCAGCGTGCCGGGCTTCAGCCCTCGGGCGATGTCCTGGGTGGCCGAGTCCATCCACCCGAAGTCGGGTCGGGCCTCGTCGTCCACGAAGAGCGGGACGACGACGACGACGGCGTCACTGTCGGCAACGACCGAGACAGTGTCCGTGGTCGCCCGGAGCTCGCCGCTGGAGACGACCTCCTTGAGGTACTCGGCGAGGTTCGCCTCGCCCGGAAAGGGCTCGGCCCCGCTGTTCACCAGGTCGACGAGTCGCTGGTTGACGTCGGCCCCGAACACCTGGTGCCCGGACTTGGCGAACTGAACTGCCAGCGGCAGACCGATCTTGCCCAGGCCCACTACGGTGATCTTCACAACGCTCCTTCGCT
>DASYGI010000390.1:0-2652 GCA_035999925.1 Pedococcus sp.
GGGACAGAGGCGGAGCAGCTGGTCGGTGCCCTGGACCGGCTACGGATCACGTTCCGTTGGAAGGCCGGGGGCCTCGACGCGGCGGCGCTCCAGTCGCGCGTCGGCGCCTCGTCGTTGACCCTCGGCGGCCTGCTCAAGCACCTTGCGGCAATGGAGGACTACACCTTCACCACGAAGCTGCGCGGAGAGCCGATGGGGCCGCCGTGGGATGCCACGGGCTGGGACGGCAGCAACGACTGGGAGTTCACGTCAGCCGCTGACGACACCCCGGCGCAGCTCTATGCCCTGTGGGACGGCGCCGTGGAACGGTCGCGGGCCAGGCTTGCGGCGGCTCTGACGCAGGGAGGACCTGAGCAGCTGGTCAACGCCTCGGGGCCTGACGGCCGGCATGCCAGTCTGCGCCGGTTGTTGTGCGACCTGATCGAAGAGTACGGCCGCCACACCGGGCACGCCGACCTGCTCCGTGAGGCGGTCGACGGCGTGGTCGGAGAGGACCCGCCGAACGACTGGCGCGCCTGAAGCCTCACACTTCTCCTTACTCTCCCAGTGCTTCTTACTGCGGTATGCCGCGGCCGGCCTCGGTCGGCGGCGGCGCGTCCGGGTGGGTGTAGGAGAACCAGCTCAGGATGCCGAAGAGCCATACGACCGCGAGCAGGACCGTCAGCACCACGATGTGCAGCCAGGGCGGCGGAGCGATCCAGCCGATGATGAGGGCGGCTAGCGCCGTCCCAGCTAGCGCTACCGAGACTGAGCTGTAGACCGGCTTCAGGTCCTGCCAGTCGGCCAAGGAGGTTGCGACCAGGACCAAGGCCAGGACGCCGACTGCCACCGAGAGCGAGAGCACCATCGCAGCGGGCCAGGGGGCGTGGCCCTGGGGTGAATGCTCGATCATGCTGACCATCACGCCACCAGTTGCCGCGATCGACATCGTGACCGGGAGGTGCCCGACGAGCCACCGCGACCACGCTCCCCGCGTCGCCCGGACCCGCCTGGCACCGACGAGATCGAAGTAGCTCCACCAGTAGGCGAACCCGATACCAAGCCCCAAGATGCCCGTGACGATGGCGATCGGCGAGCGGCCGACGTCGACGATGCCGTTGACCACGCCGACGACCACCTCGCCCAGCACGATGATGGTGAACAGGTCGAAGCGCTCGATCATCGACTCGCTCGCGTTGACGCTCGTGTCCCTGGTCGAGCCGCTGCGCCAGTCCAAGACGACGAGACCGGCGAGGCACCCGGCCACGACGACCGCCCACACGGCCAGGCGGGCGCCCCGGGGGAGGAACGCGCTCGCCCCGACGACGGCGGCCGCGACGAGGACGCCCGCGATATAGGGCGTCGTGTTTGGGCGGTACGCCGGGTCGTCGCGCAGGCGAACCGAGTACCACAGCCAGCCGACCAGAAACAGGAACGCACTGTAGACGACGGCGAAGGCTGCCCCGTCGCCCGCGGTGGCTTCGCCGGTGAACACTGCGAGCAGCGCCAGGAGGCCCATCTGCAGAAAGACGTAGGTGCGCGTTCGCCCCTCGGCGCGACCGTGTAGGTCGTGGTAGAGGGCCCCGTTGACCCAGGCGAGCCAGATCAGCCCGAACACGACGGCGAACCCGCCCAGCCCCGCCCAGGTCAGGTCCCGCCCAAGATGCTGTGCTGCCCGCGAGATGACGACAACGTAGACGAGGTCGTAGAAGAGCTCGAGGAAGCTGACCTCACGTCCCTCGATGACGTCGCCGTGCGCCCTGGGCGGCTGCCAGAAGTACTGCCGGAAAGCCACAGCCGAGCGCCAGGTGAGGCGGACGCTCGCGTGGCTGGCCGGCATACAGGCTCCTTAGGTTGCCCGGCCACGGGCCCGGGAACTGCACAAACGAGAGCGACCACGATACGTGGGCGGGCGCGCTCACGTCAGGTCTTGCGTGTCCCCACGAGGTGGAACACCCGGCTGAGCTGGCGGTACGGGTCGCGGAGGCTGGCTTGGAGCTCGACCGCCGCCACGGCCTCGACATCGGTGTCTGCGACAGGCAGGTCGACCCAGTCCGAGAACAGCCAGACGCCGTACCAGGCCTGGGGTTCGACTCCGTCCCTGCGCAACAGGCCCGAGAGCTGCTCGACGGTGTCCCCACGGGTGGACGTGCCCAGCACGCCGATCTCGGCGTCGGCATCGAAGGCGGCCAAGGCGTCGGCCCACCTGTGGTCGATGGCCGGCCGCACAGCCATCGTCGCTGCATTGAGGGCCATGATCGAGACCACTCCCCCGGGCTCGACACACTGGCTCAACACCTCGACGAGGGGCTCTGGCGCCGCGAGGTACATCAGCACGCCATGGCAGAGCACGACCGAGAACCGGCGTCCGCCGGTGACTTCGACGGCGGACTCGCCTGCCCCGTGAAGCAGTCGGACCCGATCGCGGACGTCGTCGGGTTCGCGGGCCAGCCGCTGGTCGGCCTTGGCCAACATCGCAGCCGATGGGTCCAGGATGGTGACCTCGTAACCCAACCGTGCCAAGGGCACCGACTGGTGGCCGGCCCCGCCGCCAACGTCGAGCACCGATGCCGGCGGCGGTGGAAGGTGTCGCAGGAGCTGTTGATGCAGCACATAGGTCCGCACCTGTCCCTTCACCGTGGCGTACGCGCCATCGACGAACGGGTCAGCCAG
>DASYGI010000391.1:0-2208 GCA_035999925.1 Pedococcus sp.
CGCCTGTAGAGGTCACAACCGTCAGTGACTGACGAGCTGTGGGATCACGCGGTTCGGGCTGGCACGCTTCCAGGGTTTCTCCTAGCTTAGGCGAAGTCTGCGTGAGCAGCCTCAGCTTGCCGCGCTCCGAGTAAACGCCCAAACAGTCCGTGAACAGGAGGACTGGCACGGCGGCAGTCGGCGGCAGAAGAAATGACCCCGTCTGTGAAGATGGCACCATGAGCGAGACGAGCATCCGCAGTCACCAGGAGTCCGTCACGGTCGAGGCGTCGGCCAACACGCTCTACGACATGGTCTCCGACATCACCCGCACCGGCGAATGGAGCCCGGTCTGCACATCCTGCTGGTGGGACGACGAGGCCAAGGCCGGACAGGTCGGCGCCTGGTTCACCGGGCGCAACCAGCTCCCACTCCGGACCTGGCAAACCCGGTCGCAGGTAGTGGTGGCCGACCGCGGCCGCGAGTTCGCCTGGGTGGTGGGTGGCAGCTTCGTCCGCTGGGCGTTCACGCTCGCCCCCGCGGAGACTGGGACGACGCTCACCGAGTCCTGGGAGTTCCTACCGGACGGAATCGCCATGTTCGAGGAGAAGTTCGGTGACCAGGCACACGCTCAGATCACCGACCGTACACGCCAGGCCCTCGAAGGCATCCCGAAAACCCTTGCCGCGATCAGGCGGATCGCCGAGTCCACAAACGCAGATCAGGAGGCCAGGTCATGACCGGGCCACCTAGCGCGGCCAACCTCCCTGCGCCGATCGACGACCGGTGGTTCGAGGATTACGTGCCCGGGTCCGTGTATGAGTTCGGGCACGCAACCCTGAGCGAGACGGAGATCGTCGCGTTCGCGCGGCACTACGACCCGCAGCCGATCCACACCGACCCGGCCTGGTCGGCGACGGGACCGTTCGGCGGGTTGATCGCCAGCGGCGCCCACACGATCGCCGTCTGCATGCGACTCTACGTCGACCACTACATCTCCCACGCTGCCAGCCTGGCCTCCCCCGGCCTCGACGAGATCCGCTGGCCGCTCCCGGTAAGGCCCGGTGACCGCCTGCGCATCCGGGTCACGGTAACCCAGGCGCGTGCGTCACGCTCCAAGCCTGACCGGGGACTCGTGCACTCAGCCGTAGAGGCACTCAACCAAGACGATGACGTCGTGATGTCGTTCACCGCATTGAACTTCTTCGCCCGACGACCCAGATCCTAGGACCGCGCCACGCTGATGTCGGGTTTGGGCCTCGGCGGTAGTGACCAGCTCGCGGTACACCACCTTCATGGACTCAGCTGGCGCATGACTGGTGCGGCTCAGCGGAAACTGCCGGACGCCGACGCTGCCCCTACAGGGCTAGCGTTTCGAGGACCGCTGGTCATGGCGGGCTCGATACTCGGCGGGCGTCTCCCAGCCTGATGCTGCACTCCAGAAGCAGGGCGTGGACGAAGCCTTGGGGAATATTGCCGCGCAGCTGACGCTGGCGCACGTCGAACTCCTCGGACAGCAGCCCGGCCGGCCCGCACGCCGCCCGCTGCCGTTCGAACCAGCGGAATGCCTCGACGGTGTCGCCGGCGGCGAGCTGTGCCAGGCTCATCGCGAAGCCGCACATAAGGAATGCTCCCTCGGCGTCGCCCACCGGTCGCCGGTCGACGGCGTACCTGTAGACATAGCCATCCTCAACAAGCTGTTCGGTGACGGCCTTGAGAGTCGCAAGACTGCGCGGGTCGGTGGGGGATAGTGCTCCGCGCACCGGTGGGAGCAGCAGAGAGGCGTCGACTGCGGGCCGGTCGGGCGCCCGTTGCCAGGCGCCGTCGGGGCCCAGGCAACGCTTGGACGTCTCGGCCATGATGGCGTCGGCGAGGCCCAGAGCGCGGGTGGTGTCGACAGCGCCAACCTGGGCGGCGATGGAGCGCAGGCCGGCAACGCAGGCGAGACGGGACTGGGTCCACCACGCGTCTTCCAGCTCCCAGACTCCTGCGTCGGGCTTGTTCCATCGCTTCTCGATGGTGTCGACGATCTTGGTCAGGGCGCGGTGGTCGTCGCTGCCGAGGTGGTCGTGCCGGGCGGAGGCGGCGTACAGCTGGAGCAGCTCGCCGCAACCGTCGAGCTGGAACTGGCCGCGCACCCAGTTACCCACCGTGACCTTGCCTCCGGGGTAGCCCACCAGGTCGATGACGTCCTCCTGCGGGGGAAGGGTGCCGTCGATCCGGTACGCG
>DASYGI010000392.1:0-5647 GCA_035999925.1 Pedococcus sp.
CGTCCGGCAAACCGCAGCTCGGTTCCGCCGTGCTCGTGCCCATCGGTGAGGATCCGGTCCGAGACACCTGTGTCGACCAGGTCACGGGCGGCGCCGGCCTCGAGGATCCCGGCACGATGCGTGCCTTCGATCTCCGACCGGGTGCGAAGGTCGATGTTCACGCACTCGATGCCGGCCCGGCCCAGCCGGTGGGCCAGCATCAGACCCGCCGGGCCTGCCCCGACGATGGCGACAGGCACGTCGGAGATGTTGTCGACGGCGGTTGTCGGGGCGGTTGCCACCGGTGTCTCCTGGGCTGAAAGTGGTCGTGTCGGGTCCAGCATCGCCGGTCCGCCTGGGCCTTAAGAAGCGACTTCCGCCTGGTGGAAGACCTATCCGCTCGCGCCGACCGCAGACGTATCAGTCTCTGGGCTGCCTGCCCGCCGGCCCAGCTCGACCGAGATGGCAGCAGCGGCGGCCACCACCGGTTGCCTGAGGTGGCGCACCGCTGCCGCGGTCCGGCCCAGCACCACGATCCCGATGGCGGCATGCACGGGGCCCCCGGCGCCGATCCGTACCGGTGCGGCCAGTCCGACGGTGTGCTCGGACAGCTGGCGGTCGTTCACGGCATACCCGTGCCGTCGCACGGAGGCGAGCATCGCGCGGAGCCGGCGCGGGTCCGCCACCGTGAACTGGGTGTGACGCGGCAGCGGCTGGGACAGGACGGCGTCGCGGATGTCAGTCGGGGCGAACGCGAGCAGCACCATGCCAACACCAGTGGCCGGCAGGGGGAAGCGCGTGCCCACCATGGTCTTGAGCTCGACGGACCGGTGACCCGCGATGCGCTCGACGAAGGTCAGCTCGGTGCCCTCGCGCACGGCGAGCTGGATGTTCTCGTGGGTGGCCTCGTACAGGTCCTGGAGATAGGGAAGGGCCACTTCCCGGAGGATCTGGCCTCGAGGGCAGAGGGAGCCCACCTCCCACAGCCGCAGACCGATGTGCCAGCGGCCTTCGTCGTCGCGCTCGAGGGCTCCCCAGTCGGCCAGCTCGGCGACGATCCGGTGGGCCGTGCTGAGCGGGAGCCCCGTGCGTCGGGCGATCTGGGAGAGGGTCAGCTGGGCATGGTCACGTCCGAACGTGGACAGGACCGCCAGCGCCTTGCCTCCTGCGGTCAGCCCCTCGCGCGCCATGGCCAGATCCTGTCACCCTCGTCGAGCCCATCCAAGGCTCGACTCGCGGCCCAATCGCCCCGTGCTCAGGCTTCCGGGATGACCCGGCCGAAAGACTCGAGGGTCACGACCGCTGGCTCCGGACCACCGCGTTGTCCCGTGTCCAGTGAGTCGAGGGCATCCAGCTGGTCGGCAGTCAGGTCGAAGTCGAAGATGGCGATGTTCTCGGCGATCCGGCTCGGTCTCGTGGACTTGGGGATCACCGAGCGCCCCTGCTGCACACCCCAACGGAGCATGACCTGGGCGGGCGACTTGCCGTGTCGTTCCGCGATTTCCGTGATGACCGGGTCCTCGAGGGCGCTGGTGTGTCCACTGTCGCGGTAGAAGGTGATGCCACCGATCGGCGACCATGCCTGGGTCAGGATGTCGTGTGCCCGGTCGAAGTCCTGTACGGCCTTTTGGGTGAAGTAGGGATGCAGCTCGATCTGGTTGACCGCCGGCACCACCGACGTGCATTCGAGCAACCGGGTGAGGTGGTCGACCATGAAGTTGTTGACCCCGATCGCGCGCACCTTGCGCTGCTCCAGAAGGGTTTCCAGCGCCCGGTATGCCGCGATGGTGCGGTCGAACGCCGACGGAAGCGCCTGATGGAGGATCAGGAGGTCGATCTGGTCGACCCCCAGCTTGGCTGCGCTCTTCTCGAAGCCATGCAGGGTCTCGTCATAGCCGTAGTCGCTGATCCAGATCTTCGTCTCCAAGAAGACCTCGGAGCGGTCTATCCCGGAGGCACGAACGGCTTCCCCCACCTCGCGCTCGTTGCCGTACGCGGCTGCTGTGTCGATATGCCGGTAACCGGAATCGAGCGCGGCCAGCACGGCCGCTCTGGTCTCGTCCGGGGGAGTCTGGAAAACCCCCAGGCCGAGCGATGGCATCGTGACGCCGTTGTTCAGGGTCAAGGTCTGCATGGGCCGCCTTCTGGTCGCTTGGTCAGTCGGTCGAGGTCAGTCGGGTGTCAGGCGCTCGTGGCCCGTTCGTACTCGTCGTCGGTGACGTGCTCACCCCAGGTGGCGTCGTCGTCCTCCCAGATGGCCAGGTGGGTCATGAAGTGTTCCGGGAGAGCGCCGTGCCAGTGCTCCTCCCCGGGGGGCGTGTGCACCGTGTCGCCGGGGCGCATGATGACCACCTTCTCCCGGGTCACAACGACGCCAAGGCCCTCGGTGACATGCAGAGTCTGGCCGAGACTGTGGCTGTGCCAGGCAGTTCGTGATGCCGGTGAGAAGCGCACGGTGTTGACACGCAGCCTGGAGTCCCTCTCGCCGCGGGCAATGACGTCGAAGTAGACGTTGCCGGTGAAGAGCTCGGACGGTCCTTTGGTGGTCGGCTGCTTGGTCAGGAGTCTCATGGTTCCTCGTCTGTGGTGGCGGCGGTGACGGGCTCGCGAGCGGTCCAGCTCGCGAGCAGGGCGAGCGCCTCGGCGGACGCGGAGTCCGGCGGCGCGGTGTAGATGTTGACGCGCTGGCCGGGGTCAGCCGGGAGCTCGAACGCTTCGTAGTCGAGCTCGAGGTCGCCGACAACCGGGTGGTGGAAGCGCTTGCGCCCGGTGCGGTGGTATCGGACGTCGTGGGCGGCCCAGCGGCGTCGGAAGTCTTCGCTCCGGGTGGACAGCTCCCCGACCAGGTCGGAGAGGTCCTTGTCACAAGGGTCGCGACCGGCTTCGGCGCGCAGGAAGGCGACGGAGTCGTCGAGTGCCCTCTCGTAGTCGACGAAGAAGTCTGCGGCGCCAGGATCAAGAAACAGGAACCGCGCGCTGTTGGGGTGTTCTCGGGCATCGGCCTGGTCGTAGATCGGGCTGTAGAGCGCCCGACCGAGGTCGTTGGACGCCAGGACGTCGAAGCGGCCGTTGCGCAGGTAGGCCGGCATGGGCAGCTGGTCGAGGATTCGTTGCACGGCCGGACGGACCCGGGCCTTGGTGGGGGTGCGCCGGGCGGCTCGGCGGCTGGTCGGCGAGGCAGCCGTCCGTACAAGCCGGAAAAGGTGGTCGCGCTCAGCCTCGTCGAGCTGGAGGGCATGGACAAGGCCGTCCAACACCCCGTCCGAGACGCTGCCGACGGTGCCGCGCTCGAGGCGGGTGTAGTACTCGACGCTGATACCGGCGAGCAGCGCGACCTCCTCGCGGCGCAGTCCGAGGACGCGCCGGTTGACGCCATAAACGGGCAGCCCCGCCTGGTCCGGCGTGATCCTCGCGCGACGCGTCGTGAGGAACTCGCGGATGTCGTCCCTAGCGGCCATACCGCCAACCTAGGGCGAGACCACCGAGGGTGGGAGTCCCTGGCAGTACCCCTAAGGACAGTGCCTGCCCCGCTCTGATCGGACCGGAAACACTCGGCGAGTGACGACCTCCTCCGACCGACCCGCCCTTGGACCAACAGCGGGCCCAGCGCACCCACGAGCCATCCTGACGGTCATCCTGGTGAGCTACTTCCTGATCCTCCTGGACAACTCGGTGATCTTCACCGGGCTGCCGTCCATCGCCGTGGCGATGCACCTCGGTGTTGCCGGGCTGTCGTGGGTCCAGGATGCATACACCCTGGTGTTCGGGGGCCTGCTGCTGCTCGGTGCACGCCTAGGGGACCTGCTCGGGCGCCGTCGCGTCTTTGTCGTGGGCCTGGTGGTGTTCATCAGCGCCTCCTTCCTAGTCGGCGTCGCCCCCACCGGTGGGTTGCTCATCGCCGCCCGAGGCCTGCAAGGAGTGGGAGCTGCGGTCGTAGCGCCTTCGGCGCTGTCGCTGCTCACCGCGAGCTTTCCGGAGGGACGACAGCGGTCGAGGGCAGTCGCCTGGTATTCCGCGACCGCCGGCCTCGGCGCGAGCCTGGGCATGGTGGTTGGTGGCGCCGCCGCTCAGTGGATCTCGTGGCGAGCAGGCTTCTTCATCAACGTGCCGGTCGGCATCGCGATGGTGTTTCTCGCGCCGCGCTATCTGCCCACCACGCCGCCCCAAGGGGGCCGTTTCGACCTCGGCGGTGCGTTAGGTGCCACTGTCGGCTTCGGTTCGCTGGTGTTTGGCATCGTCGAGTCCACGGGGCAGGGGTGGACCAACCCCCTCGTGGTGGTTTCGCTGCTGACCGGGGTCGTGGTGTTGGGCGGCTTGTTCGTTCACGAGCGCCGAGTCGACCAGCCGATCCTGCCGCTGCGGATCTTCGCCGACCGTCGCCGGTCCGGTGCGTACGCTGCGCGCGGACTGTACCTCGGCGCGATGATGGGTTTCTTCTTCTTCACCACCCAGCTTCTCCAGGGAGTGCTCGGCTTCACCGCGTTTCAGGCCGGGCTCGGCTTTCTGCCGATGACTGCGGTCAACTTCGGGGTGGCAACCGTGTTGCCACCCCTCGCGCGGCGATTCGGGGAAGCCCCCGTGCTGGCCGTCGGCGTCGGCCTCACCCTCGTTGGCATGGTCTGGCTAGCGCAGGTCGACTCCGGCAGCTCCTACGTGACCGCGGTGGCCCTGCCGATGGGGCTCATCGGCGCGGGTCAGGGACTGGCGTTCGCGCCGTTGACCAGCTTCGGAGTCTCCGGTGTCCGGCCAGAAGACGCCGGGGCGGCGAGCGGGCTGGTGAACACCGCTCAGCAGCTTGGCATGGCCACCGGCCTTGCCATCCTTGTCGCGGGGTCCGCGCACGTCCTCGGTCTTGTCGACCGGGTCCGAATCGCCCTGACCTGGGGCACGGGTCTGTTGGCCCTGTGCCTGCTCGTCGTCCTCACGGTGATCCTCCCGGCACGACTCGCGCCCGAGCGGGGACGGATCGCTCGCGCGCGCCTCGTCCTCGGAGCGTGGTCTCAAAAGACGTAGAACGATCGGACGAGAATGCTCTCCCTCCGCGAGTGGATCCTTGGAGCCATCACTATGGCCCTTTGCGGGAAGGTGGGCGCGATGCGAGGTTCGTGCAGCCGCAGTGGTCTCGAGGCGACTCGTTCCTCCAAGCGGTCTGGGGGCGAGGCCCCCTGGAGGCAAGCGGCCATGCGTCGAGGAGCAAGCGCGGCGGGAGCGCTCGTCCTCCTGATCCTCCAGCTGGCCCTGGCCGCGGTCGCGCCGGCCTCGGCCGCCACCCCGCTGAACATCTTTGTCGGCTACATGGACACCCACTCCGTCGCGTCGAGCTCGAAGCAGCCGACGCCATGGCCCTACACCGACCCGACGAGCTACGTCGGCTCACCTTGCGCGGCATACCCGAACAGCACGACGTGCTGGGACGCTGCGGCCCTGCGCCTGGACAACCCCGGCAGCGTCGATGTCACCGGCATACACCCCGTTGTCACCATCGGTTCGAGCACGTACAACCTGTGGGGGACCAACCTCACCGTCAAGGCGCACGGGACGCTCGTTCTCACCGAGACCGGCGGCCAGAACTCCACCAACTTCGACGGCTCGGACTTCGCTCCCAACTCGTACAACGGTGGGAACACGGCATCGTGCGTCAACTCCGGAGCCATCCCCAACGTGCAGA
>DASYGI010000393.1:0-26577 GCA_035999925.1 Pedococcus sp.
CCGAAGGTGTCATTCCTTCCCGTGAACTCTCCATCAAGCACGACGTTGATCCCGGAGACGTTGTCTCCGTCGGCGATCTCGTCGAAGGTGTTGTAGTCAAGGTTGACCGCGACGAAGTTCTGCTCGACATCGGTTACAAGACCGAAGGTGTCATCCCCTCCCGCGAGCTCTCCATCAAGCACGACGTTGACCCGGGAGACGTTGTCTCCGTTGGCGATCAGGTCGAAGCCCTGGTGCTCACGAAGGAGGACAAGGAGGGTCGTCTGATCCTGTCCAAGAAGCGTGCGCAGTACGAGCGCGCCTGGGGCACGATCGAGAAGATCAAGGAGGAGGACGGCGTCGTCACCGGCACCGTCATCGAGGTCGTCAAGGGTGGCCTCATCCTCGACATCGGCCTGCGTGGCTTCCTCCCGGCATCGCTCGTCGAGATGCGTCGCGTCCGCGACCTCCAGCCGTACGTCGGCAAGGAGATCGAGGCGAAGATCATCGAGCTGGACAAGAACCGCAACAACGTGGTCCTGTCGCGGCGTGCCTGGCTCGAGCAGACCCAGTCCGAGGTCCGCACCACGTTCCTCAAGGAGCTCCAGAAGGGGCAGGTCCGCTCCGGCGTCGTGTCCTCGATCGTCAACTTCGGTGCGTTCGTGGATCTCGGCGGCGTCGACGGTCTGGTGCACGTGTCCGAGCTGTCTTGGAAGCACATCGACCACCCGTCCGAGGTTGTCGAGGTCGGCCAGGAGGTCACCGTCGAGGTTCTCGACGTCGACATGGACCGCGAGCGCGTCTCCCTGTCGCTCAAGGCCACCCAGGAAGACCCGTGGCAGCACTTCGCCCGCACCCACGCGATCGGTCAGGTCGTGCCGGGCAAGGTCACCAAGCTGGTTCCGTTCGGTGCGTTCGTCCGCGTGGACGACGGCATCGAGGGTCTGGTCCACATCTCCGAGCTGGCCGAGCGCCACGTGGAGCTGCCGGAGCAGGTCGTCACCGTCGGTTCCGACATCTTCGTCAAGGTCATCGACATCGACCTCGAGCGTCGCCGGATCTCGTTGTCCCTCAAGCAGGCCAACGACGACAGCGCGCCCGTTGCCGAGTTCGACCCGACGCTCTACGGCATGGCCGCGGAGTACGACGAGGCCGGCAACTACAAGTACCCCGAGGGCTTCGACCCCGAGACCAACGAGTGGCTCGAGGGGTACGAGACCCAGCGCGAGAAGTGGGAGAAGCAGTACGCCGAGGCCCACGCTCGCTGGGAGGCTCACAAGACCCAGGTCGAGGAGGCCACCAAGGCCGACGCCGAGGCCGCTGCGAACGCAGGCAGCGCCACGTCGTACTCCTCCGACTCGAGCAGCAGCAGCACCTCGGAGAGCGACAGCGACTCGAGCAGCAGCAGCCGCCCGCCGGCTCCGTCGTCCGAGGGCACGCTGGCCTCTGACGAGGCCCTCGCCGCACTGCGCGAGAAGCTCACCGGTAACTGAGCCCGCGTCGCGGCATACCTGACTGCCGGGTATGCCGCGCAAGCGGCTTCGAGAGGTCCGGTCCCCAAGTTGGGGACCGGACCTCTCGGCATTCCCACCCGGGTAGCGTGCTGGCATGGCACGCACCATCGCGACGAACACGACCGTCGACCTCGATGCCCTGCTGGAGTTCGTCCGGCCGCGGCACCAGATGGTCCTGATCACCACCCGGGCCGACGGCCGCCCGCAGGCATCCCCGGTGACCGGTGGCGTGGATGACGCCGGTCGGCTCGTCATCTCCAGCTATCGTGAGCGAGCCAAGACGACGAACGCGCGTCGGCGTCCCCAGGTGAGCGTGGTGGTGCTCTCGGACGACTTCGGTGGCCCCTGGGTCCAGGTCGACGGGGAGTGCGAGGTGCTCGACGTCCCGGCTTCGGTCGAGCCCCTAGTGGAGTACTTCCGGAACATCGCCGGCGAGCATCCGGACTGGGCCGAGTATCGGCAGGCCATGGTCGACCAGGACAAGTCGCTCCTGCGGGTGACCCCGACGCGGTGGGGGCCCATCGCCACCGGTGGCTTCCCCGCACGGCTTGCCGACTGACGCGCACACGGTGCCCTGGCCGCAGGTAGGGTGAGTCGCATGTTGCGCGTTGGTCTGTCCGGAGGCATCGGTTCGGGCAAATCCACTGTCGCGCAACGACTTTCGCAGCGGGGTGCGCAGGTCATCGATGCCGACCAGCTCGCGCGGGAGGTGGTCGCACGGGGGAGCGCCGGGTTGGCGGCCATCACCGCCCGGTTCGGGGACGGCATCCTCGACGACGACGCAGAGCTGAACCGCGCCGCGCTCGGGGCTTTGGTCTTCGCGGATCCGGCTGCCAGGAGGGACCTCGAGGGGATCACCCACCCCCTCATCGCGAGCCGGACTCGCGAGCTGATCGCCGCCGCTGCGCCCGATGCCGTCGTCGTGCATGACGTCCCGCTGCTTGTGGAGAAGAACCTGGGCCCCGGTTACCACCTGGTGGTCATCGTGGACGCACCGGAAGAGACGCGGGTGAAGCGGCTCATGCACACGCGCGGCATGACGGAGTCCGACGCGCGCAGCAGGATCGCCGCCCAGGCCACCGATGAGCAGCGCCGTGGCTCGGCCGACGTGTGGCTGGACAACGACGGCACCAGGGACGAGCTGCTGGCTGCGGTGGACACGCTCTGGGACGAGCGGATCGTGCCGTTCGAGCACAACGTGCGGCACGGCATACCGTCGCGACGCCCCGAGGTGCTCACCCTGGAGCCGACCGACCCGACCTGGGCCGAGCAGGCTGACCGGTTGATGGCCCGGCTGCGGCTCGCGTTCGCCGACGCACTGGCCAGCGCCGACCACGTGGGCAGCACGGCCATCCCGGGCCTGCTGGCCAAGGACGTCATCGATCTGCAGATCGGCCTCTGGAGTCTGGACGATGCCGACGACGAGACCGTCCGCGCCCGTCTCGATGCCGCGGGCTTCCCCCGGGTCGACGGGGTGTCCGGGGACTTCGACCGCGCCGCAGGCGGGATGTGGCCCAAGCGCCTGCACGGGAACGCGGATCCCGGGAGGGTCGCCCACGTCCATCTCCGGGAGGCCAGCAGCCCGGGCTGGCGGTGGGCCATGTTGTTCCGCGACTGGCTGCGGGCCGACGCGCAGGCTCGAGCGGACTACGAGGCTGAGAAGCAGCGCATCGCGGCGACCGGGGCGACCAGCAGCGAGTACGCCGAGGCCAAGGAGCCGTGGTTCGACGCGATCCACGAGCGTGCAGAAGCCTGGGCCGTGGAGAGCGGATGGGAGCCCGCGGGTGGCTGACGACCGCACGCCTCGCAGCGTCTACGGCCAAGGGGACGAGCCTGACCCCCGGTTCTCGCTCGCCAACGAACGCACGGCCCTTGCGTGGATGCGCACGGCCCTCGCGCTGGTCGGCGGCGGGGTCGCGATCGTGTCCCTGTCCGGGCTGGCGACCCTGCCGCCGTGGACGGCGTTGGTCGGTGCCGGATCGTGTGTGGGTGGCGGTGTCCTCGCCGTGCGTTCCGTGGTGGCCTGGGCCAACGTCGAACGGGCCCTGCGGCTGCGACGTCCCCTGCCGGCGCCACGGGCTCTGGTCGGTCTGGCGGGCGGGGTGGTCGTCCTCGCGGGCCTGACCCTGGTCCTGGCATCGATGGAGGTGGCCCGCCGGTGACCGGCTTTCCGGACCGGCTCGGGCTACAGCCAGAGCGCACCGCCTTGGCGTGGCAACGGACCGCCATCACGTCCCTGGTCATTCTGGTGCCGATGGTCTTGGTGAGCCTGAAGATGGGCCAGCCGGTGCTGGCTGCCCTGGGAGCGCTGGCAGCGCTCGGTGGCACGCCCATGGTCGTGTCGGTCCATCGCCGGCTCGGTCAGCTCTCCGACGATGAGCGGGGCTACTCGCCCTACCCGCCGATGGTGCGCGTCGCCGGCGTGACAGTCCTGGCCTCGCTGGGGGGACTGAGCGTCGGGGTGGCCGTCTTCGTGCGCTGAGGGCTCCTGCCACGAGCGTCTCCGGCGTTGAGGGCTGCTGGGCACGGGCCGAGGTATGCCGCGTGGTGGCTGTGTCGGTGGCGAGCCTTACGGTGGACCTATGCGTCCCACGACCGATCTGCAGCGCACGGTGGCCCCCTTCGAGGTGGTCTCGGAGTTCAAGCCCGCAGGTGACCAGCCGTCCGCGATCGCCGACCTGACGCGTCGGGTCAAGGCCGGGGAGCGCAACACCGTCCTGCTCGGCGCGACCGGCACCGGGAAGTCCGCCACGACAGCGTGGCTGATCGAGCAGGTGCAGCGTCCGACTCTCGTGATGGCGCCCAACAAGACGCTTGCCGCCCAGCTGGCCAACGAGTTCCGCGAGCTGTTGCCCAACAACGCCGTCGAGTACTTCGTCTCCTACTACGACTACTACCAGCCCGAGGCGTACATCCCGCAGACGGACACGTACATCGAGAAGGACTCTTCGATCAACGACGAGGTCGAGCGGTTGCGCCACAGCGCCACCAACTCGCTGCTGACCCGTCGGGACGTGATCGTGGTGGCCTCGGTGTCCTGCATCTACGGTCTGGGCACGCCCCAGGAGTACGTCGACCGGATGGCCCGGTTGCGGGTCGGCATGCAGGTCGACCGTGACGACCTGCTGCGCCGGTTCGTCCAGATGCAGTACACCCGGAACGACCTCGCGTTCACCCGCGGCACGTTCCGGGTTCGCGGCGACACCGTCGAGATCATCCCGGTCTACGAGGAGCTCGCGGTCCGGATCGAGTTCTTCGGTGACGAGATCGAGCGCATCTACACGTTGCACCCGCTCAGCGGCGAGATCATGCGCGAGGAGGAGGAGATGTACGTCTTCCCCGCGACCCACTACGTGGCTGGTCCCGAGCGGATGGAGCGCGCGATCCGGGGGATCGAGCTGGAGCTCGCGGACCAGCTGGCGACCTTCGAGAAGCAGGGCAAGCTGCTCGAGGCCCAGCGCCTGCGGATGCGCACCACCTACGACGTCGAGATGATGCGCCAGGTGGGGTCCTGCTCGGGCATCGAGAACTACTCGATGCACATCGACGGGCGCGCTCGGGGTTCCGCGCCGAACACGCTGCTCGACTACTTCCCCGAGGACTTCCTGCTGGTCATCGACGAGTCCCACGTGACGGTGCCCCAGATCGGCGCCATGTACGAGGGCGACATGTCGCGCAAGCGACAGCTGGTCGACCACGGCTTCCGGCTGCCCTCGGCGATGGACAACCGGCCGCTGCGGTGGGAGGAGTTCCTCGACCGGATCGACCAGACCATCTACCTGTCCGCGACGCCGGGCCCCTACGAGCTCGCGCAGAGCACCGGCGTGGTCGAGCAGATCATCCGGCCGACAGGACTCATCGACCCCGAGGTCATCCTCAAGCCGACCAAGGGCCAGATCGACGACCTGCTGCACGAGATCGGCGAACGCACCGCCAAGAACGAGCGGATCCTGGTCACGACTCTGACGAAGAAGATGGCCGAGGACCTGACCGACTACCTCCTCGACAAGGGCGTCCGGGTCCGGTACCTGCACAGCGAGGTGGACACCCTGCGTCGGGTGGAGCTGCTGCGTGAGCTGCGCATGGGGGAGTACGACGTGCTCGTGGGCATCAACCTGCTGCGCGAGGGTCTCGACCTTCCTGAGGTGTCGTTGGTCAGCATCCTCGATGCCGACAAGGAGGGCTTCCTGCGGTCCGCCCGCTCGCTCATCCAGACGATCGGCCGCGCCGCCCGGAACGTCTCCGGACAGGTGCACATGTACGCCGACTCGATCACTCCCTCGATGCAGGCCGCGATCGAGGAGACCTCTCGCCGGCGCGAGAAGCAGATCGCGTACAACCTCGAGGCAGGGGTGGACCCGCAGCCGCTGCGCAAGAAGATCGCCGATATCACCGACCTGCTGCAGCGCGAGGACGCGGACACCGAGGCCCTCATGGGCTCGGGCCGCAGCCAGTCGCGAGGCAAGGGCGGCGGTCGTGGTGGGCGGGGCAGCGCGCAGGCCGACGCGAAGGTGGCCATGGACCGGCTTCGCAACCTGCCGGCCAACGACCTGGCCAACCTCATCCAGGAGCTGTCGGCGCAGATGCACCAGGCCGCCACCGACCTGCATTTCGAGCTGGCAGCCCGGCTCCGCGACGAGATCGGCGACCTCAAGAAGGAGCTGCGCCAGATGTCGGAGGCCACCAAGTGAGCCGAGCACGACGATGACGCCGGACCAGCTCCGGGAGCACTGCCTCGCGAAGCCCGGCGCCTGGCCCGACCAGCCATGGGAGGGCGACTTCGTGGCCAAGGTCGGCGACAAGATCTTCGCCTTCATGGGGACCGAGACGGTCGGGATCAAGTGCGGGGCGAGTCGGGCCGAGGCCGACGAGTGGATCCTGCAGTACCCAGACGACGCGTCGGTGATGGCCTACATCGGGCGGTCCGGATGGAACACCCTGCGCATCGACGGTGCGATCCCGGACGAGGAGCTCTACGAAGCGGTCGACGCGTCGTACGACACCGTCGTGGCGAAGCTTCCCAAGTCGCGCAGGCCCGCGGTCTGATGGGCCTGGCCTCCGGCGCTCCCGGCGTCCTTGTGATCCCGGCTGTCTCGTGAACCTCTCCGCTCTCGATCCTGAGCGCCTCCAGATTCCGGTCTGGGTCTGGGTTGCCACGATCTCCGCGATGGCGGCCCTGCTGCTCTTCGACGTCCTTGTCATCGCTCGCCGACCACGGGTCCCCAGCACCCGCGAGGTGGGCGGGGCGCTGGCCTTCTACGTCGGGGCAGCCGTCCTTTTCGGGGTCGGCCTGTGGTGGTTCACCCGCGATGCCCACGGGACCAGGTTCGTGACCGAGTACTACGCCGGCTGGCTCACCGAGTACTCGCTGTCGGTCGACAACCTCTTCGTCTTCCTGCTCATCATGGCGAGGTTCAGCGTGCCGGAGAAGCTCCAGCAGTCCGCGCTGATGATCGGCATCATCATCGCGATCGTCCTTCGCGGAGTCTTCATCGCGGTCGGCGCCGCGGCGATCAACCGGTTCTCCTGGGTCCTCTACGCCTTCGGTGCGTTCCTGGTCTACACCGCGGTCAAGCTCGTCACCGAGCGCGAACGCGACGAGGGGGATCTCGCCGAGAAGCCGCTGACGGCCTGGATCCGGCGACGGTTCCCTGCGCACGAGCGGTATCACGGCGCGAAGCTCTTCACCCGGGTGGACGGGGTCAGGCTGGCGACGCCGATGCTCGTGGTGATTCTGGCCCTCGGAACGACCGACCTCTTGTTCGCCCTGGACTCGATTCCCGCCATCTACGGCTTGACGAAGGAGCCGTACCTCGTGCTGACCGCCAACCTGTTCGCCCTCATGGGCCTGCGCCAGCTGTACTTCCTGATCGGCGGCCTGCTCACGCGACTGGTCTACCTCAGCCTGGGTCTGGCGGTCCTGCTGGCGTTCATCGGCGTCAAGCTGGTGCTCCATGCGCTCCACGAGAACAGCCTGCCGTTCGTCAACGGGGGCGACCCGCTCACCGCCGCACCGGACCTGCCGATCTCGGTCTCCCTGGGTGCGATCGTGGGGATCCTGGCCGTCACGACCATCGCCAGTCTCTGGAAGACCCGACGCGACGCCAAGACGGGCGCCTCAGCCTCCTGAGGCCGGATCCTTGCGTTGGTCGGCCCCCATGACCAGCGCACTGGCCAGGACGACCAGTCCCAACCCTAGGAGCTGGATGACGGTCAGATGCTGCCCGAGGACGAGGAGACCAGCCAGCGCGGCGGCGGCCGGCTCGAGGCTGAGCAGGATCCCGAAGGCCCGGGCGGTCAGGCTGCGCAGCGCGACCAGCTCCAGGGAGTAGGGCAGGACGGAGGAGAGCACCGCGATGCCCAGCCCCTTGGCCACCGCCTGCGCCGACCAGGACGGGATGCTGGACACCCCGAAGGGCAGCACCACGACCAGCGCCACGCCCATGGCCAGCGCCAGCCCCTCCAGCTGTGGGAACTCCCGTCCCGCCCGTCCACTGGCCACGATGTATGCCGCCCAGAACGTGCCGGCCAGCGCCGCCAGACCCAGCCCGGTCCACTCGAGATCAGCCAGTGGCGTCTGGGGCACCTTGGCGATGAGGACCACGCCGACGGCTGCCGCGACGACGGCGGCCAGGTGTCGGGCTCGCCTCGCCAGGACCGTGGCCAGAGTCAGCGGCCCCAGGAACTCCACCGTCACCGCCACACCGATCGGCAGGCGCGCGAGGGAGGCGTAGAACGCGAGGTTCATCAGCCCCAGGGTCAGTCCGAACGCGACGACGGTCACCAGTGCTCGTCGTGAGTGTCCGCGCAGCCGCGGACGAGCCACCACCCACAGGATGCCGGTGGCGAACAGGAGCCGAAGCGTGACCGAGCCGCTCGGCCCGATCTGCGGGACGAGGGTGGCTGCCAGGGCGCCACCGAGCTGCACGGATCCGACCGCGGCCAGGACCAACACCAGGGGCGGTGCGGGTGTCCGCTGCTGGCGCATGGTGGCGACTCTAGTGAGAGGCTCGGTGTCGATCTGGAGCGTGGTCCGAGGAAGCGGGCCAAACGCCACCTCAGGTACTCGGCCGCGTCGCGAACCAAAGCACCTGATCAGCGCCTTCGCGTAGTCCCATTTGACTATTGCTGGCCCTCTTTTTGGAGTCCTACGTTTGACGGGTCGCGGAAACCGACTGGCTCACAGGGGGTGTAGCTGGCCGACCGCGGGGTGTGAGGGTGGACATGGCTGCAGTTCTCGAGGAGTACCAGCGCCCAGTCGCTGGTGGAGAGATTGACACGATACGAGCCCTTCTGCACGACCTGAGGCAGCCGCTTGCGGCGATCCTCCTGTTGTCAGGGGCGGACGCGGGCGATGCGGCTCGCAAGTTGCAAGGGATCTCCGGGCAGGCCCGATGGCTGGCTGACCTGGTCGAGACGGTGCTGAGCGAGGCGGCCGGCGACGAGGTGCGATGCACCGATCTGACGGGGCTCCTCGACGCGGCCGTGGCGCGCGCCGCGGACACCGCCGACTGCGTGATCACCGTCGAGTCGGAGGTGGCCGCCGAGGTATGGGCCCGGCCGGTGGCGCTCACCCGAGCGGTGGCCTGCGTGTTGGACAACGCGGTCCGCGCGGCAGGACACGGGGGCCGGGTCGGGGTCAGCATCCACCGCAGTGAGGACGGCGTGCACGTCACGGTGTCCGACAACGGGCCCGGCCTCGGCAAGGTGGCGGGACGCACGTCGTTGGGCCTCACTACGATTCGCGCGATGGTGGCCGCCTGTCACGGGTCGTTCGAGCTGCACGGCGGTGAGGGCGGCGGCGCTGTCGCTGACATCTGCCTCAGCGAGGCGCGTCTTCGGTCCGTGGCGTCATGAGGATCGTCGTCTGTGACGACCACCTGCTGTTGCTGGAGGCTCTGGGGCTGGCCCTGGAGTCTTGCGGCCACGAGGTGGCGGCGCTCGCCGTGCATCCCGACGACGCGGTCGACGCGGTCGGGACGTACCACCCCGATGTGTGCTTGCTGGACGTCAACTTTCCCGACGGCACCTCGGTGGCCGCGATCCAGCGGATCCGGGCGACCTCGCCGCAGACCAAGGTCGTCATGCTCTCGGCGGAGGCCGACCACGGGATCGTGGCTCGAGCCATCGCCGAAGGGGCCTCCGGTTACGTGGGTAAGGAGAAGCCGATCGTCGAGATCGTGGAGATGCTCGAGCGTGCTGTTCGCGGACAGCTCGCCGTCGAGCCCTCGCTCCTGCAACGTGCGCTGCGACCTCACAAGGCGACGGACGACCCGCTGTGGGCGCTGCAGTTCCTCACCGACCGCGAGTGGCAGGTGATGCGGTGCATCATGGACGGCCAGACGACCGAGGAGATGGCCGAGTCACTCGGGGTGCAACGCAGCACTGCCCGCACCCACGTGCAGAACCTGCTGACCAAGCTGGGGGTCCACTCGCGACTCCAGGCGGCTGCTCTGATGTCGGCGCACGGTTCCGCGGAGTCCTGGCCGGTGCATCTGCGGTAGCCCCACGGCTCTCCCGCCGATGACGGAGATCGGCCTCCCACCTGGATCGGGTCCATGTGAGGGCTCCGAAGTCGAGGCTGAGTCCCATGGCAGCGACGGTGCGGGTTCTCATCGTGGACGACCATGAGGTCTTCGCGGATGCACTCAGCTTCTGTCTGGGGGAGTATCCGGACCTCGAAGTAGTGGGGGTGGCCACGACCGCCGCCAGGGGGCTGGCGCTGGTCGCGACCGTGGGCTACGACGTCATGGTCCTCGACCTCGCCTTGGCCGGGGACGACGGCCTCTGCCTGGCTAGGGACGCGCTCCAGCTGGACCCGACGGCGGGCATCGTCGTGGCCACCGGGATCGACGCCGACCACCGGGTCGTGGAGGCGGTGCAGCTGGGCGTCCGTGGCTGGGTGCCCAAGACGGTCACCGCGGAGGCGTTGGTCGACGCGATCCGCGGAGTCGGGCGCGGTGAGACGCGCATCCCGGCCCAGCTGTTGGCGGCTGCCCTGATGTCCTTCACCCGTGGGAGCCCGCAGCCGTCGGATGTGTCGCCCGGGTTGGCCGACCTGACCGGGCGCGAGCTGGAGGTGCTCAGCTGCCTTGTCGAGGGGATGAGCCGCACCGAGATCGGCGACATGCTGCACGTCTCGCCCAACACCGTCCGGACCCACGTGCAGAGCATTCTGCACAAGCTGAAGGTACACAGCGCCCTGGCCGCAGTGGCCATCGCGCGTGGGGCCGGGATCACTCGTGCCGGAGTCACTGCCGACTCGGCCTAGCCTCCGTCAGCCACCCGGCACCCTGGCGGCGGCGAGGGCGCCCGCGCGAACCTGTCGGCGGTGCGAGCCCCGGATCATGCCCCTCGGGGGAGCTCTGGAACCGGCCCGTCGACGTGCACGTGGGTGGGGTCGCGCCGCGCCAGCCACAGCATCAGGCCCCCGAGGGTGCCGATGACCGTGGTCGGGCCTTCGCCCGGGAGGGTCCACCGAGCACCGCTGTCGGCCCGCAGCTCGACGGCGGGTGCCGAACGGGCCCAGCCGAGCCGGGTCACGGCATCGTCGATGAACCTGGTGAGCAGCTCGTCGTCGACATCGTCGAACGTGAACCCGGCCATCAGGTCGACGTGGTGGAAGACGACCTCCCGCAGGCGCAGGAACGCGAGCAGCTGTGCGGGAACCCGAAGTCCGCCTCGCAGTTCGACCTCGGTGGCCATCAGGTCGCCGTCGAGTGCGTCGAGCTTCGGGGCCAGCTCGCTGGCCGTCGACCGGAGGTCGTCCAGAAGCTGGGGGAGCTCGCGCGACGACCCTTCCTCGATCGCGGCGTCACGCCGGGCGGTACCGCCCGGGTACATCTCCTGGGGAACGCCGGTCAAAGCCCACTCCGAGAGTCGGCCGATGGCCTCGGCGTTGCGAGCGAGATGGGTCACGACGTGCGCGCGGCTCCACCCCTCGCACAACGTGCGGGTGCTGGCGTCCTCCAGCGCGGCAACGGTGTCGAGCAGGCGGGTGGTGTGTTCGGCCACCTGACGGCGATCCGAGTCCAGCGAGAATGAGGGCTCCATGCCCGTCACGGTATCTGCCCTCCGGCCTCGGTGACCGGAATGGCGCCGTGCCGCTCGGCCAGAGCAAGCGCATGGGCAGCGCCGATGAAGGTCAGGTGCGAGAACGCCTGCGGGAAGTTGCCGACCATCCGACGGTTCACCGGGTCGTACTCCTCCGACACCAAGCCCACGTCGTTGAACACGGCTACCAGTCGGTCCATCAGCTCCCGGGCCTTGTCGACCTGGCCGCCCACGGCATACGCGCTGACGAGCCAGAACGAGCAGGCGAGGAAGGGGTGCTCGTCGCCGTCCAGGCCGTCCACCCCCGACTGGGTGCGGTAGCGCAGCAGGAAGCCGCCATGCATGAGGTCCTGCTCGATCGCAGCCACGGTCCCGACGACGCGCGGGTCGTCGGGAGGCAGAAAGCCGACCAGGGGGATGAGCAGGAGCGAGCTGTCCACCTCGGTCGTGTCGTAATGCTGGGTGAACGTGTTTCGCTTCGGGTCGTAGCCCTGCGTCAGGATCTCGGTCCGGACGGCGTCACGCAGCTCGCGCCAGCGCTCGACCGGACCAGGTAGGCCCCAGTCCTCGACGCCCCGGACCGCGCGGTCGAAGGCCGCCCACACCATCACCCGGGAGTGGGTGAAGTGGCGCAGCGGACCGCGGATCTCCCACAGCCCGTTGTCCGGTTCCTGCCAGTGCTCCGCAAGATTGCCGATCAGGGCGCGTTGCATCGCCCAGGCATCGACCGACACCTCGAGCCCACGGCGGCGCGCCTCGTCCAGGGCGATCATCACCTCGCCGAGCACGTCCGACTGTCGCTGGTCCACCGCGCCGTTGCCGATGCGCACGGGGGCCGATCCGGCATACCCGGGCAGGTGGTCCAGCGTGCGTTCGGGGAGCCGCCGCGAGCCGTTGATGGCGTACATGATCTGCAGGTCCTCGGGGTCCCCGGCCACCGCGCGCAGCAGCCAGTTGCGCCACAGCCGGGCCTCACCGACGTACCCCGACGCCAGCAGTGCCTCGAGGGTGAGGGACGCGTCGCGCAGCCAGCAGTATCGGTAGTCCCAGTTCCGCTCGCCGCCGAAGTCCTCGGGCAGGCTGGTCGTGGGGGCCGCCACGATCCCCCCGTACCGCGAATGGGTCATGGCACGCAGGGTGAGCAGCGAACGGACCACCTGCTCGCGGTACGGGCCTTCGTAGTCGCATCGTGCGGCCCAGCCGTCGGTGAGCTGGATCGTCTCCCGGATCCGGGAGTCGATGTCCAACGGCGGCGGGACCTCCTCGTACGAGGGGAACCACGTGGTCGAGAACGTCAGGGTCTCGCCGACTCTGACCTCGAAGTCGTCGATATGGCGCCCATCGTGCGCGCGTGGCAGCCGGGTGCCGCGCAGCACGAGCATGTCCGGCCCCGCCACCGCCCGGATCACGTCGCCGTCGAGGCGGTGGCCGGTACCTCGGGTCACCCACGGGCGCACCTTGCCGTAGTCGAACCGGACCACCCACTCGTGACGCATGTCCACGATGCCGTGCAGTCCCTCGACGCTCCGCACGATGTCCGAGCGCCCGTCTGCGAGGGGCATCAGATCCAGGACCTTGACCGCACCCGTGTCCGTCTCGTGGATGGTCTCGAGCACGAAGGAGTGCCCGAGGTATCGCCGGGTGGTGCGGGCCGGACCATCGGGTCCCAGCAGCCATCTGCCGTGCTCTGGACCGCCGAGCAGGGCAGCGAAGCAGGCGGAGGAGTCGAACCGGGGCAGGCAGAGCCAGTCGATGGAGCCCTCGCGGCTCACCAGGGCGGCCGTCTCGGAGTCGCCGAGCATGGCGTAGTCCTCGATGGGCGTCGTCGGGCGCGTCGTCATGACCCGAGGGTATGCCGCGTGCTCACCGGGCCATCGGGGGCGCGCACGCGCCGGTGTCGGTGGGCCCACCTACGATGGAGCCCGTGACTTCAGCTCTGCCCGCACGCCGCCAGCAGCATGACCAGCTCATCGTCAGAGGTGCGCGCGAGCACAACCTCAAGGACGTCTCGGTCGAGCTGCCACGCGACTCCATGATCGTGTTCACCGGTCTGTCCGGCTCCGGCAAGTCGTCGCTGGCCTTCGACACGATCTTCGCCGAGGGGCAGCGGCGGTACGTCGAGTCGCTGTCGGCCTACGCCCGCCAGTTCCTCGGGCAGATGGACAAGCCGGATGTCGACTTCATCGAGGGACTCTCCCCGGCTGTCTCGATCGACCAGAAGTCGACCAACCGCAACCCACGGTCCACGGTCGGCACGATCACCGAGGTCTATGACTACCTGCGGCTGCTCTTCGCGCGGGCCGGGCGGCCGCATTGCCCGGTGTGTGGCGAGCCGATCACCCGGCAGAGCCCCCAGCAGATCGTGGACCGGCTGCTGGAGCTGCCCGAGCGCACCCGGTTCCAGGTGCTCGCTCCAGTGGTGCGGGCACGCAAGGGGGAGTACGTCGACCTGTTCGCAGAGCTCCAGAGCAAGGGTTTCTCGCGCGCCCGGGTGGACGGCGAGGTGGTGTCGCTCACCGAACCCCCCAAGCTGGAGAAGCAGGTCAAGCACACGATCGACGTGGTCATCGACCGTCTCGTCGCCAAGGGGGACGACAGCGGGGCCAAGCGCCGGCTGACCGACTCGGTCGAGACGGCGCTCGGCCTGGCCGGGGGCGTCCTCGTCGTCGAGTTCGTCGACAAGTCCGCTGACGACCCCGACCGGGAGCGCCGCTTCTCCGAGCGGATGGCCTGCCCGAACGACCATGCGCTGTCCATGGACGAGGTCGAGCCGCGGTCCTTCTCGTTCAACAGCCCGTTCGGAGCCTGCCCCAAATGCACTGGACTCGGCACCGAGCTCGAGGTCGACCCCGAGCTTCTGGTCCCCGACGAGGACCTGAGTCTCAGTGAGGGGGCCATCGCCCCCTGGGCCTCGACGAGCGGCTCGGCGGAGTACTTCCAGCGAGTCATGACGGCGCTGTCGGAGGACCTCAAGTTCTCCATGGACAAGCCGTGGCACACCCTGCCGGCCCGGGCCCGAGAGGCGCTGCTCTACGGCCAGAACTACAAGGTGCACGTCCGGTACCGCAACCGGTACGGCCGCGAGCGCTCCTACACGACGGGCTTCGAGGGAGTCGTGCCCTTCGTCAAGCGACGTCACGCCGAGACCGACTCCGAGTGGAGCCGGGAGCGCTACGAGGGCTACATGCGAGAGGTCCCGTGCCCTGAGTGCGGTGGCGCGCGGCTCAAGCCCGAGTCGCTCGCCGTGCTCGTGGGCGGTCACAGCATCTCCGCGATCTGTGCGCTGGCAATCGCCGACTGCGCCAAGTTCCTCAAGGAGGTCGACTTCACGGCGCGCGAGCGCCAGATCGCCGAACGCGTCATCAAGGAGATCGACGCGCGGCTCGGCTTCCTGCTCGATGTCGGGCTCGACTACCTCTCGCTGGACCGACCTGCGGGCACCCTGTCCGGCGGTGAGGCGCAGCGCATCCGGCTCGCGACCCAGATCGGCTCCGGGCTGGTGGGCGTGCTGTACGTTCTCGACGAGCCGAGCATCGGGCTGCACCAGCGTGACAACCACCGCCTGATCGAGACTCTCACCCGACTGCGCGACCTGGGCAACACCCTGATCGTGGTCGAGCACGACGAGGACACCATCGCCACCGCGGACTGGGTCGTCGACATCGGCCCGGGCGCGGGGGAGCACGGCGGCGAGGTTGTCCACTCCGGGACGGTCCGCGGGCTGCTCGAGCATCCGGACTCGATGACCGGCAAGTACCTGTCGGGTCGGCTGGAGATCCCGACGCCCCTGACCCGCCGCCCCCAGGAGCGGGGCCGCAAGGTGACCGTCGTGGGCGCCCGAGAGCACAATCTGCACGGCGTCGACGTGTCCTTCCCGCTGGGCAACCTCGTGGCCGTCACCGGCGTCTCGGGGTCCGGCAAGTCGACCCTGGTCAACGACATCCTCTACAACGTGCTTGCCAACAAGCTCAACGGCGCCCGGCACGTGCCGGGGCGTCACAAGACCGTCAAGGGACTCGAGCACCTCGACAAGGTCGTGCACGTCGACCAGAGCCCGATCGGGCGGACGCCGCGGTCCAACCCGGCGACCTACACCGGGGTTTTCGACGCGATCCGCAAGCTGTTCGCGACCACCACCGAGGCCAAGATTCGCGGCTACCTGCCGGGGCGGTTCTCGTTCAACGTCAAGGGCGGCCGCTGCGATGCGTGCTCCGGTGACGGGACCATCAAGATCGAGATGAACTTCCTGCCTGACGTCTACGTGCCCTGCGAGGTGTGTCACGGGGCCCGGTACAACCGGGAGACACTCGAGGTGCACTTCAAGGGCAAGACGATCGCCGATGTCCTCGATATGCCGATCGAGGAGGCCGCGGACTTCTTCGCCGCAGTCCCGGGTATCGCCAGACACATGAAGACGCTCAACGAGGTCGGACTGGGGTACGTCCGGCTCGGCCAGCCCGCGCCCACCCTGTCCGGGGGCGAGGCGCAGCGCGTCAAGCTGGCCTCAGAGCTGCAGAAGCGCTCGACGGGGCGCACGGTCTACGTGCTCGACGAACCCACGACCGGGTTGCATTTCGAGGACATCCGCAAGCTGCTGGTCGTCCTGCAGGGTCTGGTCGACAAGGGCAACACCGTGATCGTGATCGAGCACAACCTCGACGTCATCAAGAACGCCGACTGGGTCGTCGACATGGGACCCGAGGGCGGCAACGGCGGCGGGCGAGTGGTCGCCGAGGGCACCCCCGAGGAGGTCGCCGAGGTCGAGGACAGCCACACCGGCCGGTTCTTGGCCCCCATCCTCGCCAGGAGCGCACGGACCGTGCAGCGGCCCACCGGCTCCAAGCGCACTGCAGCCGCGGCCGCCATGCCCAAGCAGACCGCCACCCAGCAGGCCACCCCCGCAAAGAAGGCCCCGGCTAAGAAGGCGGCCACGACCAAGGCGACCACAGGGAAGGCAGCGCCCAGGAAGACCCCTGCGAAGAAGGCCGCCACTCAACGCTGAGTGGCGGCCCGCCCGCGGTCTGCCGTCGACGCGGCATACCTGTCGTGCGTCAGACGTCCCCGCCGAGGTACGACGCCTTGACGGCCGGGTCGTTGGCCAGATCCTGACCGGTGCCCTCGCGGACGATCTCACCCGTTTCGAGGATGTAGGCACGATGCGCCCGCTTGAGGGCCTGCGCGGCGTTCTGCTCCACCAGCAGGACGGTCGTGCCCTGCTGGTTGATCTCGGTGATGATGTCGAAGATCTGCCGGATCAACATCGGAGCCAGACCCATCGACGGCTCGTCGAGCAGCAACAGCTTCGGGTTGGCCATGAGGGCGCGACCGATGGCCAGCATCTGCTGCTCACCACCGGACATGGTCCCGGCCACCTGGGCGCGGCGTTCGGCGAGGCGAGGGAACAGCCCGAATACCCGGTCGCGATCCTCTTTGACCTTCGACGACTTGCGGTCCTTGCGGGCGTACGCCCCCATGTCGAGGTTCTCGAGCACGGTCATGCCGATGAAGCAGCCGCGCCCCTCGGGGGACTGCGCGATCCCCAGGACCGGGCGCTCGTGGGCCGGCATCGTCGTGATGTCCTCACCCTGGAAGCGGATCGTCCCCTGTCGCACCGGTCGCAGGCCGGACACCGTCTTCATGGTGGTGGTCTTCCCGGCGCCGTTGGCGCCGATGAGGGTGACCACCTCGCCTTCGTTGACCTGGAACGAGATGTTCCGGATGGCCTCGATGCGTCCGTAGTTGACGCAGAGGTCGTCGACCTCAAGAAGCATCTTCATCAACTCCCAGGTAGGCGGCAATGACCGCGGGGTTGTCCTGGATCTCGGCGGGGAGCCCCTCGGCGATCTTCTTGCCGAACTCCAGGACGACGATCCGGTCCGTGACGCCCATGACGAGCTTCATGTCGTGCTCGATGAGCAGCACGGTGTAGCCCTGGTCGCGGATGCTCTGGATCAGCTCCATGAGGCGGGCCTTCTCCGCGGGGTTGAAGCCGGCAGCGGGCTCGTCCAGGCAGAGCAGCTTGGGGTTCGTCGCCAGCGCCCGGGCGATCTCCAGCCGGCGCTGGTCGCCGTACGGAAGGTTGCGCGCCAGCTCGTCAGCCCGCTTCTCCAGACCCATGAACTTGAGCAGCTCGTAGGCCCGGGCCATGCCCTCGGCCTCCTCGGCCCGGTGCTTGGGCAGTCGGAGCAGGGCTGAGCCCATCCCGGTGGAGTGGTGAGCATCGGCGCCCACGAGCACGTTCTCGAGGGCGGTCATGTTGTGGAACAGCCGGATGTTCTGGAACGTCCGAGCGATGCCCAGCTTGGTGATCTGGAACTTGTGCCGCTTGCCCAGCGGGTCGCCCATGAAGCGCACGCCGCCCGAGGTCGGCTGGTAGACGCCGGTCATCACGTTGAAGCAGGTGGTCTTGCCGGCGCCGTTGGGCCCGATGAGACCGAGGATCTCGCCGGTGTTGATGTGGAAGGAGACCCCGTCCAGTGCGGTGACACCACCAAAGCGCAGCGTGACATCGTCGACCTCGAGGAGCTTGCCCTTCGGAAGCTCGGCCAGCGCAGCCAGTGAGATGTCCACCGACGTGTCGGGCACTGCCTCCTCATCGGGGGGCAGCACGACGCCACCGTCGACCCGAGGCCCGCGGTCGTCCCTGGGGATCTCGTCAGTCGGTGTGCTGTCAGGCATGGGTCACCCCTTCCTCTATCGCGGCTGCTTCTCGATCGTCCGCCACTTTCGCCCTGACCGTGCGCCGTGGCGGGAGCAGCCCCTGCGGACGGAACGTCGCCAGCACCATCAGAAGTACGCCGAAGAGCAGGAACCGCGCGTCGGACAGGAACCGGAACTTCTCGGGCGCCCAGGTCAGCAGCGCCGCCGCCAGGATGACGCCCCAGCGGTTGCCCTGGCCACCCACGACGACCATCGCGACGAACAGCACCGAGTAGAGGATGGTGAAGTTGTCCGGGTTGATGAACTGCTGCTTGGTGGCGAACAGGGCACCGGAGAGCCCACCAATCGCGGCACCCGTGGCGAACGCGAGCAGCTTGAAGCGGAACGTCGGAACACCCATGAGCTCGGCGGCGTCCTCGTCCTCGCGCGTGGCCTCCCACGCCCGGCCGACCCGCGAGTTCTGCATCCGCCAGTCGAGGAACAGCACGACGAACACCAGCGTCAGGGCGAGCCAGTAGTACGGGATCGAGTCGGTGACCCCGAACTGCAGGAACGTCGTGGTGTTGGTGGTGTCGATGTAGGCGGTGAAGCCCTGCCAAGTGACGTGCGGGATCGAGAACAGCGTGAACCCCGGCGGGGTGGGGATGTTCGAGATGCCTCGGCTGCCACCGGTGAGCGAGTCGGCATTGACAAGGATGAGCCGGACGATCTCGCCGAAGCCCAGCGTCACGATCGCGAGATAGTCGCCCCGGACGCGCAGGGTCGGTGCGCCGAGGATGATGCCCGAGACCAGGGTGACGGCCATCGCCAGCGGGATGCACAACAGGAGCGGCAGGCTCCCATGCGCCGAGCCGAGGATGCCGACCGTGAAGGCGCCGATGGCGAAGAAGCCGATGTACCCGAGGTCCAGCAGCCCGGCATACCCGATGACGATGTTGAGCCCGATCGCAACCAGCGAGTACAGCGCGCACAGGAAGAGGACGGCCCCGAAGTCGGAGTCGGTCGTCGTGATGAGCGGCGGGTTGATGATCGGCAAGAGGTAGACGAAGACCACTGCCGCGGTCATGAGCACGAGCTTGGCCCAGCGGGGGAGCGCGCGGTAACGGTCACCGATGCCGTGGAAGAAAGTCGAGACGGCGTTCATGCGCGGGCCTTTCCAAGGGACTCACCGAGCAGACCGGTGGGTCGGAACAGCAGGATGACGACGAGCAGGGTGAAGGCCACGACGTCCTTCCACTGACCGCCGAAGATGGCCTGGCCGTAGTTCTCGGCAACGCCCAGCACGAAGCCACCGATGAGGGCACCGCGCAGGTTGCCGATCCCGCCCAGCACCGCCGCGGTGAAGGCCTTGACGCCGAGCAGGAAGCCGGAGTTGTACCGGACCTGGCCGATCTTGATGAGGTACAGCATCGCCGCGGCCCCGGCCATGGCACCGCCGATGACGAAGGTCAGCCGGATGACGCGGTCGCGGTTCACGCCCATCAACGCGGCGGACTCGGGGTCCTGGGCCACCGCGCGGATGCCGCGCCCCAGCCTCGAGCGCTTCACGAACTGGTCGAGGATGATCATCATGACGATGGCCGAACCCAGGACGATGAGGTCCTTGTTCGTCACGGTGTAGTCGAACAGCCGGAACACGTGGGTCGTCGCGATGTTGAGCGGCATGGGCAGCGCCTCTCGCGGCCGGCCGACGTATGCCGCGAACTTCTGGTCCAGACCGAACCAGGCGAACGGCTTGTCCCGCAGGCCCATCGCCTCGGACAGGGTGTAGGACGCGCCGATGGCCGAGATCAGGGCGATCAGGGGTGGCGAGTTGCGCTTGCGGAGCGGTCGGTAGGCGACCCGCTCGAGAACGAGGGCAACCAGGGCCGAGGTGAGCATCGCGGCCGCGAAGCCGACGACGAGGTAGCCGACCAGGCCCAGCCCGCTGGCATTGCCCGCGCCGAGCGCCATCAGCACGAAGACCGCAGCGAAGCCGCCGTACATGAACACTTCAGAGTGCGCGAAGTTGATCAGGCGAAGCACGCCATAGACCAGCGTGTAACCGAGGGCGATCAGGGCGTAGACGGCGCCGAAGGCAAGACCGCCGACCGTGAGTTCCCAGAAGTGGTGAAGCAGAAGATCCACGAGACCTCCGATAAGTGGGGACGGTGGCGTCCAGCGACGACGCGATCCGCGTCTGGACGGGAACACCGTAGCGGCCAGGACTCCCTGATGAGAGAGTCCTGGCCGCTACGAGTGGGTGTTACTTGACTTCCTGGTCCGCGACGATCTTGCCGCCGGTGACCTTGTAGGCCCAGACCGACACCGAGGACGGCTCGCCCTTGTCGTCGAACTTGACCATCTTGGTCACGCCCTGAGCGCTGTAGGACGCGATGAACGCGTTCATGTCAGCGTTGGTGAGCTTGCCGGCCTTGATGCCCGCGAGGAACACGTTGGCGGCGTCGTAGGCCTCGGCCGAGTAGGTGGCCGGGTCGGAGTTGTACGCCTTCTTGTAGGCCGCGGCGAAGTCCACAGCCTTGTCCGGGGGCAGGCACGGGCAGGTGAGGACAGCGCCCTCAGCAGCCTTGCCGGCGCCCTTGATGAAGCCGTCGTCCTTGACACCGTCGCCGGCGACGAACGTCCCGGTGAAGCCACCATCCCGGAGCTGCTTGACCAGCTTGCTCGCGTTCGAGTAGTAGCCGCCGTAGAAGAAGGCGGTGGCGCCGGACGCCTTGGCCTTGGTCACGGTCGCGGAGAAGTCGTCCTGCTTGCCGTCAGCAGCCGTCTCGTCCGTGCCGACCACGAGCGAGGCGAGGCTGCTCTTGACGATGTCGGCCAGGCCCTTGCCGTACTCGGAGGTGTCGTCGGAGACGAACACCTTCTTGGCGCCAAGGACGTCCTTGATGTACTTGGCCGCAGCCGGACCCTGGGTGGCGTCGTTGCCGAGGATGCGGTGGAAGGTCTTCCATCCGTTCTGCGACAGCTTCGGGTTGGTGGCCGAGGCCGTGATGATGTTGAGGCCGGCCTTCTCGAAGATCGGGTCGGCGGCCTTGGACTCACCGGAGAACGCCGGTCCAACGATGCCGAGGAGCTTCTTGTCGGTGACGGCCTTCTGGGCCAGCCCGGGAGCGATGGACGGGTCACCCTGGCTGTCGAAGGTCGTCAACGTGACCTTGCAGCTCGGGTTCTTCTGGTTGTACTGCGTGACCGCGAGCTCAGCGCCGTTCTTGATGTTGATGCCGAGGTTGGCGGCGTCACCCGTCAGGGCACCGAAGAAACCGATCTTGTAGTCGCAGCTGCCGCTGGCGCCACTGCCACTCGTGGTGCCGCCACAGGCACTCAGCGCGAGGGCGGCTGCCACCAGGGGTGCGCCGATCTTGAACACAGAACGCAAGATTCCTCCTGAAATCTACGGTGCGGCGAAAAAACGCACGCACGTCAACCCCGGCTGGGGTGTTGTGGAGACTATGCCCCCGTCTGCACCGAAGGGGAGCACATAACCCAGATGCGTGACCGTGTCGTTATCACCGGTCGCTGGGGATCTCATGAACGCGAGATGTGGTGAACGCGAGTGAACCGTCACACGTAGTACACACAGGAAACACTCGGTCAGCCCCGGCATACTCGGACATTGCGAAAAGCTCCGCCGACAGCTCGACCCCCGGCGGTCCCCGACTGAAAGGCCCCCTGATGCGTGAACCCGACCACGACTGCCCCGCCGCACAAGGCCCCTGCCGGCGCACTGTGCTGGCCTCCGCTGGTGCTCTGGGTGCTCTGGGCACGGTCGCGTTGGCCGGCTGCGGGACCTCTGCCGGCGCTGCGGTCAACAGTGCCGGGGACGCTGCCACGAGCGCTCTCAAGGCGGCGATCTCCAAGGTCGCGATCCCGGTTGGCGGCGGGAAGATCTTTCCCGACCAGAAGTTCGTGGTGACCCAGCCGACCGAGGGCAGCTTCAAAGCGTTCTCGGCGGTGTGCACGCACCAGGGGTGCATCGTGTCGGATGTGTCCGGCGGCGCCATCAACTGCGGCTGCCACGGCAGCGCCTTCGACATCGCCACGGGCGCGGTCAAGCAGGGTCCGGCCACCCAGCCGCTGCCGGAGAAGACCGTGGTGGTCAGTGGGAACGGCATCACAGTCACCTGACCTCGCGAGGGCGGCCTGGCAGGCGGATGCCGCCAGCCGCACCGTCGGTGCGCCTCCATAGAGTGGAGATGTGCCTGACCCCTCGACCTATCGCCCCGCGCCGGGGGAGATCCCCGTGGACGCCGGGGTGTACCGCTTCCGCGACACCGCGGGCCGGGTCATCTATGTCGGCAAGGCCAAGTCGCTGCGCCCCCGGCTGTCCTCGTACTTCCAGGACCTGCGCGCCCTGCATCCGCGAACCGCGACGATGGTCACCACCGCGGCCAGCGTGGAGTGGACGGTGGTCGCCAACGAGGTCGAGGCCCTGCAGCTCGAGTACTCCTGGATCAAGGAGTTCGACCCGCGGTTCAACGTCAAGTACCGCGACGACAAGTCCTACCCCTACCTCGCCGTGACGATGGGGGACGAGTTCCCCCGTGCGCAGGTGATGCGCGGCGCGAAACGCAGGGGCACCCGGTACTTCGGGCCCTATGCCCACGCCTGGGCCATCCGCGAGACGCTCGACCAGCTCCTCCGGGTCTTTCCGGTCCGGACCTGTTCCTCGGGGGTCTTCAAGCGGGCCGGGCAGGTCGGCCGCCCCTGCCTGCTGGGGTACATCGACAAGTGCTCTGCTCCCTGCGTCGGGCGGGTGAGCCCCGAGGAGCACCGAGCCATCGCCGAGGACTTCTGCGACTTCATGGCCGGCAACACGACAAGGTTCGTCAAGCGTCTCGAGACCCAGATGAAGGACGCCTCCGCATCCTTGGAGTTCGAGCAGGCTGCCCGCCTGCGAGACGACCTCGTGGCACTCGGCAAGGCGCTGGAGAAGTCGGCGATCGTCTTCGCCGACGCCACCGACGCCGACGTCTTCGCGCTCGCCGACGACGAGCTGGAGGTGGCCGTCCAGGTGTTCCACGTCCGCGGCGGACGGGTCCGCGGGCAGCGTGGGTGGGTGGCCGAGAAGGACGACGAGTCGCTCCCCGAGATCGTCGGGCACCTGCTCCAGCAGGTCTACGGCGGCGAGTCGGGCGAGGGGGTCCCACGTGAGGTCCTCGTGCCCGTGCGCCCCGAGGACGCGGAGTCGGTCGCGAGCTGGCTCAGTGCCCTGCGCGGCTCAGCCGTCGACCTTCGGGTGCCGCGCAGAGGCGACAAGAAGACCCTGATGGAGACGGTGCACCGCAACGCCCAGCAGTCTCTGGCCCGACACAAGCTCGCCAGAGCGGGCGACCTCACCGCCCGCAGCCAGGCCCTGCAGGAGCTGCAGGAGTCGCTGGACCTCGCCGATGCCCCGCTGCGGGTCGAGTGCTACGACATCAGCCACATCCAGGGCTCCCAGGTGGTCGGCTCCATGGTCGTCTTCGAGGATGGCCTGGCCCGCAAGTCGGAGTATCGGCGCTTCGTCATCCGTGGGGCCGAGGTGGACGACACCGCGGCCATGGACGAAGTGCTCACCCGACGGTTCCAGCGTTACCTCGACGAGCGCGACCAGTCCTCGGACGTCGAGCTGGCGCCCGACCCGGAGGCCGGACCGGACCGCATCGACCCCGACACGGGGAAGCCGAAGAAGTTCGCCTACCCGCCGAACCTCGTCGTGGTCGACGGCGGCCTGCCGCAGGTCAACGCGGCGCGAGCGGCGCTGGGCCGACTGGGGATCGACGACGTGGCCGTGGTCGGCCTGGCCAAACGGCTCGAGGAGGTCTGGGTGCCCGGCCAGGACTACCCGGTGATCCTGCCGCGCACCAGCGAAGGCCTGTATCTGCTGCAGCGGGTTCGCGACGAGGCCCACCGCTTCGCGATCACCTTCCACCGCCAGCGGCGTTCCAAGGCCATGACGGCCTCGGCGCTCGACCGTATCCCCGGGCTGGGGGAGCAGCGACGCAAGGCGCTGCTGCGCGAGTTCGGCTCGGTCAAGAAGATCAGGGTCGCCACGGTCGAGGAGCTCCAGGGTGTCGCGGGCATCGGGCCTGCGCTCGCGGCCACGATTGCGGCAGAGTTGGCTCATGAGGGCCCGGCCGCACCGGCCGTGAACCTCATGACCGGCGAGATCATCGACGAGGACGGAGCAGGGTCGTGACCAGCACGCCCGAGCAGCGAGACATCGACGACACGGCCCGTGCCGACGGGGTTGGCGAGCTCGTCATCGTCACCGGCATGAGCGGCGCCGGACGGTCCACGACGGCCAACGTCCTGGAGGACTCCGGGTGGTACGTCGTCGACAACCTGCCCCCGCATCTGCTGGTCGACCTGGCAGACCTGGCGAGCCAGGCCGCCCGCGACGGGGAGCCGTCGCCCAAGCTGGCCGCCGTCGTCGACGTGCGGGCGCGGGGCTTCTTCGACCATCTGCAGACCGCGGTGGACGCCCTCCGAGCCAAGGGGTGGCATCCCAACCTCGTCTTCCTCGACGCCACGGATGAGGCGATCGTGCGCCGCTTCGAGTCGGTGCGGCGACCTCATCCGCTGCAAGGGGAGGGGCGCCTGCTCGACGGCATCGCCCGTGAGCGGGTCATGCTGGCCGACCTGCGCGCGGGGGCTGACGTCGTCATCGACACCTCGGGTCTCAACGTCCACCAGCTCGCCAAGAAGGTGCACCCCGTCTTCGCGGGTGAGCGCGGCCCACGGGTCCGGATCGCGGTGATGTCCTTCGGCTTCAAGTACGGCGTGCCCCTGGATGCCGACTTCGTCTTCGACATGCGTTTTCTGCCCAACCCCTACTGGATCCCGGAGCTGCGCGGCTTCACCGGGCAGGACACGGCTGTCGCCGAGTACGTCATGGCACAGAAGGGTGCCCCCGAGTTCGTGGACCGGGTGGTCGCCATGATGGATCCGGTCACGGCGGGCTACGTCCGTGAGGGGCGTCGTTACGTCACCCTCGCTGTGGGCTGCACGGGGGGCAAGCATCGCTCCGTCGCGGTGGCCGAGGCGCTGCGCACGAGACTGGCGACCAGTGACGTCGCGACCTTTGTCGTCCACCGAGACCTGGGGCGCGAGTGAGCGGCCCCGCGGTCGTCGCCTTGGGCGGCGGTCACGGGCTGGCCGCCTCCCTGGGAGCGCTGAAGCTGGTCTGCGACGACATCACTGCCGTGGTCACGGTGGCCGACAACGGCGGCTCCTCGGGCCGGCTTCGCGACGAGTTCGACGTCCTTCCCCCTGGCGACCTGCGGATGGCCCTCACGGCGCTGTGTGACGACACCGAGTGGGGCCACACCTGGCGCGACGTCCTACAACATCGATTCCGTGGGGATGGTCCGCTCGGTGGGCATGCGTTGGGCAACCTGCTGATCGTCGCTCTCTGGGACGTCCAACGTCAGGCGGTGACGGGGCTCGACCTGGTGGGCAACCTGCTCAACGCCCGCGGTCGGGTACTCCCGATGGCAGCCGTGCCGCTCGAGATCACCGCCCAGGTTCAGGGGCTCGACCCCGAGCGGCCGAACGAGGTGACCGCGGTCCGCGGCCAGGTCGCTGTCGCCACCACGAGAGGGACCGTGCGCAGCATCGCGCTGGAGCCCGCCGACCCGCCCGCACCGGCCGAGACGGTCGAGGCGGTGCGGGCGGCCGACTGGGTCGTGCTCGGGCCAGGGTCCTGGTTCACCTCGGTCATGCCGCACCTGATGGTGCCGGCGCTTCGGGACGCCCTGCACGACACCTCGGCGCGGCGGCTGCTCACCCTCAACCTGGAGCATTCCGGCGAAACTGACGGCATCAGCGCGGCCAACCAGGTCGAGGCTCTGGCCGACCATGCGCCCCGCCTGCGGCTCGATGTCGTCCTGGCGGATCCGAGCGCGGTGGACGACATCGAGGCACTCCGCGGCGCGGCGGCCCGAATGGGGGCCGAGGTGGTGCTCGCCCAGGTGGCCAAACGGGGAGAATCCGGGCACCATGACACGCTGAGGCTTGCTGCGGCATACCGTGACATCTTCGGGTGAGCCCCCCGGACGTCACGCGGGGCGGCCACTCGGTCGCCCCACCGAAGAGCACCAGTGAGATGGCAGGATGACGGCATGGCAATGACGGCACGGGTCAAGGACGAACTGAGCAGACTCGACGTCACGAAACCGTGTTGCCGCAAGTCCGAGGTGGCCGCAACGTTGCGGTTCGCCGGTGGTCTGCACATCGTCGGTGGACGAATCGTCGTCGAGGCTGAGCTCGACACCGCCATCGCGGCCCGCCGGCTGCGGCGCAACATCTCCGACCTCTATGGCCACCCCTGCGAGGTGCTCGTCCTGGCCGCCGGGGGGCTGCGCAAGGGCTCCCGCTATGTCGTGCGGGT
>DASYGI010000394.1:0-4033 GCA_035999925.1 Pedococcus sp.
GTCTGGGCCACCAGTCCTCGCCACTTCAGCTCGTCGAGGATGTTCGTCACGGTGTCAGCGCTCCTTCGCGGTAGACCTGCGCCGCGGGCGCGGCGTGCCCAGCCTGCCCTATGTGCCCGTGCGGCGTGCACGGGGTTTCGCCGGACGGTACGCCGAGACCGTGGGCTCCCCGTCCAACCAGAAGCGCCACGGGTATGCCGCGGCGTCGCCGCCCAGGCCGGCCACCCCGACTCGGGGACCGGTGCGGATGTCGGACAGGTGGACGGGCCTCCAGGCAGGACCGAAGACGACCGCGCTCCCGGGGGCGCAGGCATCCGCACCGGACTCGGCACCGCTCAGCGCCAGGGCGCTGGTCAGCCGCGCCGGGCCCCGGGCCCAGTCCCGTCTGGCGATCCCCGCGCGGCGCGCGGCCGCCACCTCCTCACCGGCGACGACCTCCCCCGCCCGCAGGAGGACGGCACTGGCTTCCCCGGTAACGCCACAGACGACATTGGCGCACCAGTGCATGCCATAGGTGAAGTAGACGTACAGATGCCCGGCCGCGCCGAACATGACCTCGGTTCGGGGAGTCGGCCCACGGAAGGCGTGCGACCCGGGATCGTCGAGGCCGGCATACGCCTCGACCTCGGTGAGCCGCACGGTGACGCCGGCGTGGGTGAGCGTGCACCCCAACAGCGAGGGCGCCACGTCCAGCACGTCCTCGGCGAAGAACGCACGAGGCAGGGAGGTCGAGCTCAGTCCTGCCGCCGCCTGATCTTGTTGCCCAGCCACACCACGGGATCGTAGTGACGGTCGACGACGCGCTCCTTGAGCGGGATCAACGCGTTGTCGGTGATCTTGATGTGTTCGGGGCAGACCTCGGTGCAGCACTTGGTGATGTTGCACATCCCGAGGCCGTGCTCCTCGCGAGCGGCCGGCCGCCGGTCAGCAGTATCCAGTGGGTGCATGTCGAGCTCGGCGATCCGCATGAGGAAGCGGGGCCCGGCGAACGCTTCCTTGTTGTCCTCATGGTCGCGGACCACGTGACAGACGTCCTGACACAGGAAGCACTCGATGCATTTGCGGAACTCCTGGCTGCGCTCCACGTCGACCTGCTGCATCCGGTAGTCGCCGGGCGCCAGGTCGGCGGGCGGCGAGAAGGCCTGGATCTCGCGGGCCTTCTGGTAGTTGAACGACACGTCGGTGACCAGGTCGCGCTGCACGGGGAAGGCGCGCAGCGGGGTGACCGTGATCGTCTCGGCCTCCGTGAAGGTGCTCATACGCGTCATGCAGAGCAGCCGCGGGCGACCGTTCACCTCGGCGCTGCAGGACCCGCACTTGCCGGCCTTGCAGTTCCACCGGACCGCGAGGTCCGGCGCCTGGGTGGCCTGGAGCCGGTGGATGATGTCGAGCACGACCTCGCCCTCGTTGACCTCGACCGCGAAGTCCTGAAGGTCTCCCCCGTCAGCGTCGCCGCGCCAGACCTTGAAGGCTGCCTGGTAGGTCATGGTTGGCTCCCCTCTGGTTGGCCCTCGTCGAGCCGGGCCAGCTCCTGCTCGGTCAGGTACTTGGCCAGCTCGGTGCGTTCGAACAGCTCGAGGAGGTCGAGGCGGATCTCAGGGACCGGCTTACGACCCAGCCGTACCACCCCGGCCTCGTCGAGGGAGCACACGAGGTTGACGCCGCGCCACTGCGGGTCCATCGCGGGGTGGTCCTCACGCGTGTGACCACCACGGGACTCGGTGCGCTCCAGCGCCGCGAGGGCGACGCACCGGCATACCGCCAGCATGTTGCGCAGGTCCAAGGCAAGGTGCCACCCGGGGTTGAACTGCCGATGTCCTTCCACGCCAACGGACTTCGCCCGTTCGTCCAGGTCGTCGAGCATCGCGAGCGCCTCGCGGACCTCCCCCTCGCGGCGGATGATGCCAACGAGGTCGTTCATCTTCTGCTGGAGCTCCTGGTGCAGGGAGTACGGGTTCTCGGAGGCGTCACGGAAGGGCGCGAGAGCGGTCGCCGCGGCGGCGTCGAGGTCCGTGTCGGAGATCCGCGGACGCGAGCCGCCTTGCGAGGCAACGTATTCCGCGGCACCCACACCCGCGCGCCGACCGAAGACCAACAGGTCGGACAGGCTGTTGCCGCCCAGCCGGTTGGAGCCGTGCATGCCCCCAGCCACCTCGCCCGCGGCATACAGGCCGGGCACGCTGGTCGCCGCGGTGTCGGCGTCGACCTCGACGCCGCCCATCACGTAGTGGCAGGTGGGGCCGACCTCCATCGGCTCGGCCGTGATGTCCACGTCCGCGAGCTCTTTGAACTGGTGGTGCATCGACGGCAGCCGGCGGCGGATCTCCTCGGCCGGCAGCCGCGTGGACACGTCGAGGAGGACGCCGCCGTGCGGCGAGCCCCGGCCCTCCTTGACCTCGTTGTTGATCGCGCGGGCGACCTCGTCGCGCGGCAGCAGCTCCGGGGGCCGCTTGTTGTTGTCGGGGTCCTGGTACCAGCGGTCGGCTTCGTCCTCGGTGTCGGCGTACTGCCCCCGGAAGACGTCGGGGACGTAGTCGAACATGAACCGCGTGCCCTCGGAGTTGCGCAGCACTCCCCCGTCGCCACGCACCGACTCGGTGACGAGGATTCCCTTGACGGACGGGGGCCAGACCATGCCGGTGGGGTGGAACTGGACGAACTCCATGTTGATCAGGTTCGCCCCGGTCCGCAGGGCCAAGGCGTGACCGTCCCCGGTGTACTCCCACGAGTTGCTGGTGACCTTGAAGGACTTGCCTATGCCGCCGGTGGCCAGGATGACCGCTGGTGCGTCGAACAGCACGAAGCGGCCGGACTCGCGCCAGTACCCGAAGGCGCCGGACACCTCGCCCCCGTCGCCCTTGAGGATGTCGGTGATGGTCAGCTCGGCGAAGACGCGCAGCTTGCTCTCGTAGTCGCCCGAGTCGCGGTGGTCCTCCTGCTGGAGGCTGACGATCTTCTGTTGCAGGGTGCGGATCAGCTCGAGCCCGGTCCGGTCGCCGACATGGGCCAGCCGCGGGTACTCGTGACCGCCGAAGTTGCGCTGGCTGATCCGGCCGTCGGGAGTGCGGTCGAACAAGGCGCCATAGGTCTCCAGCTCCCAGACGCGGTCAGGCGCCTCCTTGGCGTGCAGCTCGGCCATGCGGGGGTTGTTGAGGAACTTGCCGCCGCGCAGGGTGTCGCGGAAATGCACCTGCCAGCTGTCCCGCTCGTTCGCGTTGCCCATCGACGCAGCGATCCCGCCCTCGGCCATCACGGTGTGCGCCTTGCCGAACAGGCTCTTGCAGATGATCGCGGTGCGAAGCCCTCGCTCCCGGGCCTCGATGGCTGCCCGCAGCCCGGCGCCGCCCGCGCCGATGACGATGACGTCGTACTCGTGCCGCTCGAGGTCGGTCACGCACACTCCCTAGTTGACGAACCGCAGGTCGGAGAGCGCGCCCGAGGAGACCAGCGCGATGTACGCGTCGGTCACCACCAGGCTGCCCAAGGTGATCCAGGCGAACTGCATGTGCCGGGCGTTCAGCTTGCCCACCCAGCCCCACGCGCGATACCGCAGCGGGTGCTTGCTGAAGTGGTTGAGCCGACCGCCAACGATGTTGCGGCACGAGTGACAGCCCAGGGTGTAGCACCACAGCAGCACGACGTTGGCGATCAGGATCAGCGTGCCGAGCCCGAAGCCGAAGCTGCCGTTCTTGCCGTGGAAGGCATGCAGGACGTCATAGGTGTTGATCAGCGAGACGATGACCGCCGCATAGAAGAAGTAGCGGTGGACGTTCTGCACGACGAGCGGGAAGCGCGTCTCACCTGAGTAGCTGCGGTGCGGCTCGGCCACGGCACAGGCGGGCGGGCTGAGCCAGAACGAGCGGTAGTAGGCCTTGCGGTAGTAGTAGCAGGTCAGCCGGAACAGCAGCAGGAACGGCAGGGTCAGCACCGCGAAGGGGATCAGCGGCGGCCAGCTCCCGAACGGAGTGCCGAAGTGCGTCGAGCCCGGCACACAGGACGTCGACAGGCACGGGGAGGCGAACGGGGTCAGGTA
>DASYGI010000395.1:0-6462 GCA_035999925.1 Pedococcus sp.
TCCGGGACCCCGCTGAAGCTGATGGTGCTTCGGCCATGGGCACATCCTTCCATGGACGCGATCGTCCGCCAGTGGGGGCACCCGGGCGCCTACAGTGGGGACATGGAGCGTCGGATCTTCGGGATCGAGAACGAGTACGGCATTACGTGCACGTTCGACGGGCAGCGGCGCCTGACCCCCGACGAGGTGGCGCGGTACCTCTTCCGCAAGGTCGTCTCCTGGGGTCGGTCCTCCAACGTCTTCCTGTCCAACGGCTCCCGGCTGTACCTCGACGTCGGCAGCCACCCCGAGTACGCCACCCCCGAGTGTGACCACGTCCGTCAGCTGGTCGTCCACGACAAGGCCGGGGAGCGGATCATCGAGGGCCTGGTCGCCGACGCCCAGGACCGGCTGGCGGAGGAGGGGATCGAGGGCGAGATCTACGTCTTCAAGAACAACACCGACTCCGCCGGCAACTCCTACGGCTGTCACGAGAACTACCTCGTCGGTCGGGCGGGGGAGTTCCAGCAGCTCTCCGACGTGCTGATCCCATTCCTGGTCAGTCGTCAGATCACCTGTGGCGCGGGCAAGGTCGTGACCACGTCCAAGGGAGCGACCTACTGCGTCAGCCAGCGCGCAGACCATATCTGGGAGGGCGTGTCGTCAGCGACGACGCGCAGCCGTCCGATCATCAACACCCGGGACGAGCCCCACGCCGACGCGGAGCGCTACCGGCGGCTGCACGTCATTGTGGGTGACTCCAACATGAGCGAGACCACCACCATGCTCAAGGTGGGCTCGGCCCACCTGGTCCTGCGGATGATCGAAGCCGGCGTGGTGATGCGGGACCTCACCCTCGAGAACCCGATCCGGGCCATCCGTGAGATGAGCCACGACATGACCGGCCGCAAGACGGTCCGGCTGAGCAACGGGCGCGAGCTCTCGGCCCTACAGATCCAGAGCGAGTACCTCGAGAGAGCCCAGAGCTTCGCCGACCGCGAGGGTCTCGAGGACCCCATCCACAAGCAGGTGCTCGACCTCTGGGAGCGCACCTTGAACGCGGTCGACACCGGCAACCTGTCCCTGGTCGACACCGAGATCGACTGGGTGATCAAGCACAAGCTGATCACCGGGTACATGGCCAAGCACGGTCTCTCCCTGGACCACCCCCGGGTTGCCCAGCTGGACCTGGCGTACCACGACATCAACCGTCAGCGCGGCGTGTTCTACGTGCTCCAGAAGCACGGGCGGGTGGCGCGGGTCTGCTCGGACCCGGAGGTGTTCGAGGCCAAGAACGTGCCCCCGCAGACCACCCGCGCCAAGCTGCGCGGCGACTTCATCAAGGCCGCCCAGGAGCATCGCCGCGACTTCACCGTCGACTGGGTGCACCTGAAACTCAACGACCAGGCGCAGCGCACCGTCTTGTGCAAGGACCCGTTCGCGGCCGTCGACGCTCGGGTCGAGCGCCTCATCGAGGGCATGCGCGGCTGACCGGGGGTCGGGACCTGCCAGGTATGCCGGTTATGGTGGACGCTGCTCCCACCCCCGGCGAAAGTTCTCCCAGTGCACACACGACGTATCCATGCCCTCGGCGCTGCCGTCATTGCGGCGACGCTGACGCTCACCGCCTGTGGTGGCTCCTCGAGCCCCAAGGGTGCCGTGCTGGACCAGGTCACCGTCACCGGAGGCAGCGACACCAGTGCCCCGACGGTCACCGTGAAGCCCAAGCCCCTGTCGGTGACCGAGACGACCACGCGGGTGCTCAAGTCCGGCACCGGTGCCACCGTGAAGGGCGACGAGATCGTCAGCCTCAAGTACGTCCTGCTCAACGCCAAGGACGGCTCGCAGCTCGACACGAACTTCGGCAAGCAGAACCTCGGGCTGAACCTCGCCGCCCCTGACCTGCTGCCGGGCCTGAAGAAGGGCCTGGCCAACCAGAAGATCGGGTCACGCATCCTGGTGGCCATGCCTCCCAAGGACGCCTTCGGCACCCAGGGGAACGCCCAGATCAAGGTGGGCCCGACGGACACCGTGCTGTTCCTCATGGACCTGGTGTCGAGCCAGACCCCGCTGAAGACGGCTCAGGGCACTGCCGTGACGCCGCCGGCCACCCTGCCGAAGGTGACGATCCACGACGGCAAGGCCGCGACCATCACGGTTCCCAAGGGCGCCAAGGCCCCCACCAAGACGATCGGCCAGCTGCTCATCAAGGGCACCGGAGCCACCGTCACCGCTGGGCAGACGATCCGGGTTACCTACACCGGTGCCCTGTGGAAGAACAGCACGAACTTCGACTCCTCGGCCAACAGCCCGCAGGGGTACTTCGAGACCGTCATCGGCCAGAAGCACGTCATCAAGGCCTGGGACGACCAGCTGGTCGGCAAGCCTGTCGGCAGCCGCGTCCTGCTCATCGTCCCCCCGGCCGACGGCTATGGCGCCGCTGGCAGCCCGCCCAAGATCAGCGGCACGGACACCCTGGTGTTCGTCGTCGACATCCTCGCCGCGTACTGAGCGCAGTACGCCCGGCTTGCACCACGGCTTGCACCACGACTCGCATCAAAGGAGACCCAGCATGGGATTCGACCCGAACACCACCAAGCCCGAGATCGACTTTCACGGTGACAGCGCCCCGAGTGAGCTCGTCATCGAGGATCTCAAGGAGGGCGACGGTCCGCAGGCCGCCGCAGGCAACACCATCTCGGCGCACTACGTCGGCGTCGCGCACTCGACCGGCGAGGAGTTCGACGCCTCGTGGAACCGCGGAGCACCACTGGACTTCCGGCTCGGTGTGGGCCAGGTCATCCGTGGCTGGGACGACGGCATCGTCGGCATGAAGGTCGGCGGCCGCCGCAAGCTCACCATCCCGTCACACCTGGCCTACGGAGACCGGGGAGCGGGAGCCGCGATCAAGCCCGGCGAGACCCTGATCTTCGTCGTCGACCTCGTGGACGTGCGCTGAGCCTGCGCTCAACCCACCTCTCGCAGCAGCCGGGCGGCATGCCGCCCGGCTGCTGCGTTGTAGAGGAAGGCCGGGTAGTCGTCGTCGAGGCCGCGGCCCATCGTCGACAGCGGCACCGGACACGCGCGTAGCGCCGCGTCCAGGCCGTCGACGCCGACCGCCCGGACCTTCAGAGAGCCCGGGGCCTGTCGGACGAGAGCGTGCACCTGTTCGGCCACCGTGTGCCCGAAGGCGCTGTCGAGCTCAGGCAGCGGGACGTCCGCTGCCACCAGGCAGATGCGTCCATACGCCGTGGCGCTGTGATGCGACAGACCGTGATGACGCTCACGAGGGTCCGCCTCCGATACCCGCAGTGCGGCTACGCCCTGACCGTCCAGAGTCGCCACCGCGTTGAGGGCCTCGCCGGCCGCGACGCCCGTGAACCCCCAGGTCGTGCCGGTACCGACATTGCCCGGGCCTTGGACGATGACCGCGACGTCGGCGTCCAGGACATGCCGAGCCGCCAAGAGTCCCGAGTGCAGCGTCACGGCCTCGTGATCTCCGCCATACGCCTGGCCCACCGTCACGGTGCCTGCCAGCCACCCTGCATCGCGCAGGCCCCCGACCGTTCGAGAGAAGGCGATCGGCAGCGCGCCACCATCGGTCATGACATAGACGGCGCGGGCCTGTGGGCGGTCCGCCCGCAACCCCGACAACACCGCCGGGAGCGCCGAATGCAGGTCGGCAACCACCACCGGCATACCTTGCAGGTCGCCTGCAGAGGCGAGGGGAGAGGTCATAACGTGGTGGTGCGGACTGTCCTGCTCGTCGACGGCGAGGAACATCTGCTGCTGCGGGGTGTACCGGGCCTTGACGATGTGGCCGTGCGGCCCCGGGGGGTCGCTCGGTAGGCGGTCGGGGGCGGCGACGACGAAGGCCAGGCCGCCGGTACCGAGGCCGCGTAGCAGTGCCGAGGCGTTGAGCAGCACCCGGTCGCCGACCTGGGGCTCACCGACGAGCGCCGTGTAGGCCAGGGCCCGGACGGTGACCGCGTCGGGCCCTGACTCGGGGTGGGAGCCGGCCAGCACCACGGCATACTCCACCGCGCCGGGCCACCGGCCCCGCACCTCCTGGACCGTCCCGTCGCGCCACTGCATCACGACACGCAGACTAGCCGCGAGGGGGGTCGTGCCACTCGGGTAGCGTCGGGTTGTGAGTTCACCGACCGGCCCGGCAGCCAAGACCGAGCGTCTGCTCAACCTTGTGCTGTGCCTGCTCTACACGCGGCGGCCACTGCCCAAGTCGAAGATCCGCGAGGTCGTGCCGCAGTACGGCTCGGCCGCCAGCGACGAAGCATTCGACCGGATGTTCGAGCGCGACAAGGACGAGCTGCGCGAGCTGGGGATCCCGCTGGTCACCGAGGACATCGGGGGCGTCTGGGACGACGAGCTGGGCTACCGCATCGACCAGCGCGACTACGCCCTGCCCGACATCGAGTTCGAGGCCGACGAGCTCGCGGTGCTCGGCCTGGCCAGCCGGACCTGGGCCCATGCCTCGCTGGCGGGTCCGGCGGCGCAGGCCCTGCGCAAGCTCAAGGCCATCGAAATCGAGCGGGACGGCGAGTCCCTGGTCGGCATCGAGCCGCGTCTGGGCACCCGTGAGCCGGCCTTCGAGCCAGTCAAGAACGCCGTCGTGGGACAGCAGACCATTGCGTTCGGGTACCGCACGGGCGGCCAGGGCGAGACCCGCACCCGCCGCGTCCAGCCGTGGGGCCTGGCCTCCTGGCACGGCCGGTGGTACCTGACCGGGTTCGACCTCGACCGGGAAGCACCCCGGGTCTTTCGTCTCTCACGCATCGTGGACGACGTGCGACGGATGGGAAAGCCCGGTGGGTATGCCGTGCCGGCCGACCACCGGGCGCGCGAGATGATCCGCACGACCGTCGGGGACCAGACCGTCCGGGAAGCGCGCATCCTCGTGCGGGTGGGGCGCGGACAGGCCCTGCGGCGTCGGGGTGAGCAAACGCAGGAGCCGAGCTCGCCGATCGACGAGGGATGGACGACGCTGGTGGTTCCGTTCACTGATGCCGACGCGTTCGCCGACGAAGTCAGCGGGTACGGGCCAGACGTCGTGGTCCAGGACCCACCCGACGTGCGTGACCTCGTGGTGGCCCGCCTGCGCGGCGCTGCCTTCGGGGAGGTCCTGGCATGAGCGCACCGGAGACCGCGACCGCCCGGCTGTCCCGCCTGCTGACCATGGTGCCGTGGCTGGTCAACCGTCAGGGCATCGACCTGGACCAGGCGGCGGTCGAGCTCGGTATCAGCGCCACCCAGCTCGAGACCGACCTGCGGCTGCTGTACCTCTGCGGCTACGGGCAGATGCCGGACGAGCTCATCGACGCCCAGTGGGAGGGCGGGCGGGTCTTCGTCACCAACGCCGACGCGATCGCTCGCCCCCTTCGGCTCGGGCGCGACGAGGCGCTCACCCTCATGGTCGGGCTGCGCGCGCTCGCCGCCGTTCCCGGGCTGGGGGAGCGCGACGCGATCGAGCGGGCGATGGCCAAGCTCGAGCAGGCGACCGGCGCCAGTGCCGAAGCCGCAGCGCGCGTGGAGGTGTCCATGGACGACGGCGTCGCGGCGGGCTTGCTCGGCGACGCCCGGCGAGCCATCGAGGACCGTCGCCGGGTTCATCTGCGATACCTCGTGCCGAGCCGGGACGAGTCGACGGAGCGCGATGTCGACCCCATGCGGGTCGTCAACCTGGAGTCGCGCTGGTACCTGGAGGGCTGGTGCCATCGCGCGCAGGACACCCGACTGTTCCGGATGGACCGCATCGAGTCGCTCGAGGTGCTCGAGGTGGACGGGACACCGCCTCGGGAGGCCCAGCTGCGTGATCTCGACGCGGGAACGTTCACCCCGCGTCCGGACGACACCCTGGTGACCCTTCGGCTGGCACCGGGGGCCGCCTGGGTGAGCGACTACTACCCGGTCGAAACCGTCGAGACCGCGTCGGACGGGAGCCAGACCGTCACCCTCCGCACTGCCGATACGTTGTGGCTGCGCCGGCTGATGTGGCGGCTCGGGGGACTCGGCACGGTGCTGGCCCCGGACGAGCTGGCCGAGGCGGTCCGGGACGGGGCCGCCGCCGCTCTCGCGGCATACGACGGGTTAGGGTTCTAGTCGTGTGGTGGTGGCTACTGATCTGGGTGCTGCTCGCGGTCATCGCGGCGGCCTACCTGGCGTCCCGTCTGTGGGCCGTCTGGGGTCAGTTCAAGGAGCTCACCGCCGAGGTTGGGCACGCGTCAGACACTGTCGCCGGACTCCAGGCGCAGGTCGACCGGCTGGGGGAGCAGGCAGGACCGTCGCCTGACCTCGCCGTGTTCGGCGATCCCCGCCAGCTGCGTAAGGAACGAGTGGCAACCCGCGGTGCGTTGAAGGAGCAGCGACGCGCCCGCAGGGCGGCCAAGTTCCCGCAGTGGGCTCGCCCCGTAGACTGACGTCAGCAGCCCCGCTTCTGCGGGACCAGATGGGCACTGCTTTGTGCAT
>DASYGI010000396.1:0-5307 GCA_035999925.1 Pedococcus sp.
CGCTCGGCGCCTCGGTCGCGGACTGGCTCGGCAAACCGACGAACGTCAGCGGCGTCGGTGTCGGGTCCGGACCGGTCAGCCTGATTCTCGCGGTGATGATCGCAGCGTTCGTCCTCTACCTTGCCGCGAGTCGCATCGACCAGGTCGGACCTGTTCGTTAGCGACGTCGACGCCAGAACGAGAAGGGAGGGCGGCGCCGCTTGGGATCCACGGCCCGAAACCCGGCTTCGAAGCGGGTTACGAACCTCGGGTCGTCCACGAAGAGGGACCGTGCGAGTTGCCTCAAGGCCTCGTTCTCGCGCCGTGAGAGGGGCGCGCGTTCCGAAGTCTGCGCCGAATCGGACGCTGAAGACCGCTCGAAGTTGCCTTCGTCCATCTGGGTGGTCCCTTCTACCTCGACGGCGACTAGTCATACCCGGAATCGCGCGCCCCGACCGTCGCCGAGGCTGTGCGACGCAGGTTCTTTCCATGACCGGATGGCCCCGAGCCTCTGCGAGCTCGGCCCCTCGCGATTGCCGCATAGTCCTGGCTGCCTGCCGAGTCAGGTTCCGCTGCACCGGTTGAATCCGACGCGAACCCGGCCATCGGCCAGGAGTCTGAATCCTCAACTGCCTGCCGCACCAGCCCGGCAGGGGACAGCGACCTCAGTAACGTGTTCCACCTCGTTGACCGGGCGCTCGGGCATGCCGGGTTCGGGAGCGCAGTTCCAGTCCGTGTTCGACGACCTGACCAGCAGGGCGGCCATCATGTCGCCAGCACCCAGTGTCGAGGTAGGTGGCCCGTGGTGCGTCGACGCCGGCGGCTGACCACAGGCAAGTATGCGTCCGGGTGTCGGGCAACGTGCCTGAGGCGTCGGGACTGCCTGGCCGCGACGGTAACGAGTTCGGCGCCGCGGCTACTGGCCGCAACGTCAACCGCGGTGCACCGCCCGACCGAGAACGGCCTCGAGGGGACTAGCGAGGGTCCGGTCGTAGGTCGCGGTGAGGTGCGACTCGTCGAAGTAGACGACAACTCCACCGATCACGGCCGGGCACGCGGTGGTCGGGCAGAAATAGGAGGTCAGGTCCGCCCCGGCGATGTGCGGGTCGTGTACGTCCCGTACGGCGGCCAGGACAGGGTCCGGTCTCAGCCAGGTTGCACGCCGGCCGGCGCAGGCGCGACGCGGGTGGCTCACCAAGCAGCGGGGCACGTCTTCAGGCCATGGCGAGGGGGTGTCGCGCAGGGCGACGACGGTCAGGTGGGCCCGCTGCCAGGCTCGGAGAATCGTCACGTAGCCCCACTCGTACGGCGCCTGACTGGCGGCGAGGTCGTGTCCGGTGGCGGTTATCGACAGCTTGTCGCTGAGCAGGACGAGGTCGAAGCCACCGCTTGCGATGCGGGCGGTCGTATCGGCGACCCATTGGCTGCACGCGGTCGACACCGCAAGCGGCCGGAAGTTCTGTGGTGTCTGGCTCATCGCGCAGTTGGATGCGAGGTACGTGGTGATCTGCCAGTCCCGGTGCCGGGCGACGAACTCGAGGGCCGGCAACCATTGGCCGGCGTGGGAATTGCCCACCAGGGCCACGCGGAACCGTCCTCCGCGGGCGCCCCGGTGACAGGTCACTTCGGGGAACTCAGGGGGATAGGAGAAGCAGGTCGGTTGCCCGGACACCGAGGGGTAGGCGTCGGACTTGTCGAGCGCCGCACGCGACAGCGGCGGTCGCACGGAGCTTTTCGTCGCGGCGTCGCACAGTGCAGGTGGTGTGGTCAGGGCGGGTGCGCCGAAGCACGGCCCGATGCCGGCCCGGTCTTCGCGGGCGAACAGCGCCGCGTCGAGCAGGAAACGGGCGCGTTGCCGCGCGGCCAGCCGATGCTGCGAGTCCACTCGCACCCGTCGAGCCGCCTCGCTGCGCGTCGACGGGCGGGGGCCGGTTCGCGCGTCGGTGACGGACCGGCGCGACGATCGGGCTCCCTGACATCCGGCGAGCAGCACCAGCGCTACGAGGAACGCCAGTCCACGGCAACGAGTCACCACGGGCACCTCTTCGAGCAAGGGTAGACCGCCGAGGTTCGCCGTGACCCGGTCTGAGCGTGCCCACGTCCCACGCACCGATCCCGTGGCCGTGAGCCGGCCCGGCGAACTGCACTCCGCGGGAGCCCGGACCGCCCGACATCAACGGCAAGGGTGCGCCGCGGCGCCGCGACGGTGGTACTGGCGCAACCTCATGGCGCGTGAGGGGCCTGAGGTGGGGGTAGTCGGGGCTGCCTCATGCCGCGCCTTCGCCCGGTCGGCTGCGGGCGGAGTGCAACGTCACTCAGACGCGTCGGCGGCGCGCCTAGGGACCGGTGCGGTGAACTCAGTGAACGAGGTCAGGTCGCCCGTCGGAAAGGGGGCGCGGGTGTGCGCCTCGTATTCGATGAGCAGAGCCGTCACACATTCGCTCACCTGGGACTCATCGGCGAAGCGCAATGACGTAAGAGTCAGGTCGTGGCCGCCGTCAAGGGCCAACAGCGCCAGATCTCGGCCTGCCCGGTTGATCTGCACCAGGTCGGACACGGCAAGAACGTGGGACCGCCTCGACGAGTGGGCGTCGAGCCGCAGCGATCCTTGGTCTACCCAGATGTCGGCAATCTCAGAAGCCCGTCCCGTCGGGTCGACTATCCAGACGAGTGCCACGCATCCCCCATCACGGTCTTCCTGCTGTGCGATCTTCGTCGAGCATTACGCGGCAACTTCTGCACAGGCTCTGTATTTAGCCGTCGCCGTGCCGTCGCGGACCGGTGCTCCGGGTGGTGACGGATCGCCGACGATCACCGGCGCTGCTGTGTTTCTCTGTGTCGTGGGGTCGCTGCGACATGAGGAGGGGGAACGTCGGTGGGTCGTCCGATGCGGCTACCAGGCGTGGGGCCTCGGCCTCGGCCAGCCGACGCGCGTACGGGAGGCGAGCCCGTCAGCGATGGTGGCGTCGCTGTCGCTTGAACAGAGCCGGGCTTCACCGGGCAGAGGCGGCCTCCTCGACCGTGCGTGCTCGCGTTGTCCAGCGGCACGTCGAGTACTTGGGATGCGGCTGCCGTCGTCATCGGGATGCTCGGACCGACGTCGGGCGCGACGACCACGCGCAGCGGTCAACTGATAGCGGCGAGCATGCCGTGTCAAGGCACGCGACCTCGGCGAGCACGAATTCCGATCTGGCTACGCCAATTGCGACCAGAACCGTGACCAGGTGCGGAAGCCCGGCTTTCGGGCGAGGGAGGGTGACTGAATCGCGTTCGGGCTGGGTACGAAGCGAAAGGGTCGTCGTGGACGCAGCGTCCGAAGCGAGTCTGCGACCTGACGCCTGGATCTTCTGAAACACGAACCAGCCGGAGAGGCGCTGTCGCGCTACTGGCGGGATGCGGCGGGGCGCGATGGCAAGGCATGAATCGGTGCGCGACACCCGGATCGGCGTGCGCCTCGGGGCGGGCGTCGGGCTGCTGGCCGCGGCGAGTATTGCGAGCTCGGCCCGGTGGGGCCCGGATTGGGCGGCTCAGGAGTACCGGGCATGGTCGGCGGCTCACAACGGCCTGACGGCGTGGACGAACGGCTGGTATTCCGGGCAGGCGTTGCCCGGGTACTCGGTTCTCTACCCGGTGGTGGCCGGCGTCTTGGGAGTTGCGCTGACCGGGTTGCTGGCTGTTGTCGGCGCCAGCGCCGGCGCGTACCGGCTCAGGCCTGCGGGGTCGGCGTGGCGACAGATCGGCTATCACGTGTCGGTCGGGGTCGTGCTGGCCGGTGACCTGGTGATCGGGCAGATTCCTTACCTCCTGGGCGTCGCAGCCGGGGTCTGGGCACTGGTAATGACTCGGGCGGAACGTCGCGCGCCGGCAGCAGCCCTGGCCGCACTGTGCTGCTTGTTCAGTCCGCTGGCCGGCGCGTTCGTGTTGCTGTGCGTTCCGGCGGTCGCAGCTGCGTACGGCCTACGTCGGGCCGTGCCGCTCGTGACAGCTGCAGCCGGAGTCGTGGTCGCAGCGGTCCTCGGTGGCGGCGGAGGGACCGATTCGTTCACCGCGTTCGGGTTCGCGTGGACCCTGGTGTTCGCGATCCTTGGCGTGGTGCTGACCGGTGCCGCGCATCGTCCTGTTCGCGTGTTGGGTCTCACCTACGCTGCGAGCGCGGTAGTGCTGTTCGTGGTGCCGAATCCGGTCGGCGGCAACCTGCTTCGGCTGGCCCAGTTGCTCGCGTTGCCTCTGCTGTGGCACGTGTGGCCGCGCACTCGCCGCCGACTACTGCGGGCTCCGGTCCTGGTCGCACTCGTCGTGCTGGTCACGGCGTGGACGTGCTGGCCGGCCCTGATCGCGGCCGGGCGAGGGGCCCAGGATCCGTCGCAGTCGCCGGGCTACTACACCGGACTGCTGTCCTACCTACGGAGCCACGACCCCCGAGCAGGCCGGCTCGAGGTGGTGTTCACACGAGAACACTGGGAGGCGATGTACGTGGCCAAGGCGTTCCCCATCGCTCGGGGCTGGGAACGACAGACCGACCTGAGCGTGAACGCCGCCCTGTACCGGCCACTGACCGCAAGCCGATACCGGCAGTGGCTCGACGACAGCGCCGTCTCGCTGGTTGCGTTGCCCAGGGTTCCGCTCGACATCGGGGGGCGAGCCGAAGCCACTCTCCTGCGCAAACCTCCGCGTTACCTGATTCCGGCGTGGCACGACGCGAACTGGCGGGTCTGGCGAGTGGTTGCCGCGCGTCCTATGGTCGCCGGTCCCGCCACCCTTTCGCATCTCGGTGCCGACTCCGTCGAACTTCGGTTCGCCCGCGCCGGCGTCGCGACCGTACGGGTCCGGGCAAGCGGCATGTGGACAGTCACCAGCGGCGAGGCCTGCATCGTGACGACGAGGGGCGCCTGGCTCCGGGTGCAGACGGCTGGCCCGGGGCGGGTCGTCGTCACCGCCCGCGTCGGTCTTGCCGTGCTCGATCCTGGCCCTCGCTGCACCTGAACGCCCGAGGAGACCCGTCGGGCACGCATATTGACGGTGCGGCAGGACTCTTAGACCCGTGGCACAGAAGCAATCGTCGTAGATGCCGCCCATGGCACCGCACGGGGTTGTCGTCGTCGGTAATGGTGCCGATATCAGGAGGGCTTCGAGCGAGGGCAGCAAGCACTGCGGATTGAACCAGAGTGAAGCGATTCGGGAGTAGGACCCCGCTCGTCGGCACCAGCCAGGCCGGGAGGACCTCTTCCTCCCAGCGTCGCACGAACGGCACGCCGGGCTCACCGCGGTTTCGGCCGTCACCGCGCGGAGGTTCGTGCATGCGGCGAGTCTGACACGCCGGGCGGCGTC
>DASYGI010000397.1:0-2212 GCA_035999925.1 Pedococcus sp.
GGGGCCGGTGAGACGGGCCAGGCCATCGTCGACCACCCCGACATCGACAAGCTGGCGTTCACCGGCTCGACCGGCGTCGGCAAGATGATCGCCCGCTCGATCGCCGGCACCCGCAAGAAGGCGACCCTCGAGCTCGGTGGCAAGGCCGCGAACATCATCTTCGACGACGCCCCTCTCGACCAGGCGGTCGAGGGCATCGTCAACGGGATCTTCTTCAACCAGGGCCATGTGTGCTGCGCCGGCTCACGCCTGCTCGTGCAGGAGAACATCGCCGAGGAGGTGGAGAGACGGCTCAAGCACCGCCTCGCCACCTTGCGGGTCGGCGATCCGCTCGACAAGAACACCGATGTCGGGGCGATCAACTCCAAGGCCCAGCTGGCCCGCATCACCGAGCTGACCGCGGTCGGTGAGGCCGAGGGCGCGCAGCGTTGGGACAACGGCTGTGAGCTGCCGGACAAGGGATTCTGGTTCCGCCCGACGGTGTTCACCGGGGTCAGCCAGACCCACCGCATCGCCCAGGAGGAGATCTTCGGGCCGGTGCTGTCGGTGCTGACGTTCCGGACCCCTCACGAGGCTGTCGCCAAGGCCAACAACACCCCGTACGGCTTGTCCGCGGGCGTCTGGACGGAGAAGGGCTCGCGCATCCTCTGGATGGCCGACCAGCTCCGGGCCGGCGTCGTCTGGGCCAACACGTTCAACAAGTTCGACCCGACCAGCCCGTTCGGTGGTTACAAGGAGTCCGGCTACGGCCGTGAGGGCGGCCGCCACGGCCTGTCCGCCTACGTCACGACAGGAGACGCCAAGTGACCCCCACTGCCAATGCCACCGACGGACGAGTGGACGTGCGAAAGACGTACAAGCTCTATATCGGCGGCAAGTTCCCCCGCTCGGAGTCCGGGCGGTCCTACGAAGTGTTCTCGGCGGGCCGTTCCCCCAAGTTCCTGGCCAACGCCTCGATGGGTTCGCGCAAGGACGCGCGCGACGCCGTGGTGGCCGCCCGCGCGGCCTTCCCCGGCTGGGCCGGGGCCACGGCATACAACCGCGGTCAGGTCCTGTACCGCGTGGCCGAGGTGATGGAGGGTCGCCGCGCGCAGTTCGTCGCGGAGGTGCGAGCCAGTGAGGGCCTCACCGAGCGTGCCGCGGACGCAGTGGTGTCCCAGGCCATCGACCGCTGGGTCTGGTATGCCGGGTGGACCGACAAGCTCGCCCAGGTGCTGGGCGGCTTGAACCCCGTCGCCGGCCCGTACTTCGACATCTCGGCACCTGAGCCGACCGGCGTGGTGGGCGTGCTCGCGCCCCAGACGTCCTCGCTCCTGGGCCTCGTGTCCGTGCTGGCGCCCGTGATCCTGTCGGGCAACACGGCTGTCGTCCTGGCCAGCGAGCACCGCCCGTTGCCGGCTGTGACCCTCTCGGAAGCCCTGGCGACCTCTGACGTGCCTGGCGGCGTGGTCAACATCATCACCGGCCGCACGGCCGAGGTCGCCCCGTGGATGGCCTCCCACCGCGACGTCAACGCCATCGACCTGGCCGGTGCGGCGGGGGCCGACGGCCTGTCCTGGGGCGACCTGGAGCTGGCCGCAGCCGAGAACCTGAAACGCGTGCTCCGCCCTGCCGGGGACGGCCCGGAGGCAGTGGAGTCGGACTGGTCCCGCACGCCCGACCTGTCACGGGTGACCGCTTTCCTCGAGACCAAGACGGTCTGGCACCCCAAGGGTCGCTGACCTCGTTGTCGGTGACCTCGCTGACCTCGCAGACGACGTGTCCGCGTTGACCCGGGCTCGCGTCGTGGTCCTTGCCGGCCCCAGTGGGGCCGGCAAGTCGCGTCTGGCGGCTCGGTTGCACCAGACCCACGGCTGGCCGATCGTCCGACTGGACGACTTCTACCGCGACCAGGACGACCCGCTGATGCCGCGCAGCGACGAGCTCGGGATCGTCGACTGGGACCACCCCGACTCATGGAACCGCGAGGCCGCCGCGACCGCCCTGGAGACGCTGGTGGACTGCGGGACGGTCGAGACCCCAGTCTACGACATCGCCCTCAGCCGAGCCGTCGGCACAACCACAGTGCAGGCCGGCCCGCACGACCTCATCCTGGCCGAGGGCATCTTCGCCGCCGAGATCATCGGCGACCTGCGAACCCGCGGCGTGCTCGCCGGGGCCTACTGCGTGCACCACCATCGCTTGTTGACGTTCGTGTGGCGGTTGCTGCGGG
>DASYGI010000398.1:0-2243 GCA_035999925.1 Pedococcus sp.
ACCCTCCTCGCCCGTGCCGAGTACCCACCGCAAACCTGCCACATCCGCGGGTCCGTCGCACGCGTGGGGCTGGGATCAGCCGACGGCGGGGATCAGGAGCGTCTGGCCGGCGTGGACCTGAGAGCTGGTGAGGTTGTTGACGACCTCGATGCGGGCGACCGCGTCACCCACGGCCAGCTGCGGCAGCTGGCGTGCTGCGATCTCGGACAAGGTCTGGCCAGACCGCACCGTCGTGGAGTGGTCGATCACCGTCGCCGAGGCGCCACCGGAGAAGAGAGTGATGGCCACCACCACCAGCGCCACCGCGACCGCCGTGGTCGCGCACAGCCGCCCTGCGCGGGTGAGGCGGATTGCAGGGGCCGAGGCCACCTCGTCACCGCACGGCACCGAGACCAGCTGCGGGCGCGTCGGACGGGAAGGCAGGTCAACGCCCGCCGGGTCGATGTCCCAAGCCACTGCTGCACTCATCGGATCCTCCATCTGTCGACGGTTCGAACGAATGTCCGAACCGCGTCGTGACTGATTTCTAGCACGCATGTTCGAACTCTTCAAGACACGCGTCGAACACATGTTTGGCAACTCTGTTCGAACGCCATACGCTGTGTTCATGCCTCGATGACATCAGAGGCCACCGACAGCCCCACCTGCATCACCGGTCACTAGCCACTTGACCTGCGGAAACGAGGAGCGCCATGAGCGAGGACAACGTCAAGGAACTGCCCGACCGCGACCGAGGCGACGGCTTGACCGTGCGCCAGCGTCGGGTCCTCGAGGTGATCCGGAACTCGGTCGACCGCCGCGGGTACCCGCCGAGCCTGCGCGAGATCGGCGAGGCGGTCGGCCTCACCTCTCCCAGCTCGGTGGCGCACCAGCTCTCGACCCTCGAGCGCAAGGGCTTCCTCCGACGCGACCCGAACCGGCCGCGCGCCATCGAGGTCGTCTCGCCCGACTCGACCCCGGACAGCCGTGGCTACCGCGGAGGCGCCTCTCCCTCCGACGAGGTGGCGACCTTCGACGAGACGGGGGTCAACGACCAGCGGCCCGAGGCGTCGTACGTTCCGGTGTTGGGACGGATCGCCGCCGGAGTGCCGATCATGGCCGAGGAGTCCGTCGAGGACGTCTTCCCACTGCCCCGGCAGATCGTTGGTGAGGGCCAGCTCTTCCTGCTCAAGGTCGTCGGTGACTCCATGATCGACGCAGCGATCTGTGATGGCGACTGGGTCGTCGTCCGTCAGCAGCCAACTGCGGACAACGGCGACATCGTCGCGGCCATGCTCGACAGCGAGGCGACCGTGAAGACGTTCAAGCGGCGAGATGGGCACGTCTGGCTCATGCCGCACAACTCGGCATTCGAGCCTATCGATGGCGACCACGCCACGATCCTGGGCAAGGTCACGGCGGTGCTCCGCCGCGTCTAGCGCTGGCTAGGCGCCCAGTGCGTCCAGGTAGTGCGTGATGCGCTTGCTGAAGCGCTCTCCGGCGTCCCCGTCGGCGAGGATCTCCCACAGCTCGTTGTCCTCCGAGCGCAGCGCGCGATGCAACGCCTGGGTGGCCCACTCCTCGAGTCGCTCGTCGACTTCGAGGGGGTCGTCGTCGAGCCATCGCGGCACGTTGCGCTCGCCAACCACCGATTCGGGGTCGTCACTGGCCGCCACCACGACGGCCGCGGCGATGGCCTCGGACATCGTCGGCGCCTCGATGTAGTCGGTGGCCCGCACGACCCGACGCAGCGCGACTTCCACCTTCACGCGTCGTTCGTCTGGCTCGCAGTCCTCCAGGTCGTCCAGGAAGTCCAGCGCATCGTCGTTGTCGAAGGGTCCAGCACCCTTAGCGCTCATGTCTGCCTCCGAAACTCTCGTAGAGCGTCACGTCTCGACTGTGCCAAGCGCCAGCGCGACGCGCCAGCCCTAGGGCGCGGGCGTCATCCGTTGCTACCAGGCAGTGTCGACATAACGGCCGAGCTTGTGGCCCACCTCGCGCAGCACACCGACGCGGTGGAAGCCCATAGTCCGGTGGAGTCCTTCGCTGGCGTCATTCGGCAGTGCCACGACGGCTACCTGCGTGTGGACCTCGGACAGGCCGTCGAGCCGGCCGAGCAGCTCGGCATACAGGCTGCGTCCGACACCCCGGCGGCTCATCGTGGGCGCGACGTACACGGAGACCTCTTTGGTCCCGGCGTACGCCGGACGTGGGCGGAAGGCGCCCGAGAACGCATAGCCCACCACCTCGTCATCGACGCAGGC
>DASYGI010000399.1:0-1942 GCA_035999925.1 Pedococcus sp.
CGAACCCATCGTGACCAGCTCGGGGCGCGAAGTGGGGGCAGCCCGGGTCGCGGTCCGGACGTTGCGCGAGTCGCTGCGCTCGCGCACGTTCTGGATCCTCGTCGGCACCTTCTGGGTCTGTGGTTGGTCCACGAACGGCCTAATCGGCACGCACTTCATCCCGGCCGCGCACGACCACGGTATGCCGGAGACGACCGCCGCCGGCCTGCTCGCCCTGATCGGGGTCTTCGACCTGTTCGGCACCATCGCCTCGGGCTGGCTCACCGACAAGGTCGACCCCCGGCTGCTGCTGTGCGGCTACTACGCCGTGCGCGGGCTGTCGCTCCTGTTCGTCCCGGCCCTGCTCGGACCGGACATCCAGCCGAACCTCTTCCTCTTCATCATCTTCTACGGCCTTGACTGGGTTGCCACTGTCCCGCCGACGATCGCGCTGTGCCGCAGGCACTTCGGGGTCGAACGCTCGGGGGTCGTGTTCGGCTGGGTCTTCGCCTCGCACATGGTGGGTGCCGGAGTCGCCGCCTCCTATGCCGGGTGGGTCCGCACGACCACCGGCGACTACTTCACCGCGTGGCTCACCGCAGGAGGGATGTGTCTGGTCGCGGCGCTCGCGTGCCTGGCGGTCACGAGCTCCCCGGAGCGAGGTTCCTGGACGAGTGACGGGGAGCAGGTCGAGGTCGCCTCCGTGGCCTGAACCGGCTGGCTGGTGGGGACTGGAAGGTCTTCGAGGACAGCGAGGGCCAGGGTGTGTTTGGCTTGGCAGATGGCCCAGACCACGATCGCCGACAACCCAGCCCGCCACCGGTACGAGGTCAGCGTGGACGGGGTGGTGGCCGGCGTCGCCGTCTACCACCGGGACGGCGACACGGTGACCTTCGTCCATACCGAGGTCGACGCGGCCTTCGAGGGACAGGGCATCGGCGGTGCGCTCGCTCGCGGCGCACTCGATGACGTCCGGGCCCAGGGCGGGCGCGTGGTCGCCGAGTGCCCGTTCATCAAGGCCTGGATCGCCCGACACCCGGACTACCAGGACCTCTTGGCCTCCTGAGTGGAACCTCTTGGGTGCCACCTCCTCTACGGAACCCCGGCATACCGGAGGGCGTTGGCATTGGAGGGCCCGTGGACCGGCGAGTGCCCGAGGTCAGGCGGACTCGACTAACCTAGGTCGGGCCGTAGTCACAGGGATGTCCGCGGCCGCGAACTTTCAGGAGATGCTGCGTGTCCAAGATCGTCGAGAAGCTGCTGCGTGCCGGTGAAGGCCGCATCCTCAAGAAGCTCCAAGGCATCGCCGCCCAGGTGAACGCCATCGAGGAGGACTTCGAGAAGCTCACCGACGCCGAGCTGCGGGCCGAGACCGACGTGTTCCGCAAGCGGCTCGCGGACGGTGAGACTCTGGACGACATCCTTCCCGAGGCCTTCGCCGCGGTTCGTGAGGCCAGCAAGCGCACGTTGGGCAAGCGGCACTTCGACGTCCAGATCCAGGGTGGGGCAGCGCTGCACCTGGGCAACGTTGCCGAGATGAAGACCGGCGAGGGCAAGACTCTGGTCGCCACGCTGCCGTCGTACCTCAACGCGCTCGAGGGCAAAGGCGTCCACGTCGTCACGGTCAACGACTACCTCGCGGAGTACCAGTCCGAGCTGATGGGCCGCGTGCACCGCGCGCTCGGCCTCGAGACCGGCGTCATCCTGGCCTCGATGACTCCCGAGCAACGCCGGGCCGAGTACGCCAAGGACATCACCTACGGCACGAACAACGAGTTCGGGTTCGACTACCTGCGCGACAACATGGCGTGGTCGATGGACGAGCTCGTCCAGCGTGGTCACAACTTCGCCATCGTCGACGAGGTCGACTCGATCCTGATCGACGAGGCGCGCACGCCGCTGATCATCAGCGGGCCCGCCGACGCAGCCACCAAGTGGTACACCGAGTTCTCGCGCATCGCCA
>DASYGI010000400.1:0-3478 GCA_035999925.1 Pedococcus sp.
GCAGCGGCGCAGAAGCTGATCGAGCAGGAGGCACGGGGCGCCCAGCCCCGCTACACACATGGATTTCAAGCGCATCCTTCGGGCCCCCCTGTTCTGGGTCGTGGCTGTCGTCGCGATCACCCTCATGGTGTTCTCGCTCAGCGACACCGGCGGCTACACCAGGATCGACACCTCGGCGGCCCAGCAGCTGATCACCGACAAGAAGGTCGAGCGGGCGGTCGTCACCGACAACGTCGTGGTCGACCTTGACCTGAAGAAGGGCGTCACCTACTCCGACGGCAAGACGATCAAGGGGGCGACCAAGGTCGAGACCCAGTTCGTCGACGCCGCGGGGCCTAGCTTCATCAAGCTGCTCGACGACAACCAGCCGCCCGGGGGGACCGACCAGGTCGTCAAGGACACCAACCCGTTCCTCGCGCTGCTCGGCTCGATCCTGCCCGTGATCATCCTGTTGGGGTTGTTCTGGTTCTTGATGAACCAGATGCAGGGTGGCGGGTCGCGGGTCATGCAGTTCGGCAAGTCGCGGGCCAAGCTCGCCACGAAGGACACCCCGAAGGTGACCTTTGCCGATGTCGCGGGTGTCGACGAGGCGGTGGAGGAGCTCTACGAGATCAAGGAGTTCCTCTCCGAGCCCGCCAAGTTCCTCGCGGTGGGCGCCAAGATCCCCAAGGGTGTGCTGCTGTACGGACCGCCCGGCACCGGTAAGACCCTGCTGGCTCGCGCGGTGGCCGGCGAGGCAGGTGTGCCGTTCTACTCCATCTCCGGCTCGGACTTCGTCGAGATGTTCGTCGGCGTCGGCGCCTCCCGCGTGCGCGACCTGTTCGAGCAGGCCAAGGCCAACGCGCCGGCCATCGTGTTCGTCGACGAGATCGACGCCGTCGGCCGCCACCGTGGTGCCGGCCTGGGCGGTGGCCACGACGAGCGTGAGCAGACCCTCAACCAGCTGCTCGTCGAGATGGACGGCTTCGACGTCAAGACCAACGTCATCCTCATCGCCGCGACCAACCGACCCGACATCCTCGACCCCGCCCTGCTGCGCCCCGGCCGGTTCGACCGCCAGATCGCGGTCGAGGCGCCCGACATGATCGGGCGTCACCGGATCCTCGAGGTGCACGCGCAGGGCAAGCCGATGGCTACCGGCGTCGACCTGCTAGCCGTGGCTCGCCGTACGCCTGGCTTCACCGGAGCCGACCTGGCGAACGTCCTCAACGAGGCCGCGCTGCTGACGGCCCGTGGCGACCGGCTGCTCATCGACGACGCCGCGCTGGACGAGGCCATCGACCGCGTGATCGCCGGTCCCCAGAAGCGCACCCGGATCATGTCCGCGAAGGAACGCAAGATCACGGCATACCACGAGGGTGGTCACGCCCTGGTCGCCGCGGCGATGAACCACACCGACCCGGTCACCAAGGTCACCATCCTGCCGCGTGGCCGCGCCCTCGGTTACACGATGGTCATGCCGCTGGACGACAAGTACTCCACGACCCGCAACGAGATCCTCGACCAGCTGGCCTTTGCCCTGGGCGGTCGGGTGGCCGAGGAGGTCGTCTTCCACGATCCCACGACGGGCGCGGCGAACGACATCGAGAAGGCCACCGCGATGGCTCGCAAGATGGTCACCGAGTACGGCATGAGCGAGCGGGTCGGCGCGATCAAGCTGGGCTCCGCCGGAGGCGAGGTCTTCCTCGGCCGCGACATGGGCCACCAGCGCGACTACTCCGAAGAGGTCGCAAGCGTGGTTGACAAGGAGGTCCGCGGACTGATCGACGACGCCCACGACGAGGCCTGGCACGTCATCAACGACAACCGCGAGATCCTCGACCGCCTGGTCCTCGACCTGCTCGAGCACGAGACGCTCAACGCCAAGGAGCTCGCGGCCATCTTCGAGCCGGTCCGCAAGCGCCCGTTGCGCCCCACCTGGCTGTCCAGTGACTCCCGGTTGCTGTCCGACCTGCCGCCGGTGCTCACCCCCGCCGAGGTGGCCGCCCAGAACGGCTCGGCCAACGGCCTGGAGTCTGCTGGACATGACCGGCAGACCGCCGCGGCGATCGAGCGAGCCGCCGAGGGCGGCGCGCTGGCCAACGAGGAGGAGCACCCACCGACACAGGTCATCGAGGTCCCGGAGGGTGGCCAGGTCGATCCTCGTGAGCACTGACGGCAAGCGGCACGCGGTCGACCGGCCGCGTGCCGAGGCCGCGATCCGCGAGCTGCTGCTCGCCGTCGGGGAGGACCCTGACCGCGAGGGACTGAAGGAGACCCCGGCCCGGGTGGCACGGGCCTACGGCGAGTTCTTCGCCGGGCTCTCGCTTGACCCCGCCGAGGTGCTGTCGAAGACGTTCGAGATCGAACACGAGGAGATGATCCTGGTGCGGGACATCGAGGTGTACTCGATGTGTGAACACCATCTGGTGCCGTTCCACGGAGTGGCCCACGTCGGCTACATCCCCGCCAAGGACGGTCGAGTGACCGGGCTGTCCAAGATCGCGCGGCTGGTCGAGATGTACGCCCGCCGTCCGCAGGTCCAGGAACGGCTGACGACCCAGATCGCCGACGCGCTCGTCACCCACCTGAAGGCGCAGGGCGTCATCGTCGTGGTCGAGTGCGAGCACCTCTGCATGTCCATGCGCGGCATCCGCAAGCCCGGATCCCGCACGATCACCTCAGCCGTGCGAGGCCAGCTGCGCGACCCGGCCACCCGTGCGGAGGCGATGTCGTTGCTGCTGGGCGGTAAGCGGTGACCCAGGAATCCACGACCTCCAGCACGCCGAGCCGCCTGCTTCCCAACCTCCTGACGGCGAACCGGGTTCCCCGGCTGCTCGGGAACTTCACCTACCTCGTCGGGTCGTTCGACCTGGCGACCGGTCTGCTGGGGAGCCTGCGCCACCGGCTGCACGGCGTCATGCACGTGCTCCCGGGGTACATCTCCAACGCCGCCGTGGCCGCCACCGTGGTCTCGGGCATTCTGCTGCTGATCCTGGGGCACTCCCTGAAGCGTCGGAAGGTCCGGGCCTGGCGCGCGGCCACCTGGCTGGTCGCAGTCTCCCTGGTCCTGCACGTCGTGCACTTCGACCCCGTCGCGGGGTTGCTCTCGGCGGTGGCGCTGGCGCTGCTCCTGGTGTACCGCAAGGAGTTCCGCGCCCTGGGCGACCCCACCACACGATGGACGGCCGCGGTCGTCGGGGCGGCCCTGCTGGCGTTCTCGGTGGTCGCCGGGTTCGCGACGATCTGGCTGAACCGCAAGGACATCCGCGGCGGCTGGCCGCCGCTGCACCAGGTTGCCGAAGAGATCGCGTGGGGCCTGGTCGGCGGCACCGGACCATTGGCCTTTACCCGCGACCGGTCCAACGACATCGTCGGCGCGGTCCTGCTCGGCCTGGGCATCATGACCGCCTTCACGACCATCTACCTGGTGCTGCGGCCGCCGGAGCCCCGACCGGAGCTCACCGAGGACGAGGACGTCCGGCTGCGTGAGCTGCTG
>DASYGI010000401.1:0-5708 GCA_035999925.1 Pedococcus sp.
CGACAAGAAAACACCCTGACTCCCTCCGAAACCAAGGTCGTCGACGCCGCCGCCTCGGGAATGAGCAACGCAGAAATCGCTGCCGCGCTCTTTATCACCGTCGCCACGGTCGAAGCTCACCTCACCCGCGCCTACCGAAAACTTGGTATCAGATCCCGCGCGGGCCTCGCCGTCCGGCTCATGGACCGCAACTCGTAACAACCATTCCAAATACCTGACCGCCGAGCAGATTATCTCGGCGGACTTCCTCGGCCCGGCATCCATTCAAACCGCCTTCGAGGGCACCAACCTGCGTCCCTTCGCGGCGAGCCGGCTCTTCCGTGAGAGCGTGCGGACCGGTTGACTGGTCTGCGCTGTACTGCGTGAAAGTCCAACCCAATGTCGGGAAGCGGAGCGGCGGAGGCGACTTGAGGACCTGTACCGGCTGACCTTCACCTACCCGCACAGCTGGTCCGTCGAACTCGAGGGTGGCTGGCAGCAGCACCTTTTCCTGGCCGAGGGCCATTGTCAGGGCAGCATCAACGGCCGGTTGCGCGGCGTCAACTTCCCTCTTCGTCGGACCACCGACGGCCCGTTCCAGCCGAACTTCCGAGCCGTGATCGAAACCGATGACGCAGCAACGATAATGGTCGAGTGGCGCGGGTACGGCCGCGCCTACCCCGTCGGGCGTCGGCAGGTCGTCGGCTCGATGTTGCACCTAAGCGACCGGGATCCTTATCGACGTCTCAACGACGTAGTTTGCGTCTGCGTGGGCGAAGTCCGCACAGACAAAGACCCAAGTCAGGACGGCTCAATGCTCATTCTCGACGTCGCCGAGCTGATCTGGGAGCCCCTGAAGGGGTAGGCAAATCCGTGCCGCCCCGTGCAGTTGCACCCATTCCTTGAGATCCCTCCTTAGTCGCCCGAACGCCAGCCGCGGCTCCCTCCGCCGCCTGTCGGCGCACTGTGGTGACTGGATCTGCCGATGAGTTGATTGGCGCAGCCGATGAGTTCTGTTTATGCCTGAAGTCTGATGCGGCATGGACGACTTCACGCCCCAGACCGCCGCCGGGAAGGTGCTCTGGCACTTCACGATGTCCCTTGACGGTTTGGTCGCTGGTCCCGACCACGACATGACTGGCTCAGTGGCTTCGACTTCCGCCCGGGCTTGATCCAGGAGTACGTGACAACCACCGGTGCCGTCCTCGCCGGCCGGGCCGGCTTCGACAGCGTGATCGGCGACGCGCGGCCCTATGGCGGATCCTGGCGGGGACCGATCTTCGTGCTCACACACCACCCCGAGGACGCACGGCACGCCGAGGGCGTCACCGTTCCCAGCTGCCCGGTGGAGGACGCCTTGCAGATCGCCCTCGACGCTGCGGGCGGCAAGAACGTCGAGGTGTTCTCTCCGACGATCGGCGGTCAGCTGCTGCGGAGGGGGCGCATTGACGAGATCGATCTGCACATCGCACCGGTTCTCTTGGGCGACGGCATCCGCCTCTTCGATGACCCGGGCGGTGTACCACTCCGGCTACACAGCATGGGACCAGCGGGCTCGTCCGCGGCCGTGAACGTCCGCTATCAGCCCGAGCGCACCACCTGAGGCACCGCTTCTTAGCAGTCCCATGCCGCAAGGTGCGCTCACAGCACCTGCGTCTATCCGCCGCCGGTCGGCGTACCGTGACGCGGAGCCGATTCTCCACTGGTCGAGCGACTGGGGTACGAAGGGCGCGCCTGGCCCGTCGGGACCAGGACTTGGAGGTGGGCAGGCGTCTCGAGCATGGCTACCTGAACAGAGGCTCTCCGGGATCGTCGCAGAAAGCGCGGGCGTCGGCCAAGCAGCCTCTTGGTCGACGAGGAGAGACTTGCGAGTCCACGAGAGCACCTGACCAAGGGGTGCTGCGGCCATCAGACCCTGGTAGAACTCCGATGCGAAGCTTCGGGCTGCGGCGTCGCTGACGGGGGCTTGCATCGCGATGAGTGCTCCAGTCCCCGCGGATGCCAGGGTCTCTGCGAGGCTGACCTTCGAGTGACGCACGCTAGATGACGCAGATTTGCATGCATTCGGGACGATGAGCTGCAGCGAGTCAAGGTCATGAACAAGTGGACCGATGACTGTGGAAGAGATCGGCCGCCCGCGACCGTATTGGTCAGTCAGGATCAGGTTGCCATCGCCCGTGGACGTGTCTACAGTGCCGTGGCCGACGAAGTGCAAGACGTGCGCTTCATCGCCGCGGAGCCGCCAGATCAGCTGCTGCGGCGTGGGCTGGTCGATCCGGTCGAGCTGAAGCCGACCCTGTACAACCATGCCGGCGACGGCGCCTTGGATGTCGCGCCATTCGCCATCCACGTTGAGTTCCGGCCAATCCATCGGCGACGCCGTTACCACCAACACTCGAAGCGGACCATCAAGCGCAGACCGAGTGACTGGCCAACGGCGCTGCGCCAAGCGAACGATGAGGGTCGGTCTTGCGGTCGTGCCCGGTGTCGAACAGCCGCGCCCATGCCGACAACTTGGCTGGCACGTCGACCACCCGCTCCCCGTCGGCCAGCAGCCGATGCGCCAACGGCCGTCCGGCGCCGTTGCTACCCTCCACCGCCCACGTCCGCTCCGGCCACGCCGAGACGTGCTTGCGCATCGTCCGCGTAGCCAGTCTTGTCGGTGCCGAACCGGCCCGTCGCCAGCACTGCCTCCCGGTCGTCGACAACCTCGATCGTCGCCGACAGCTTGTGCGGATCAACCCCGATGAACAACTTCGCCATGACCGCCTCGCCTTCCGTCGTCTCGTTTGAAGTCGCCGGCGGGCATTGGTGCTACGAGCAGGGCAGACCCCTCTGGAGCCACGCTCCGGCACGACGTCCGACGGCACGCAAACCGAAAATGAGCCACACCAACACTTCGGTGGGCAGCCGCAAGGAGAGCATCCCGCCGGACGCCTGGACCGAGTCTGGCCGGACACCGGTCCTACAGGAATCGTCTAGCAGCCGCGAGCCGGCAGCCTCGAGATGACCCACTCCGCCGCGTGCCGGGCACCTTGCCCAAAGCGTCAGTCAATCGGAGCGATTGGGGTATCCGTCAGGGAAGTTGCGCGCCGGCGGCAAGGCGGGCGGCGTACACCGGAGGTGACGCGTTCCCAGAGAAACAGCCGGTAGGTGGTCTGCCACGTATGGCAGCGCTCGCCGAGCACAGTGCCAGGAACATCGTGGCAGGTCACCGCCGCCGCAGGGCCCTCGGCACGGACGACAACGATGGAGAGGCAACGTACAGACCGCCGGTACTAGGATTGTTCCGTCGCAAGACCAATCCTCAGCGCACGGAGGGCATCCGCGCGTTCACGGCGCGCCCAACACCCTCACCGATCGGTGGATGCGGGCTGAGCCTCGATCCGTACCGACGGTTGTTGAAGTGTCGGCCGGAGTCGTTGCGGACGGCGACGATGGCGTGAGGCGCGTTGACCCGGGAGATGCGCCAAACCCTCGCGAGCAAGGCGCACGCTTTGAACGGTAGCTTCATTTAGCCACTTCGTGAACGTCAAGCGGGCCGCGCTTGGGGCTCTCCTGCCAAACCGTCACCGTCTTGCGCTGCGCTTGGCATACGCCTGAAATGCGACGACATAGGTTTGATGTCATTCGTGCGGTCTATTGTCGGTCGTGGAGGAGGACGTGGTCACTGAAGGTGCCTCGGACGCGGCCGGCAAACCGAAGTGGTCGACCAGCCGGAGAGTTGCCGTCGCCCTCGTCACCTTGATGGTGCTGCTGGGGTTCGCCGCCGGTGTGTACGGGTTCTTCATCCTTCTTGGCGTGGTCTGCCTCGGCGTCGGTCTTGTAGGACTGCTGGTTGGTCACCAACGGTGGGCCGGTGTCACCAGCCGCAAGGTCGCCGGCCTGCTCGCAGCCGGGTCGCTTATCCCCCTCGGAGCAGGCGCCGCCCTCGCCCCACCCTCGATCAACGGCTCGCCGCACGGCGTAGCCGTAGCTACCCCGACGACGAGCCCGACCGGGCCTGAACCGCCGTCAGCGCCGGTCACCTCACCGTCGACATCAACCGGGACGTCCGGGGCCACCCCAGCCGAGACGACAACAACTGCCGCCGACCCTCTCCCACCCGCGCCCAGCGACGGATCCGCGTTAGCCGCCCTGGCCCAGCTGCCAGTGAAGGGCCGGGCCCCGCTGACCGGGTACACCCGCGACACGTTCGGGCCCGCCTGGGCCGACGTCGACCGCAACGGCTGCGACACCCGCAACGACATCCTGCGCCGGGACCTGACCGCCACCACGATCAAGGACGGCACCCACGGATGCGTCGTCCTGACCGGCACCCTCGCAGACCCCTACACCGCCAAACAGATCGCCTTCGTCCGCGGCACCGGAACCTCCACCCAGGTGCAAATCGACCACGTCGTCGCCCTCGCAGACGCATGGCAGAAGGGTGCACAACAACTCGACCCGGCAACCCGGGAGAAGCTCGCCAACGACCCGCTCGACCTCCTCGCCACCGACGGCCCCACCAACCAGGCCAAGGGCGCCGGAGACGCTGCAACATGGCTACCGCCGAACCGGGCCTACCGGTGCCAGTATGTAGCCCGCCAAGTCGCCGTCAAGGTCGAGTACCGCCTGTGGGTCACGCAGGCCGAACACGACGAGATCGCCGACATCCTCGCCGGCTGCCCACAACAACCGCTCCCCGACGGTACGTGACCGGAGTCGTCACCTTCAGGGACGTCCGCTCTTGCCGCGAGCAGATCGGCGGTCGTCGGGCGGCTGCGGCCGCCCTTGATGCCGCCGGCTCAGGACGGGAGCGTCGTCGTCAACGATGCGTACGCTGCCGAACATGAGCGGCGGCATGGCGTACGCACATCTTGGGCGGTCCGGCCTGCTGGTGAGCAGGATCGCACTGGGGACGATGGACTTCGGGTACCTGCTGGACGAGTCGAGCAGCTTCGACGTCATGGACGCCGCCATCGACGCCGGCATCAACCACCTCGACACCGCTGACGTCTACGGGGGACCGCAAACTGCGGACATGACCAAGGGCTATGGCATCTCTGAAGAGGTGATCGGGCGTTGGCTACAGCGCAGCGGGCGCCGCGACGAGATCGTCCTAGCCACCAAGGTGTACCAGCCGATGGGGTTGGGGCCCAACGACCGGCGCCTGTCCGCGTACCACCTGCGGCGGGCGTGCGAGGCGAGCCTGCGGCGGCTGCAAACAGACCACATCGACCTGTACCAGATGCATCACGTCGACCGAGCGACACCGTGGGACGAGATCTGGCAGGCGATGGAGCAACTGGTCCGCGACGGCAAGGTGACCTACGTGGGCAGCAGCAACTTCGCTGCCTGGGACGTCGCCCTGGCCCAGTCCGCCGCCGATGCCAGGCACTTCCTCGGGCTCGCCTCCGAGCAGTGCCTCTACAACCTGGCCAAACGGGCCGTCGAGATCGAGCTGGTTCCCGCCCTGCGCAGCCTGGGCGTCGGACTGATCGCCTACAGCCCGTTGCACGCCGGGCTCCTGGCCGGCGCCTTCGAAACCGTCGAGACGGGCGTCGCCTCGGTTGACCTGCTACAGCGCGTGCAGCCGGTCCGCGACCAGCTCGAGGCCTACGAGGCGCTCTGCCGTGAGATCGGCGCCAAGCCGGCCGATGTCGCGCTGGCATGGATGCTCAATCAGCCTGGGGTCTCGACCGCGTTGGTCGGGGCGAGATCGGTCGAGCAGCTGCAAGGCAACCTCG
>DASYGI010000402.1:0-6561 GCA_035999925.1 Pedococcus sp.
GGCGCCAGCACCTCGAACCCGGCCTCCCCGTCAACGACAGCCACCGTGGCCGCATCGACGGACAAGACGCCTCTGGTTGTCTACTCCGCGCAGGGTTATGACGCCCCTGTGACCAAGGCGTTCACGCAGGCCACCGGCATCCCCGTCAAGCTCGTGGATGACAGCACCGGTCCGTTGCTGACCAAGGTTGCCGCGGAGAAGAACAACCCTCAGTGGGGACTGCTGTGGGTCGACGGCGACACCGCATTCGCCTCGCTGGACAAGCAGGGGATGCTGCTGCCCTACACCCCGAAGGTCCAGCTCAACGCTGCGGGTATGACCCTGGTTCCGTCGGATCACTCCTTCGTTCCGGTGAGCACGACAGTCATGGCCGCCCTGATCTACAACGCAGCCAAGGCCCCCTCGGTCCCATCCAGCTACCAGGACCTGCTCGATCCGAAGTACAAGGGCATGATTGGCATGAACGACCCGTCGCAATCGGGCCCAACGTTCCCCTTCATTGCTGGGTTGATGAACCAGCTCGGCGGGCAGTCCAACGGCGTGTCCGCCGGTAAGGACTACCTGACCAAGCTCAAGGCGAATGGCCTGCACGTGTTCCCCACCAACGGCGACACGTTGCACGCGCTGGAGACGGGCCAGATCAGCTATGGCCTGATCCAGAGTTCGGCGGCTGCCGGCGAGGTCGCCAAGGTGAAGAAGAGCGCCGCCTTCGACCCGAAGGTCGTCTACCTGCCCAAGGCGACCCTGCTGCCCGGCGTGATCGGCATTGACAAGGCCGCTCCGACGGCGGTTCAGAACGAGGCGAAGCAATTCGTGGAGTTCGTCCTGTCGGCCGCGGGCCAGCAGGCGATGCAGGCCGGCGACCCCAAGGGTGACTCCCTGTTCTGGCCCGTCGTCCCCGGTGTGAAGGCGCTGCCCGCACTACCTGCGATCCCCGCCTACCAGAAGATCGACCCGTACTTCTGGGGCCCCCAGGAGAACGACATCAACACGTTCTTCGACAGCACCATCAAGTAGCCACACCACATGGTGACTCCTACTGCTGCGCGGCCGGGCCCCGTTTGGGGCCCGGCCGGGCATGCGCACTCCACCAGGCTGGCACTGTCGCGTCTGCGCACAGGCCCGTGGCTCGCCTTCTGGGCCCTGATCGTGGCCGTGTTGGTCTTACCCATCGTGCTGTTTCTTCTGGTCGCCGTCAGCCCCGCACTACTCGGGCAGGGAACCCAGTGGTTCACCTTGGATGGCTTTGCCACGGCCCTTTCGGGAACCTTCCTCCAAGGGGTTTTCAACTCCTTGCTGGTCGGAGTCAGCGCAGGTCTGGCGGCGACCGTCCTCGGTGGCGCCACAGCCTGGGCGGTCCAGCGTTCAAACATCCCCGGTCGCTCGCTGTGGTCAGCGTCCATGTTCGCGTTGCTATTGGCGCCCTCGTACCTGGTCGCACTCGGGTGGGAGCGCTTGCTGGAGCCGTCCGGGGTCCTTGATCTGGCGGGAGTTCCGGTTTCCGGATTCCGTTCGGTCTTCTACGGCGCCACTGGCGTCATCGTCGTCCTGACCCTGAAGGGTGTGCCGTTCGCCTATCTGGCCATCTCCGGGGCTCTGCGCGGCCTCGGGCAAGAGTTCGAGTCAGCGGCCCGGGTCCACGGCGGGGGACAACTCGCGGCGGCCCGAATCGTCGTGGCGTTGATCGCGCCCGCGTGCTGGTCGGCGTTCGCAATCGTCTTCGCCGAGTCCGTCAGTGACTTCGGAGTGGCAGCCACACTCGCCAACGACGCCCACTTCCCCGTAGCCACGTACACCTTGTACGACGCGGTCGACAGCTTCCCCGTGCGCTTCCCCGTGGCAGCCGCGGTGGGTTGGGTGCTGATGGGGATGGCCGCCTTGGCCCTGGTTGCACAGAACCGTGCGCTCAACGGGCGCAGCTATCGCGTCCTGGGGGGCCGCACGAGACCCGCGCGCCGCACCGAGCTCCGCACCCACGCCCGGCTCATCGCTCTCGCGGGCCTGGGGTTGCTCGTCGCCGTCGGACTGGGTGTCCCCGTATTCGGAGCCGTCTCCGCTTCGCTGATCAGTGGCTTGGGTTCCTTGGTGGACCAGCATGCGTTGACGCTGGACAACTACACCCGGGTACTCGCCAGTCCCGCCCTGCACGAGCCCCTGGTCTTCTCCGTGGAGATGGCGGCTGGTACCGCGACGGTGACGGTCGTCCTGGGCATGATCGCAGCGCGTCTGATGTCTGGGCGCGAGAAGCGGTTTAGCGCCCGCATCCTCGACATGTTCCTGCTCACGGCTGTCGCCCTGCCGGGAATCGTGTTCGCGGCCGGATACATCTTCACGTACAACCTGCCCTTGGTGAACAACCTCGGCGTCCACCTCTACCAGACCTGGGGCCTGCTATTCCTGGGGTACCTCGCGACCGCGCTGCCTTCGACGTCCCGGGTGCTACTCGGCAGCGTCGGACAGATCCAGGACTCTCTACGGGAGGCGGCCCGAGTCCACGGCTCGGGCCCCATCGGCGCATGGCTACGGGCCGTTCTGCCCCTGCTGGCACGACCGTTGCTAGCTGCGTGGGTGCTGACCTTCGCCGGAACCATGCTCGAGCTGCCAGTCTCCCAACTCCTCTACCCACCGGGTCACCCACCGGTGGCAGTGGGCATCACCAAGACGCTGGCGAACTACGACTTTGGCGGAGGAACCGCCATGGAAGTCATCGCCATTCTCGTTGCCCTCACGGTGGTAGCCATCGTGTGGGGGATCTTCACCGCACTCACCCCGGCAAGCTGGCGACGGATTGGAGCCGCATCATGAGCACCCAGGACCACCCTTCGAGCCGCGACCAGCACGGGCACCAGGTCAGCGTCCGCAGTGCCAGCAAGACCTACGGCAACGTGCGCGCCCTGACTGACATCAACTTCAACGTCGAACCAGGGCAGTTCCTTGTCCTCCTGGGGCCTTCCGGTTCCGGTAAGTCCACCCTCATCCGAAGCCTCGCTGGCGTCGAACGCCTCGACGGGGGGGTGGTACATCTGTCCGGACGTCTGGTCAGCGACCGGCGGCAGCACCTGGCCCCCGAGCGACGCGACCTGGCGATGGTCTTCCAGGACTACGCGCTGTGGCCACACATGAGCGTGAGTGACAACGTGGGATATGCGCTGCGTCGCCGGCGTCTTACCCCGCGTGACCATCAGCAGAAGGTGGCCGCTGCCCTGGACAGGGTGGGCCTCGGAAGGTATGCCTCCCGGTACCCCTCGGAGCTGTCCGGCGGTGAGCAGCAACGCGTGGCTCTGGCACGAGCGGTCGTCGCCGAACCTGGTCTCCTGCTCTTCGACGAACCGCTGTCAAACCTCGACGCCCATCTGCGGGAACGGCTGCGCGTGGAGATCTCAACCCTGACCCGCGACTGTGGAGCCACCGCCGTCTACATCACCCACGACCAGTCCGAAGCGTTCGCGCTCGCGGACCAGATCGGCGTCCTCGACCATGGCCGCCTAGTCCAGCTCGCCGCCCCCGAGGACATCTACCACCGCCCGGCGACTCCGTTCGTCGCTCGCTTCACCGGCATGGCTGGCGAGATGTCGGGGGTGGTCGCCCGGCGAGACCATCACTCCCTTGAGGTCCGCGTCGGGGGGGCCACGGTGCTCGCCCGACCCATCGGCGCCGCAGCTCCCGGAGATGCAGTACGCATCCTCGTCCGACCGGCCGCGACCACGTTGTCTCGCTCGGGCTCCCTCGCTGGCCCGTTCGCAGACCACAACACGCTCCCGGGAATCGTCACGGACGTGGCCTATCGCGGGCGCGGCTACGAACACGTAGTCGACTGCGAAGGCGCAGGCACCCTCAGCTCCGTCCATTCGGCTGAGGCCCATGGGCGGGGCGAAAGGGTCAAGGTCCATCTCGACACCCAGGGGTGTCTGGCCTACAAGCAGGAGGAGGAACCGGACGGCCGTGACATACATGATCTAACAACCGTTAGAATTGACTCGGTTGCCTAAGGCCCGGCAAGTGCTGGGATGAACTATCAAGGAGAAACTTCATGAGTGGGTCGGCACTGTTTATTGCCGTGTTCCTGGCGTGTGCCGTCGAGGCGGTCGAAGCGCTGACCATCGTCCTGGCCGCTGGTACCGCTAGGGACTGGCGTTCGGCACTGAGCGGGGTGGGTGCTGGACTGGTCCTCCTAGCCATTACGGTCGCAGTACTCGGGCCGGCCGTCTCGGCCATTCCTCTGGGTGGGCTGAGATTGTTCGTGGGTGGCTTGCTGCTCATCTTCGGGCTCCAGTGGCTCCGCAAGGCCATCCTGCGCGCGAGCGGCAACAAGGCCCTTCACGATGAGGACCTGATCTTCAAGACTGAGCTGGAAGCAGCCCAACGGGCCAGCGCCGAGCGCCGCGGTCTCGTGGGTGACTGGTACGCCTTCACCCTGTCGTTCAAGGGGGTGGTCCTCGAGGGCCTCGAGGTCGTCTTCATCGCACTGACGTTCGGCAGCAACCAGCACAACATTCCGTTGGCCTCGGTCGCTGCGGCGGTCGCCGTGCTCCTGGTGGCCGGGACGGGGCTTGCGGTCCGAGCCCCCTTGGCCCGCGTTCCGGAGAACAGCATGAAGTTCATCGTCGGCATCATGCTCACCTCGTTCGGCGTCTTCTGGGGAGCTGAGGGTGCTGGCGCTGCGTGGCCGGGCTCCGACGCGGCTCTGCTGGGGATCATCCCCGCGATCGCCTTGTTCGCGTTCATCCTTGTCACCGTGTTCCGCAGCACCCAGAGCGCCAACCCGGCGCCCGCCACCACCGCAGGAGTCGCATCATGATCATCAGCCGCCTCAGGGCATTCGTGGCCTTCTGGTACGACTTCATCGTCGGCGACGACTGGCGGGTCGCGCTTGGCGTCGTCCTAGCGCTCGCAGTGACATACGCGCTGGCGCACTCCGGCACTCACGCCGTGTGGTGGATTGCTCCCCTGGCCGTGCTGGCCTTGCTCCCGCTCAGCATTCGACGAGCCGCAGGCAAGCGGAACTGAGCAGATTCTGCCGCGGGAGGCGGCGGCGGACGAGCGACTCGTCAGCCGCCGTCGCCTTCCTCGTCGTAGACGCGCGCCGCGTACGCCTCCAACGCCGCCCCGCATGCCTCTAGGGCATCAGCGGCCTCAGTTCGGCGCGGGGCGCCGAAAACATCGCGAGTCTGGACCTTCGCGAACCAGTTTCGCAGCTTCACGAGCTCGACCTCGTTCTCCTCCAGCTCCCCATAGGTGAAGTGCTCAGCCGCGTATTCCTTTTCCAGTCCGGCGTGGAAGTCCTGGCACTTGTCGAGGATCTCCTCGTACTCGTTGTCACGCGCCGCTTGAAAGAGCGCGTGCACGTCCTGCCCGCCCACCAGCGCCGTGCACGACATCAGCACCGCGCTCCCGTCCATCTCAACTATCTCGTGACGTAGGCGCCGCAGGGCATGTTCCGAAGTGCGATCCGCCGGCAGGACCGCAGCGGAGTTCTGGACATAGACCGCGCCCAACGACTTCAGACGCCTCCAGACCGCAGCCCTCAGGCGCGTGGGCTCGGAGGGGATGCGGTAGACCAGAAGTAGCCACTGATCTATTGAAGGCCGCTCGGCCAGTACTGAACTCTCGTCCACGCTCACCGCCACAGTCTCCACGATGTCAGATGGCCGTCAGTCGCGGGATCAGACCCTGAGCACCTCTCGACGACCGCCGACCCACCCGCGACACGCCGGCCCTCTCTGACACACTTTGCTGCGTCACAGGTTCGGCGGCGGTCGAGTCAGACAAACCCTGAGCACAACTTTGACACACGTATGACCCAGGAACTTTGTGTCAAAACAGCCTCAAGTCGGTGATCTAATGTCCGAAATGCGGCAGTTTTTGTGCTCAACGGGGCAGTAGCTCAGTCGGTTAGAGCAGCGGACTCATAATCCGTCGGTCGTCGGTTCAAGCCCGACCTGCCCCACCACACGTTTTCCCAGGCCAGCGGCCTACGCGGCGTCATTTCGACCGCCTTCGATTGCCACGATTTCGCGGCTGTGGCGCATTTGTGGCACATGAGCATCAAGCAGAGCGGCAACGGAGTCCAGGTCGTCGCCGAACAACCCGGCATACACGTCGAGCGTCATGGCGGCCGACGCGTGCCCCAACATCCGCTGGACCGCCTTGACGTTGGCCCCCGCTGCGATGGCCAGCGACGCGGCGGTGTGCCTCAGGTCGTGTGGCGTCAGGCCGACGATTCCCGCCGCTGCACACGCCGGATCGAACACGCGCGTGCGCCAGTTGCCCAACCGAAGAGGCCCTCCGTTCGGGGAGGTGAACAGCAGGTCTCCCGGCTCCCTTCCCAACGTCATCTCCTCGAGCATCGGGACCAGGCCCGGCGGAACCGGCACGGATCGCGTCTGGTGGTTCTTGGTGGTGCTCCAGACGAGCCGACCACCCACCTCGGACGCGCTCTCGGCGATGTGTAGCCGTCGGCGGACGAGATCGACTCGAACCACGCGGAGTGCCGTGAGCTCACCGAAGCGGATCCCCGTGAATGCCAGGACGCAGATCGCCAGCGCACCCGGTCCCGACGCC
>DASYGI010000403.1:0-2869 GCA_035999925.1 Pedococcus sp.
GCTCCTACGGTGACGCAACTCAACGAGGAGAGAGGTTCAGGCCAATGGCGGCCATAGAGCTACGCAACGTCACCAAGAAGTTCGCCACGGCGGACGGCGGCACCTACACCGCACTCAAGGACCTCTCACTGACGGTCGAGGACGGGCAGTTCTGCGCTGTCGTCGGTCCCACCGGCTGTGGCAAGTCCACCACCCTGACTCTGGTCTCCGGATTGGAGCGACCCTCTCGTGGAGAGGCGCTGGTCCACGGGGCTCCGGTCAAGGGGATCGATACCCAGACGGGATTCGTGTTCCAGCAGGACGCCGTGTTCCCGTGGCGGTCGGTGCTCGACAACGTCGCCGCCGGACCGTCCTACCGAGGGGCGAGCCGAGCCGAGGCGACTGCCCTGGCCCGCGACTGGCTCCGTCGAGTCGGGCTCAGCGGCTTCGAGGACAGGTATCCGCACCAGCTGTCCGGCGGCATGCGCAAGCGCGTCGCGCTGGCGCAGTCGCTGATCAACCAGCCGCGAATCCTGTTGATGGACGAGCCGTTCAGTGCCCTGGACGTGCAGACCCGGGCGATCATGTCGACCGAGCTGCTCCAGCTGTGGGACCAGACCAAGCCCGCCGTCGTGTTCGTCACGCACGACTTGGAGGAGGCCATCGCGCTGGCTGACAAGGTGGTGGTCCTGACGGCCGGACCGGGGACGGTCAAGGCCGAGTTCGAGATCGACCTGCCCCGCCCGCGCGTGGTCCAGGAGATCCGGTTCGACCCGCGGTTCACCCGGTTGTACGAGCAGATCTGGGAGGCCCTGCGCGCCGAAGTGGCCGAGGCCTACGCCCGAACCACGCGGATGGCGGAGGTGGCTTCGTGATGGACACCACCCACACGCCCGCCGAGGGAGCTGTGGACGCGCTCGTGCTCGCGACGCAGTTCCCGCCCACCGCAGTCTCCGACCCCGGGACCTCACCCCGGCAGCGTGCGCTGCGGCGCCGGCTGATCCTGGCGGTCGTCCGCATCGCCATCCTGGCCGCTCTGCTCGTCACCTGGCAGCTGTGCGTCAACGCCAAGATCGTGGATCCGTTCTTCTGGGGCCAGCCCACCGGCGTCTGGACGACGTTGCACGACTGGGTCACGGTCGGGACGGCGCAAGGCTCGCTCCTCGACCAGATCGTCGTCACCCTCGAAGAGGCGGTGCTCGGTTTCGCGATCGGCTCGGTTCTCGGTGTGGTGTGCGGGATCGCCCTCGGCCGGGTCAGGCTGCTCTCGGAGCTGTTCGCGCCCTTCCTCAAGGCGGCCAACTCCATCCCGCGAATCATCCTGGGCTCGATCTTCACCGTCGCTTTCGGTTTCGGGATCCAGTCCAAGGTCATGCTCGCCGTTGTCCTGGTCTTCTTCGGGGTGTTCTTCAACGCCTTCCAAGGGGCCCGCGAGGTCGACCGCAACCTCATCGCCAACGCCCGACTCCTCGGCGCCTCGCGCTGGCAGGTGACCAAGGACGTCGTCCTGCCTTCGGCGTTCACCTGGATCCTGGCCAGCCTGCACATCAGCTTCGGGTTCGCTCTGATCGGTGCGCTCGTCGGCGAGATCCTCGGCGCCAACAAGGGTCTGGGCCTGCTGATCCGCTCGTCGCAGAACAACTTCGACATGAACGGTGTGCTCGCCGGCATGGTCATCGTTGCCGTGATTGCCCTGACTGCCGAGGGCCTCATCACGCTGCTGGAGCGCCGCCTCCTCAGGTGGAGGCCGCCGCAGATGCACGGAGGTGCGGCCATCGAGTGACCCCGAGCCCACTGCACTACAGCACCCGCATCACCACATAGCAGCACTGCAGTTCCCGTTTACTCAAAGGAGAGTTCATGAACACCAAGCGAATCGGTGCCGCAGCCGCGGCGCTCCTCGCCGCGACCACCATGGCCGCGTGTGCCAACAACGCCTCGGGCTCGTCCGGGGCTGCGGCAGCCGGCGGCAGTAGCAGCAGCTCCGCTGCCAGCGGCCCGGAGATCACCATCATGGTCGGCGGAATGAGCAAGCAGATCTACCTGCCGTTCATGCTCGCCAAGCGCCTTGGCTACTACGACAAGGCCGGCGTCAACGTCAACCTCATCGACGAGCCCGCGGGTGGTGACGCCACGCAGAACATGCTCGCCGGCCAGGTCCAGGGCGTGGGTGGCTTCTACGACCACAACATCGCGCTCCAGGCTCAGGGCAAGTCCTCCGAGGCAGTCGTCTCGATGCTCCAGATCCCCGGCGAGGTCGAGCTGTGCCGCAGCGATCTCAAGGGCAAGGTCAACAGCCCGGCCGACTTCAAGGGCCGCTCGCTCGGCATCACCGACACCGGCTCCTCGACCGACTTCCTCACCCAGTTCCTCAGCAAGAAGAACGGCGTCGACCCCACCCAGGAGACCCGCCGTGGGGTGGGTGCGGGACAGACCTTCATCGCCGCCATGAAGCAGAAGGCGATCGACTGTGGCATGACCACCGAGCCGACCGTGTCGAAGGCGCTGTCGGACGGCACCGCCTTCATCCTGCTCGACATGCGCACCGCGGAGGGCTCCAAGGCAGCCCTCGGTGGCACGTACCCGGCGACCTCCCTCTACATGGAGACCGACTGGGTCAACGCGCACAAGGACACCGTCCAGAAGCTCGTCAACGCCTATGTCGCCACCCTCAAGTGGATCCAGGGGCACACCGGCGCCCAGATCGCCGACCAGATGCCGGCCGACTACTACTCCGGCGTCGGCAAGCCCGCCTACATCAAGGCTCTGGACAGCGAGCGCGGCATCTTCAACGCCACCGGCCTCATGCCGGCTGACGGCCCGCCCACCTGCCTTGCAGTCCTGAGCGAGTTCAACGCCAAGGTCAAGGGCAAGACGATCGACCTGTCGA
>DASYGI010000404.1:0-1583 GCA_035999925.1 Pedococcus sp.
CGGGCCGACTCCATGTCGGGAAGGTCGAGATGCTCCTGCGCCAACTGCAGCCTGAGCTCACGGGCTAGGGGGCTCGGATCGGTCCCGCTCAACACAGCGCAGGTGATCTCGGAGTCGTGCGTCCAGGACCTCCGATTGAGGTTGTCAGAACCCACGGAGAGCCACGTATCGTCGATAGAGCAGACCTTGGCGTGGACGTAGACCGGGGTCGAAGCGTGGTTCTCCAGCCCGTAAACCGACACCCTGTCGCCGCCGGCCTCGTACAGGATGCGCAGGACGCGCTCGCGACTGACCAGGTTAGGTGGGGTGCTGACCGGGCCGTCCTGGTCAGGTCGCCGCGGGATGACCGCGATAAGCAGCAGGTCCGGCGCTCGCGTCAGCGCCTTCGCGACCAGCTCGGCTGCCTCCACCGACCACAGGTACTGATCCTCCAGGTAGATCAGCGCCGTGGCCAGCCCCAGCACCTTCGCGTAGCCCCGCGCGATCGACCGCTCCCCACGTCTCGCGAAGGGATATCCCGGCCGGCGCACCGCGTACGTCCGCAGGAGCTGGACCGCGTGCGGACCTGCCGGGGCGGGGTCGGCCAGCTGGGGCGGCAACGCCGGACGCGTGGGTGAGTCTCCTCGGACTCGGTCCTTAATGACGCGCAGCGGGTTACGCGAAAGGGGGGTCGGGTCGTCCCACCGTTCGCGGAAGGACGCCTCGACATCTCCCACGGCGGGACCCTTGATGGCCAGCTGGATGTCGTGCCATGGTGGTCGCAACCCATAGGCGTGCGCCATCGGCTGGGCCTGCGGATCCCCTCCGTGCCTCGCGTCGTCGCGGCGGCTGTGGCAGAGGTCGATGCCACCAACGAATGCGACGTCCTCCTCGGGACGCCCTGGGTGTCGGAGCACGACGAGCTTCTGGTGGTGCGAGCCGAGCGGGCGCACCCTCATATCGAGCCGACACTCTCCTCCTGCGGCGTCGATCTCCTCGCCGAGATGCCGGTTCTCCCGAGCGCTGAACCGGAGCTTGTCGAGGTGCGAGCGCCACACCAACCCTCGGACGAAAACCCCTCGCCCGGCCGCGGCCGCGAGAACCTGTCCCACCTGGGCCCCGGAACCCGCCTGCTCGTCCATCCGTTCGTCCGGGTCACCGCGCCAGTCGGTGAACATCACGACGTCCCCCGCGCGGGTGGCTCTGATACAGGCCAGCAGCTCCTCGAAGTAGGCGACCCCGTGGACCAGAGTTCGCAGATCGTTGCCATCCGACCAGGACGATGCGTTGGCGTGTCTCCGGTCGATGAGCGTGTCCGGGTTGTCTCGTTCCTCAGTCGACAGGAACCATGCGGCCAGTGGGGCTGTCATGGGTAAGACTTAGCACGCCTGGCCGGTCGGCTACGAGCCTGTGCCCGTGCTGTCACACTGCGGGCGTTCTGGCTGCGCCGTCTCGCGTAGTAGCAGAGGGCCGACCACCCAGAGCCCGACCAGGCCTGCCGCGCAGAGTCCCACCAGCCAGGGACCGACCGACGTGCCCGGCACGGCGATCGAGGCCACGACTGAGACGGCGCCCACAACGGCGAGCAGCAACAGGTACAGGCC
>DASYGI010000405.1:0-1825 GCA_035999925.1 Pedococcus sp.
GATGGGCACGTTCACCAGACCGAAGGACACTGCGCCCTTCCAGATCGCTCGCATGCTCGGATCCTCCCGTATGCCGCGTGGCCCGGTCCAGCCTCGCCTTGCCAACCAGACTATGCGCCGCCTGGCATTGCGGCAGCAGACTTTGCGTCAGGATGGCCCCATGCGACCGATGTTGGCCACCGTCGCCGCCGCCATCCCCCAAGGCCCCGACTGGGTGCACGAGGTCAAGTGGGACGGCATGCGGGTGCTGGCAGAGGTTCGCGGCGGGGTCCTGACGCTGACCTCGAGGTCGGGCAACGACGTCACGGTCTCCTACCCTGAGCTCGCCGGCCTCGGCGAGCTGTACGACGACATGCTGCTGGACGGCGAGGTGGTCGCGATGGACGGCGGCCGCCCCTCGTTCACCGCCCTGGCCGAGCGCATGCACGTCCGGGACCGGCGTAAGGCCGAGCGGCTCTCCGGGCTCCGGCCCGTCACCCTCATGGTGTTCGACCTGTTGCGGCTCTATGGCACCGACCTGACCAGCCAACCCCTGTCGGCACGTCGCGAGATGTTGGAGCGGCTGGCGTTGGACGGACGCCACTGGCAGGTGCCACCGGTTTACGACGACGGCGCCCAGCTGTTCGCGGCAACGCTCGAGCAAGGCCTCGAGGGCGTGGTGAGCAAGCGCCTCTCCTCCCCCTACCTGCCAGGGCGCCGCTCCTCGGACTGGGTCAAGTCGCCGCACCGCGCGACGATCTCGGTCGTCGTCGGTGGATGGCGGTCCGAGAAGACGAACGACTCCGGGCGCCTCGGGGCGGTCCTGGTCGGGATGCCCGACGGCGCGGGCGGGTGGCGGTACGCAGGCGGCGTCGGCAGTGGGATCGCGGGGCGGGCCGCGGTCCAGCTCGCCGCGGCGCTCGCGCCGCTCAGCCGCACTGACTCCCCGTTCAGCACCGACGTGCCGCGCGCCGATGCCGTCGGGGTGACCTGGGTGGAACCGACTTTGGTCGTCGAGGCCCGCACGCTGGAGGTCACCCGCGACGGGCGGCTGCGTCAACCGGCATACCTGGGCATCCGGACGGACCTGACCCCACAGGACCTGTTGGACGACGCCTCCGGTGAGGAGTCGCGATGAGCATGGAGGTCCGATGACCGAGCACGTGTCGGTGGAAGGGCGCAAGCTCAAGCTGACGAGCCTCGACAAGCTGATGTACCCCTCGACCGAGACCACCAAGGGCGAGCTGCTCAGCTACTACGCCCAGGTGGCTCCGGTCCTGCTGCCGCATCTGGCGGGACGGCCGGTCACTCGGGTGCGCTGGCCGCACGGGACGGGCGACCAGAGCTTCTTCGAGAAGAACCTCCCCTCGGGCGCACCCTCCTGGCTGCCCCGGGTGAAGGTCGACGACGTCATCTACCCGATGGTCGAGGATCTCGCCCAGCTCACGTTCCTGGTCAACCTCAACTCGATCGAGCTCCACGTCCCTCAGTGGCAGGTCGACGAGGCGGGCCGCCGCCAGCCGCCGGACCGGCTGGTCATCGACCTCGACCCCGGAGCGCCGGCGGGACTGGCCGAATGCGCGAGGGTCGCCCTGATGGTGCGCGAACGGCTGGGTGACCTGGGGCTCGACCTGGTCCCGGTGACCAGCGGCAGCAAGGGCATGCAGCTGTACGCCCGGCTGGCCGGAGATCTCAGCTCCGACCAGATCCGCGACCTGACCCAGCAGCTCGCCCAGGAGCTCACCAAGCGTCACCCGGAGCTCATCGTCTGGAAGATGACCAAGTCGCTGCGCCCGGGCAAGATCTTCCTCGACTGGAGCCAGAACGTCGCCGCCAAGACGACCAT
>DASYGI010000406.1:0-16111 GCA_035999925.1 Pedococcus sp.
TGATCGTGCGGGTGTTGATTTCTTCGATCAGTGCAGCCCCGTGGTGGGGGTACACGACCGTCTCGCCGACCTTGAAAACCATGTGCTGTTTTCCCCTTTCGCGGATACCAGAATAACACGACACGCCGACGACGGGAAAGCAGGGAAGATTGCATTTGCGCTGGTCAGAGCATCAATAAGGTGTTGCCGCACAAGGAATTCGGTCTTGACAGAATGCCCGACAGCGTGCAACGCGCACGGGTGCGCGCTCCCTGTGAGGGTGCCGCTAGGCTGTCCGTCGTGATGCGCCGAACCCTGCTGGCCCCGCCCACCGGAGGCCGATCCATCGTCTCCTCCCGCCTCGTCCGCGGCCTTCTGCCGGTCACCATCCTCGGCGCGGCGCTGGCCCTGTCGGGCTGCGAGACGCAGTCCCCCATGCAGACCCGGTTCCCCTATGTCCCCTCGGACGGGGTCCCGGTGGACCTGGGTGCCGTGCAGCTGCGCGACCTGGTCGTCATCAGCAGCGGCAAGGGCAAGCCCGGCGTGCTCGTCGCCTCGGTGAGCAACAGCGGCAACAGCGAGGAGCAGATCGGGTTCGCCTCGTCCAGCACCCAGCAGGTCTACACCTCGTCTCCGGCGCACTCGGTGCAGACTCTCTCGGGCAAGACCCCTGTGGAGCTGCCGAACATGCCCGTGGCGCCTGGTGACGTCGTTCGACTCACCGTCGAGACCCCGGCCGCACCTGCCGTGGTCGTCTACGTGCCGGTCCTGTTGCCGACGGGGTACTACGCGACGATCTCCCCCACGGACGTCCCGTCCGCGACGGCCACGAGCTCACCGTCAGTGACGAGCGCACCATCAGCCAAGAGCTCGGCAACCCCGACCAGCTCGGCGTCCCCGACGACGACCCCTTGAGGGCTCAGTCGATCTCGAACTTGTAGCCCAGACCACGCACGGTCACGATGTGCCGCGGATCGGCCGGGTCGGGCTCGATCTTGGCGCGCAGGCGCTTGACATGGACGTCGAGGGTCTTGGTGTCGCCGACGTAGTCGCTTCCCCAGACCCGGTCGATGAGCTGCATCCGGGTCAGCACCCGACCGGTGTTGCGTAGCAACATCTCCAGCAGCTCGAACTCCTTGAGCGGCAGCTGGGTCGGCTCGCCGGCCACCGTGACGATGTGTCGCTCGACATCCATGCGAACCGGGCCGGCCTCGATGGTGGCGGGCAGCAGGTCCTCCGGTTCCGAGAGCCGGCGGAGCACCGCCTTGATGCGGGCCAGCAGCTCACGCGAGGAGTACGGCTTCGTCACGTAGTCGTCAGCGCCGATCTCGAGCCCGACCACCTTGTCAATCTCGCTGTCCTTGGCTGTCAGCATGATCACCGGCACGTTCGAGCGCTGGCGAAGGGCGCGGCATACCTCGGTCCCTGACAAGCCGGGCAGCATGAGGTCGAGCAGGACGAGGTCCGCGCCGGCGCGGTCGAAGTCGGCAAGGGCCTCGGGGCCGGTCTCCGCGACCGCCACCTCGTAGCCCTCCTTGCGCAGGAGGTAGGACAGCGGGTCAGAGAACGAAACCTCGTCCTCCACCACCAGGATGCGGGTCATACGCGGTTGTCTCCTCGAGGGGAAGGGGGCTCAGTCGGGTATGCCGTGGCGACAGGGACAGGCGGAACGGGCGCGGCGGGGGGCAGGGACGGGGCCCCGGACGTGCTGCCGGTGCGATCGGCCGCGGCGGGGAGCCGGATCGTGAAGGTCGAGCCGCGCCCCTGCTCGCTCCACACCGTGACGTCACCGCCGTGGTTGGCGCAGATGTGCTTGACGATCGCCAGCCCGAGACCCGTACCGCCGGTCGCCCGCGAACGGGCAGCGTCGACGCGGTAGAAGCGCTCGAAGATGCGTTGCTGTTCGCTCTCGGCGATGCCGTGCCCCTGGTCGGTCACCGTGATCTCCACGACATCCCCGGCCAGCCGGCCCCCGACGGCAACCCGCGCCCCGGGGTCGGAGTAGGCGACGGCGTTGCCGATGAGGTTGCGCACCGCGGTCACCAGCAGGTCCTCGTCGCCGAAGACCTTCAGGTCGGGCGCGCAGGCGGCCGCGATCTCTATCTGCTTCGCGTCGGCCCCGACCCGGGAGTAGTCGATGGCCTCGTGGATCGCCACCGTGACGTCCACCAGCCGCGGCTCGTGCAGGGTGTCCGCGACCTGCAGCCGGGAGAGGTCGACGATCTCCTTGACCAGCTGGGCCAGACGATGGCTCTCGACCTGCATGCGGCTGGCGAACCGGGCCACGGCCTCTGGGTCGTCCTTGGCGTCGAGGATGGCCTCGGCGAGCAGACCCAGACCGCCGACCGGGGTCTTGAGCTCGTGGCTGACGTTGGCGACGAAGTCGCGCCGCACCTCCTCCACCCGCTTGGCCTGGGTGTGGTCCTCGACCAGCAGCAGCACATGGCTGCTGCCCAACGGTGCGACCCGGGCCTGCATGATCGAGCGGCCCTGACCCAGCGGTCCGCGCGCCAGCTCGAGCTGGGCTTCCCGGATGACGCCGTCGCGTCGGACCTGACGCGCCAGGTGACGCAGCTCGCCGTGCACCAGCTCGTGGTCCCTGACCAGCCCGTAGGCGACCGCCGAAGGCGAGTTGTTGATCACCGCGTCAGCGGAGTCCACCACGATGGCGCCGGAGCGAAGGACGGCCAGCACATCGCCGACCCCAGCCGGCAACGGTGGGGGCACCACGGGATCGGGGATGTGCCGTTGCTGCCGCTCGGAGTAGCGGACAGCCACGACGGCCAGCGCGCCGGTCAACAGCCCGGCGAACCCGGCCAGGACTGCTGCGCTGGTGGCATCCACGTGTTCAAATGTACGCAACGGAGTGGACGCCGCCGTGCACCCTCGGGCACTCTCCTGCGGGGACGTATCCAGATGTTCACTACAGTCCACCCCACCGTTCACCCTCCCGTGGGAGTCTCAGGCTCGCACGATCCACAGCGCGCTCAGTGCGCCCCGGCCCTGAAGGAACCCATGCGCGACGCGTTTCACGAGGACCTCGACACCATCTCGGACCAGCTGGTGGAGATGACGCGCCTGGCCGGGTCAGCCATGGCCCGGGCCACGACCGCGCTGCTGGACGCCGACATCCAGCTCGCCGAGTCTGTGATCGACGCCGACAAGGAGCTCGACCGGCTGCGCGAGCGCCTGGATGCGCACTCGATCGACCTGCTCGCCCGCCAGCAGCCCGTCGCCACCGACCTGCGCATGGTCGTCACCTCGATGCGCATGAGTGCCGACCTCGAGCGCATGGGCGACCTCGCCCGCCACGTCGCCAAGGTCGCACGCCTTCGTTACCCGGAGTCGGCCGTGCCCGCGGACATCCGCGCGACCATCCTGCAGATGGGTCAGGTGGCCGAACGGATCGTCGCCAAGTGCGGGTCGGTCATCGCGGCCAAGGACGTCGAGGACGCCAAGACGCTCGAGCGCGACGACGACGCCATGGACGAGCTACACCGCGTGCTGTTCAGCCACCTCATCGACGGGACCTGGAAGCATGGCACCGAGGCGGCGGTCGACATGACGCTGGTCGGTCGCTACTACGAGCGGTTCGCCGACCACGCTGTGTCGGTGGCCCACCGGGTGGTCTACCTGGTCACGGGTGAGTGGGACATCGCCGAGGACCACGAAGAGCAAGAAGACGGGGTCTCCGACGCCCGCTGAGACAGTCCCGCTGAGTATCAGCGCCCCTGGTTGGCCACCGCGGCGGCGGCTTCGGCCGCAGCCTCGGGGTCGAGGTACTCGGCCGGCTGCAGGGGCATGAAGTCGTCCCCGAGGGTGTACACCAGCGGCTGACCCGTTGGGATGTTCAGCCCGGCGATGTCCTCGTCACTGATCTGGTCGAGATGCTTGACCAGAGCGCGCAGGCTGTTGCCGTGGGCGGTGACCAGCACCGTCTCGTCGGCCCGCAGGTCGTCCTGGATGGCGCCCTCCCAGTAGGGCATCATCCGGGCGATCACGTCCTTGAGGCACTCGGTACGTGGCACCTCGACGCCGGCATACCGCGGGTCGTCGCTCTGGTCGTACTCGCTGCCGACCTCGATGGGCGGCGGGGGCGTGTCGAAGGAGCGCCGCCACAGCATGAACTGCTCGTCGCCGTACTTCTCCCGGGTGGCCGCCTTGTCGAGCCCCTGGAGCGCCCCGTAGTGGCGCTCGTTCAGGCGCCAGTCACGCCGCACCGGGATCCAGTGCCGGTCGGCCGCATCGAGCGCCAGGTTCGCGGTGTTGATGGCCCGACGGAGCACCGACGTGTGGACGACCGTGGGCAGCACGCCGCGTTCCTTGAGGAGGCGGCCCCCGCTGACTGCCTCGGCACGCCCCTGCTCGTTGAGGTCGACGTCGACCCAGCCGGTGAAGAGGTTCTTGGCGTTCCAGTCGGAATGTCCGTGACGGAGCAGGATGAGCGTGTAGGCCATGGCGGCCAGCCTACTGAGCCCCATCCGGGCCCGGGTCACCCTCCCGCTGCAGGATCGAGCGGAACGCCTCGAGGTTGCGCAGCGACTCGCCCCGCGACACCCGCCAGTCCCATTCCTTGCGCATCGAGGACAGGAAGCCGATGACAAGCAGCTCGTTGAAGTGCGCGTCCGCCGCGTCGAGTACGACCCCCAAAAGCCGGTCGAGGTATGCCGCGTCGACCCCTGCACCCGGCAGCCGACCCGACACGTACACATCGCCGGAACCGTCGATCGCGTAGGCCAGCCCGGGCAGGCGCAGGTTCTTGCGCAGGAGGAAGCGGTAGAAGGTCTCGTGGTTCTCGTCGGGGTTGCGAATCACGAAGGCGGACACCGACAGCGCCTCATCGGTGGCGACCAGCGAAGCCACCGTCTTGAGCTTCTTCTCACCCGGCAAGGTGAGCACGAACTCACCGTCACGGGCACCCTGCTCCCACTCGATCTCGGCCTCGTCCAGATAGGACCGGATCGTCGCCTCGAGACCCGTCACGGGGTGACCGCCGAGGGGCTGACGACCAGCGACTCGTTCGGTGACGGTGCGTCCTTGGACCGTTGGCGGCTGCGACACGCCTCCACGTACACCTCGTAGAGCCGCTCGGTCGTGCGGTCCCAACCGAACAGGGCCGCATGCTCGACGGCCATCCGCGACAGCTTCTCGCGTCGCTCCGGGTCGTGCAGCAGCTCGTCGAGCGTGTCAGCCCACACTCGGGGATCGTGCCCGTCGACCAGCACGCCGGCGTCGCCGACGGCGGTCGGCAAACCCCCGACGCGTGCCGCGACCACCGGTGTGCCGCAGGCCTGCGCCTCCACCGCCACGAGGCCGAACGACTCGGAGTGCGACGGCACGGCCACCAGGTCGGCCGCGCGGTACCACTGCACGAGGTCCTGCCGGGAGACCGGCGGGACGAACCGGACCTGAGCGTTCACCCCTAGGCCGTCGGCGAGCTCCTGCAGCGACTGCGGATGCTCGAGTCCTGAGCCGGAGGGGCCGCCGAGGATGGCCACGACGAGCTGACCCCGCCAGTCGGGGTGCCGGGCCAGCAGCTCCGCCGCGGCCTTGATGAGCACCTCAGGGGCCTTGAGCGGCTGGATCCGGCCGACGAACAGCAGCACTCTGGCGTCCAGGGGAAGCCCGACCGAGGCCCGGGCAGCGCGCGGGTCGCCCGGCGAGAACAGCGAAAGGTCGACCCCCGGAGGGACCACGACCACCTTCTCGGGGTCTGCGGCATACAGGTCGATCAGCTCATGGCGCTCACCCAAGGTGTTGGCGATGAGGCGGTCCGCCGCCTCCACGACCTGCACCTCACCGATCTCTCGGCCGCTGGGCTCCGGAGTGTCCCCCTCGGCAAGGTGGAGGTTCTTGACCCTGGCCATGGTGTGCATGGTGTGCACCAGGGGAACCTGCCACCGGTCGGCGGCGAGCCACCCCACCTGCCCGGACAGCCAGTAGTGCGAGTGCACGAGGCTGTAGTGACCCTCCGGCTCGCGGGCCCCGGTGCGCATCACGCCCGCCGCGAAGGCACACAGCTGTCCTGGCAGATCCTGCTTGCCGAGGCCCTCGTACGGGCCGGCCGTGACGTGCCGGACCAGAACCCCTGGCTCGAGCTCCAGGGTCGGCGGGAGCTCCGCGGAGGTCGTGCGGGTGAAGATCTCGACCTCAACGCCGCGCCGAGCCAGCTGGTGGGCGACCTCGACGACGTAGACGTTCATGCCGCCCGCATCGCCGGTCCCCGGCTGCTCCAGCGGTGAGGTGTGCACGCTGAGCATGGCGACACGATCGATGCGGTCGCAGCAGCCCATGGAGCGAGTCTGCCACCACGGGGTGTGCAAGGGGCTACGAGGTGGTGCTCGTCGTCGCCGTGGGCAGGTGCCGGGCTTGCGAGGACACGGTGAGATAGCCCGAGTCGGTCCACACGTGCACGTCGGTGCGCCCGGCAGACCGTAGGTCCACGCTGCGCTGCGCCCGCTGAGGTCCGGCGCCGACATCCGTTCCCAGCACGGTGCTGAAGGCTGCCCGGCCGTCGGGGGTGTCCGGTGCGATCCAGGCGGCATGGCCACGCAGGATCACCGGGCCCAGGGCGGGAGGTATGCCGAACGTCCTCGTCTCGCGAGCGAGGTGCCAGACCACCGCGTCGGCCCCGATGACCGAGGCGCCGATGCGGATGAACGACCCCGCGAGCTGGACGGTGATCGTCACCGGGAGGCTCACGCCAGAGTCGTACACGCGGCCGAAGTAGGTGGCCTGGCCCGGGAGGAACACCAGGTCGTCGACGACCAGGTTGTCGATGTGGCGCTGCACGGTCTCGCTGACGTCAGTCCCGGCCACGCTGACCCGGCCCACCACTCCCGACAGGACCGACCCGCCCACCACCGTCTGCAGCAGCAGATCCGTGCCACGGGTGATCCGCATGCCATCGGGATAGAGCGACACCGAGACCCCGCCGCCGAGCGTGGCGACTCCTCTCGCGCTCGGCATGACCGTCAGCAGCCCCGGCGGGACGTTGTCGACCCCCTGGTCCTGGCCGAACCACGCCGGCGCGCGGGTCGCCACCCCGAGGAGGGCCAGTGCCGCCAGCGAGGTCACCAGCGCCACCATGCTGCGACTGATGTCGCGCCCGCGCCAGATCACGCCATCACCCTAAGGCTGTCTGCTGCCCGTAGGCTGCCCGCGTGGGGGGACAGCGACCGGTGGGCACGATCACCCGCGGGACCACCAACCCCAACCGACTGCGTCGGGTGGACCGCTGGCTGGCCGGCCCGCAGGCCTGGCGCCTGATGCGCAGCCCGGAGGCGCCCATTGTCGTCGACCTCGGCTACGGCGCCTCGCCGGTCACGGCCGTCGAGCTGCACGACCGGCTCAGACGCGTGCGACCCGACGTCGAGGTGGTCGGGATCGAGATCGAGCCCGAACGCGTGGCGCGCGCCAAACCCCTTGAACGAGAAGGGCTCTCGTTCCGGCGAGGCGGTTTCGAGGTTCCCCTTGAAGGCGGCGGCCAGGCGACCGTCGTGCGCGCCTTCAACGTGCTGCGGCAGTACGACGAGGCCGCGGTCGCCGCTGCTTGGGCCACGGTCCAGGGCCGGCTGGCTCCCGAGGGGCTGTTCGTCGACGGCACCTGCGACGAGCTCGGCCGGCTGAGCACCTGGGTGGCTGTCGACCGCGGCGGGCCTCAGTCGATGACGCTGTCCTGGCGCTTGCGAGGGCTGCACACGCCCTCGACCATCGCCGAGCGCCTGCCGAAGGCCCTGATCCACCGCAACGTCGACGGCGAGCCCGTGCACGCCTGGCTGGAAGCCGTGGACCGCGCCTGGGCTCACGCCGCCCACCACGCGAGCTTCGGGGTGCGCCAACGGTTCATCGCCACGGCGAGCGCCCTGCGGGCCGAAGGCTGGCCGGTGTTGGACGGCACGGCGCGCTGGCGGCTCGGCGAGCTGACGGTCGCCTGGGATGCGGTGGCGCCGGGCGGTCAGCGCGCGTAGTCGTCCTCGAGGCGCACGATGTCCGATTCGTCAAAGTCGCCGAAGGCGATCTCCAGCAAGCGCCCCGCGTGGTCGCCCTGGTTGGCCATCCGGTGGACCGTGTTCGAGGGCACCCAGACAGCCTCACCGGGGTTCGCACTCCAGGTGCGGTCGCCCACCGTGACCACGATCGGGACGTCGAGGATCTGCCACAGCTCGCCGCGGTGGTCGTGGGTCTGCAGCGACAGCCGGTGCCCTGGTTCGACCGTGATGATCTTGACCGTGACCTGACGGTTCTCGACGAACTGCTGAAAGCTCCCCCACGGTCGTTCGACGGTGAAGATGTCCTCGCGCGGGTCAGCGAGCTCGAGCATGTTCAGGGTCTCCTCCGGTGTGTTCACCATGGCCCGTACGGTCCCATGTGTTGGCTGCCCCCCGTGCCACGCACCTGCTTGAGCGCGGGTCGCACGTCGGCCAGATAGATCCCGGCGCCGACGATGGCCAGCAGGCCCACGGAGAACAGCACCGTGGTACCGATCGAGATGAAGCCGAGCACGGTCGCGATGGTGTTGATGATGGTCCAGAACTTCTTGGTGCGCTTTCCCGCGGCGACAAAGGCATCCGGTCGGGTCCGCACCGTGTCGACCAGGGCAAAGACCTCTGCCGCAAAGGCAGCAAGTGACAGCAACAGGATGACGATTCCTTGGGCCGAGCCGAGTGCGCCGATCATGAGGACAGCGTACGGGTCGAGGGTGGTCGCTTCAGACGTTCACGGCGACGATGGCTCCGACGGGTTCGCCGTGGCCCAACACCGGGGCGTGCTCCAGGCGGGCGAGCGCCGGGGTGTCGACGCCGAGCCGCCGAAGGACCGCCGCCAGGATCATCGGCTTGGCTCGTGAGGAGCCGTCCGCCACCTTCAGCGCGATGCCGCGCCCGTCGGCCAGGCCCACGGCATACACCGACTCGGCTCCGTCCTTGGCCACCAGACCGGGCGTCGACTCGATCAGGGCGGTCACGTCACGGTCCGTGCCGCCCAGGTATGCCGGGTGGGCACGGATCGCGTCCGCGACCTGGCCCTCCTCGGTATCCGGGGCAGCGGAGGCGAGGCGGCCGAAGGCCCGCGCCAGCCCCGCGAGGGTCACGGCCATCACCGGGGCACCGCAGCCGTCCACGGCCACCGCACTGATGGGGTCGCCGGTGAGCTCGGAGAGCGTGCGCGCGATTGCCTGTTGCAGGGGGTGGTCGGGATCGCGGTAGGTCGCGGTGTCCCAGCCGTTCGCCACGCAGGTGGCCAGCATCGCCGCGTGCTTGCCCGAGCAGTTCTGGGTGATCGCTAGCATCCCCTGGCCCGCGCGAATCGCGGCCTCCCGGGCCGGTTCGCTGACCGGGTAGTCCGGCGTGTTCTGCAGGTCGGCCTCCGTCAGTCCTGCCGAGGCGAGCATCTCGCGTACGCCGGCGACGTGGAAGTCCTCGCCCGAGTGGCTCGCCGAGGCGAGCGAGAGGTGCGCCGGGGCCAGCTTCAGCCCTGCCTTGACCATGGCGATGGTCTGGATCGGCTTGTTGGACGACCGGGGAAAGATCGGCTGGTCCACGACCCCCAACGCCAGGAGGTGCTCGCCGTCGGGCGCCGTCGCGACCACGGAGGCGCGGTGCGCGGACTCGACGAAACCGCCCCGGACGTAGTGCGCCAGGACCGGCGCGTCGCCGAGGACGGAGGGAGTTTCGGTATGCCGGGTGCTCACGCGGGCGAGCCTATCCACCGTCGCCATCGACCTCGTCGGGGCGTGTCAACGGCCCCCTCGCCGTAGCGAGGGGGCCGTTGACCGTTCGAGCGTTGGCCTGGCGGCCGGTCAGAAGGTCAGTCGCCGACCTTCTCGGCGGCGGCGGTGGTGGCCTTCGTGCTGGCGGTGGCCGTCTTCTTGGCGGAGGTGGTGGCGCGCTTGGTGGCGGCCTTGGTGGTGGCGGCGGTGTTCTTCGTGGTGGTGGTGGTCCGCTTGGCCGCGGTGCGCGTGCGCGCAGCGGAGGTCTTGACCTGGCCCGAAGCGGCGGCCGTCTCGTTCTGGGCCGACGCGGCGATGGTGTGGGCACTGCGGGCAACCTCGCGGCGTCCCGTGGTGAGGGTGGCCTTGGCGGAGCGCTGGATCTCGCTCGCGGAGTGACGCACGGTGGTGACGGCGCCCTTGCCGAGCGCAACGGTGGCCTCGGCCTGCGCGATGAGGTCCTTGGTGGACTTCTGCTTGCGAACACGCTTCACGAGACGCTCCCCGCGGGCCGCAACGGACTCGTACGACTCCTGGGCCTTGCCGGCCAGCTCCAGGCTCCGGTTCAGCGCGAGGGCCGGGAGCTCCTTGCCGGTCTCGGCCACCTCGGCGACGCGGGCCTGGGCCTTGGTCTGCAGCTTGGTGGGCTCCAGCTCGGCGCGGACCGCGGCGGCGCGGACGCTGGCGTGGCGGACCTTCTCGACGGCCAGGTCGGTCAGGCCGACCGCGGCGAAGACGGGGGTGGTGTCAGTGACGGACTTACGGATATCGGCAACGAATGCCATGGGATCTCCTTAGGTGGTGGACGTGCTGGTCTTGGGGGTCGTGCTGGTCTTGGCGGTCGTGCTGGTCTTGGTGACCTTCGCCCGAGTCGCGGGGCGCTTGCGGGCCGGTTTGGCCGCGGGACCGACGAACGAGTCGTAGATGTCGAGCAGGGCGGCCTTCTGGCGGGCCGTGAGCTGCGGGTCGGCGGCTATGACGCCCCGCGTGTCGACCGGCGACGTGTCATGACCCTGTCGCTCGTCGAGGATCCCGGCCCTCACGTAGAGCGACTCGGCTGAGACCTCCAGCCCCTTGGCCAGCTGCTGGAGGATCTCGGCGCTGGGCTTCTTCAAGCCACGCTCGATCTGCGAGAGGTACGGGTTCGAGACACCGGCCAGCTCGGAGAGCTGGCGCAGCGAAAGCCGGGCCGACTGACGCTGCTCACGCAGGTAGTCGCCCAGGTTGTTGCCACTGAGAGGTCCCAGCGGAATGCGGGTCATGACTCCATCATGCTTGCTGCAGTTAGCAGAATGCAAACCCCAGGCAGCGTGTTGGTGATCACAGGGCCACGGTTCAGGGTCGCGCAGGGCCCCACGACGCCCGTGCTCCACGCACGATCCACGCGCGATCCAGGCGTGGACCAGGCGGCTCTCAGGCGGGGCGCCGGTCTTTCACGCCCAGCAAGACCCGCGCGTCGTCGGTGGACATGGCGGGGCGCTGCATGACGTCCGCCAGGTGGGCGACACGCCCGACAAGCTCGGAGTTGTGGGTGACCGGCACGCCACGGGCGAACACGACGTTGTCCTCCATCCCCACCCGCAGGTGCCCCCCAGCGGCCAGCGCCGCCGCCGCGATGGGCAGGTGGCTGCGACCGATGCCTGTGGCAGCCCACGAGGTCACCTCAGGCGGCAGCATCGCCACCCCCGCCATCAGGGCCGCGGGCGTGCCCGGCATACCTCCGGGAACCCCCGTCACGAAGTCGACGTGCACCTTGCCCCCGAACGGGAGCCCATGCGTGGCGATCAGCCTGGCCAGCGACGCGACGTGGCCCAGGTCGAACAGCTCGAACTCGGGCACCACCTCACGTTCCTGCGCCTGGACGTACAGGTCGGACATGAAGCCGTAAGGGTTGAGGAAGACGTCGTCGCCGAAGTTGGTGGTGCCGCAGGTGAGGCTGCAGGAGTCGGGTTCGGCGTCGAGGACGGTGAGCCGCTGTTTGAGCGGGTCGTGGACGCTGCCCCCGGTCGAGAGCTGGATGACCAGCGAGGTCTGCTCGCGCAGCGCCTGGACAGCGGCGCGGAGGTAGCCGCCGTCCAAGGTCGGCCGGTGCTCGCCATCGCGGATGTGCAGGTGGATCATCGAGGCACCGGCCAGCTCACACGTTCGAGCGGTCTCCACGAGCTCTTCGAGAGTGGTCGGGAGCTGCGGAAAGTCTGCTTTGGCAAGCTCGGCTCCGGTGGGCGCGACCGTGATCAGGGTGGCTGACGACGAGGGCATGGCGTCATCATGGCAGTTGCCCGAAATGCCCCTTGCCGTACCTATGAAACACTGCAGAGGAAATCCGTCTGGCCCGCCCCCCTCGCGGAGGGCCGACGACCTCGAATGGAAGCGGGACCGTGGACCTTCACGACTACGTCCGGGTGGTACGCAAGCGGTGGCGGACCATCACTGTGGCGACCCTACTGATGATCGCGCTCGCGGCGGCATACACCTTGACCAGCCCAAAGGTCTACGAGGCACGAACCCAGCTGTTCGTGTCCACCTCCGGCGGGTCGGACACGACCCAGCTGCTCCAGGGGAACACCTTCACCCAGCAGCGGGTGAAGTCGTACTCGGACCTGATCTCCACCCCGGCTGTCCTCGACCCGGTGATCAGCCAGCTCCACCTCAACACCACAGCCGACTCGTTGGGGCTGCGCGTCTCGGCCAGCGTCCCCCTGGACACCGTCCTGATCGACGTGCTCGTCGACGACCCCAACCCCCAGCAGGCGGCGCGGATCGCCGGCGCCGTGGGGAAGCAGTTCTCCAGCAGCGTCATCGACCTCGAGCGGGTGTCTGACAACACCCCCAGCCCGGTCAAGGTGTCGGTGGTGCGCCCGCCGTCGATCCCCACCGCTCCGGTGAGCCCCAAGCCGACCCGCAACCTGGCCCTCGGCGTGGTCCTCGGCCTGCTCGTCGGCCTCGGCGCGGCCCTGCTCCGCGACTCCCTGGACACCTCGGTCAAGAGTGAGCGCGACGTCAAGGAGACCACCGACGAGACGGTCATCGGCACGATCGCCTATGACCCGGACGGCCCGAAGCACCCCCTGATCGTGCAGTCCGACCCCCACGGCCCGCGCGCCGAGGCGTTCCGGGCATTGCGCACCAACCTCCAGTTCGTGGACGCCGCCAACCATCCCCGCTCGCTGGTCTTCACCTCGTCCCTGCCAGGTGAGGGCAAGACCACGACGGCCGCCAACCTCGCGATCAGCATGTCCGCCGCCGGTGCTCGGGTCGTGATCGTCGAGGGAGACCTGAGACGACCGCGCCTGCTGCGCTACATGGGCCTCGAAGGCTCCGTGGGGCTGACCAACGTGCTGATCGGGCAGGCCGACCTCGCCGACGTCCTGCAGCCGTTCGGTGACACCGCACTGCAGGTGCTGGGCGCCGGGCAGATTCCGCCCAACCCCAGCGAGCTGCTCGGCTCGGAGACGATGGCGCGCCTCATCACCACGCTCGAGGGCATGTTCGACTACGTCATCATCGACGCGCCCCCGCTCCTGCCGGTGACCGACGCCACCGTGCTCAGCACGCTCACCGGCGGGGTCGTGGTGATTGCCGGCTGTGGGGTCGTCAACAAGGAGCAGCTGGTCCGCTCCATCGAGGCGCTGAACAGCGTCAAGGGCGACATCATGGGCATCGTCGTCAACCGCAACCCCACGCACGGTGCGCACGCGGAGAGCTACTACTACCGCGAGGGCTACGCGCCGCATAACCCCGAAGGCTCGCGCAAGGACCGCGCCAAGGAGCGGGCGCGAGAGCGTCAGGCCGCCGCGATCTGAGCACGTCGCACGGCGCTACTCCCCGCAGTCGCGCCGTGCCGGTCGATCTGGGCCGTCGCGGCTAGGGCGCGACGACGACCTGCTGGGCGGCGCTGATGCCCGCCACGGTCAGCTCGGCTTCGACGGGGGTGTTGCGCTTGACCAGGGCGAGCGCGATGGGGCCGTCCTCGAAGTGCCTGCCGACCGAGGTCAGCTGGCCGATCTGGCGGTCGCCGGCCGTGACCGCCTCGCCGACGGACGGCAAGGTGTGCCCCGACCCGTCGAGGTGCAGGAACACCAGCCGCCGTGGAGGTCGTCCCAGGTTGTGGACCCTAGCCACGGTCTCCTGCCCTCGGTAGCACCCCTTGTGCAGATGAACCGCCGTGCGCAGCCAGTCCACCTCGTGCGGAATGGTCCGGTGGTCGGTCTCGAACCCCAGGCGCGGGCGCCAGGCTGCGATGCGCAGCGCCTCGCTGGCCCACAGGCCCGCGAGGTCGCGCTGCCCGACGACATCGACCAAGGCGTCCCGAGGCGTCAGCACCTCGCGCCAGGCTCGCGCCGTGCCCGGGTGGTCATCGACCGGGCCGTATGCCGCGGTGTCGCCGACGAGGCCCGGCCATGGGTCGCGCCACGCAAGCGCCTCACCGGGTTGCGACTCGGTGCCGGTGGGCTCGCCGACCACGGCCCAGTCGGCGGTCACGTCGCGCACCTCCACCCGGAGCATGAACCGCATCGAGTCGAGCCAGGCGACCAGTGCCGGCGCGTCGCCGGGCTCGGTGGTGATCCAGGTCGTCTCGCCGTCATCCACCAGGTGCAGGTCGTGCTCGATGTGCCCCTTCGGGCTGAGAACCAGGGACTCCATCGAGACCCGAGTAGCAAGGCCGGTGAGCTGTTGGGTGGTGATCGAGTGAAGCCAGGAGAGCCGGTCGGGACCCGAGACGGTAACGACTCCGCGGTGCGACAGGTCGACCACGGCCAGGCCCTCGGTCAACAGCCGCTGCTCGCGCAGTGGGTCGCCGTAGTGGGCGGCAACCCCCGCATCCCGACCGTCGCTCTCGACCGCGCCGTGGTGCTCGAGCAACGGTGAGCGGGTGGCCGCAGGCAGCTCCGGCGAGGGTGTAGCCGTGCCTATCGCTTCGCGCATGAGCTGCACCGTCCGTGGATCGCCATGTGTGTCACGTCAGCAACAAAGCCGTTGGCCCGCAGAACATTCCCCACGAAGGCCTCCGCGAGCTCTGGGGAGCACTGCTCGACCCGGCCGCAGTCCCGGCAGACCAGGTGGACGTGGTCGGCGTGCTCAGCGAGGTGATAGCTCGGCGCCCGGTGGTCGAGATGGGTGTGGCTGACCACTCCGAGCTCCTCGAGGGCCTCCAATGCTCGATAGACGGTCGAGGGTGCCAGCGGACTCCCGCCGTCCGAGGCGACCGCTGAGACGACGTCCTCGGGGGTGGCGTGCGCCAGCGCCTCGACGGCGTCGAGCACCCGCTGGCGCTGCGACGTCATCCGCCGCCCGCTGGCCCGCAACCGCTCACCGACATCGTGCACCACACCACTGTACGGTCCGCTCCGCGGCCGACGCGGTGCTCGTCAGGCTGTCTTCTTCCAGTCCGTCAGCGACGCCGACGCCCGGTAGGTCGTGGGGCCGGCCCGCAGCCATCCGCTCTGCCCGGAGACACTCAGCGCCACCGACCCCGGGTCGACGCCCTTGAGGTCCGTGGGGATGCAGCCCACGGCTGTGGCCGGCGATGCGGGGCGGACGACAGCAAGCCCGGCGCACCCGGCGAGACCCTGGGTCACGGCATACGGCTGGGTCTTGGCGTCCACCGCCACGGCCAGCCCACCCGCGACGGTCCCGATGGTCTGCCACCGCGCCCCCGTGGTCGTCACCAACACGTCCCCCGAGCCGCACAGGACGGCGGCACCGGTGTCCGAGATGGCCAGGTCGACGATGGCCGAGGCCTGGCACGGCTGGCCGGTCCCACCGGTGGGCAGCCCTACGGAGCTGGGGTCACGAGGGTCGCGGAACCAGACGGTGCTGGCCTTCACCGCGCTGCCCCAGGTGCCGGTCAGCGACGGGCTCTGACGCAGCGCTGGGACACAGCCGCTGGCTCGGTTCGCCCCGACGGTGAACAGCGACTGGTTGGGCTTGACCCGAACGCGGACCACGGAGTCGAAGGGCGTGGAGCGCGCGCTCCACGTGACGCCGCCGTCGCGGGTGACTTCGACGACCGATCCGCCCTTGGCGCAGCTCCCGACGGTGAAGCGCATCGCGGTCGATCCGTCGATGGCCACCAGCCCGACCGTGAGCGGTGCGACCTGGAGGTGGGTACCGGCGACCGTGGCCCCGGTGGTGGGCGTGACTCCGCTCGCCGCCGTCGTGCCTTGCCCCGCAGTGGCGGCAGAGCCGGTCACGCTCGCACTCGCGCCACCGGCCGGCGAACCGACTCCGCTCGCGGGAGCCCGCGTGGTGCCCAGGGCCAGCGCCACGAGCACGACGTCCACGGCCAGGAAGGCCGCGAGCCCGACGATCCCAGCGCGCTCACTGGCTCGTCCCATCAGTGCCTCCCCAAGGCTCGGGCCACTGCAGGCAGGGCCTGCATGATCTGGTTGGACATCTGCTCGAAGACGTCCTGCGGACGCC
>DASYGI010000407.1:0-19432 GCA_035999925.1 Pedococcus sp.
TCGAGCACGGTCACCTCGACCCCGTGCTCCTGGAGGAACCAGGCGGTGGACAGACCCACCATGCCGGCGCCGACGACGGCGACGCGTTGGGGGACCGGGAGACCAGCAGCGGTGATGGGAGCCATGGGTCGAGCGTGACACTGCGGCGTGTCCCCCGCCTTGGCTCCGCAGCATGAAGGGTTCCGGTGATCTTGTGCTTCGAGCACAACACCTGCCACGCTGGCGGTGTGCTTCCGGTGACCGCTCTGGTGGAGACCCTTGGCGGGCTGCTGACCTTGGGAGTGCCGGCCGAGGGGGCCTCTGTCGACGACCTCACCATCGCCGAACCGCTCCAGGGCATCGTGGGCCAGCGTGACGACCTCGTCCTCGGGGTCGGGGTCGAGACGATCGAGGCGGCTGTGGCTCTGGTCCGCGCGTCGGCCGCCACGGGCGCGTCGGCCATAGTGCTGCGTCGGGGTCTGGCGCGGCGCCGAGCGGTGCGCGATCGTGCGCGCGCGGAGCGCATCGCGCTGGTCGAGCTGGCCGAGCAGGCGTCCTGGGCTCACCTGGTCTGGCTGCTCCGCGGCGTGATCGACCGGGCCGCGGTCGGGGCCAGCAGTCGCGATGGCACACCGGCACAGGACGACCTCTTCGCCCTGGCCGACGCCGCGGCCGCGCTCATGGACGCGCCGGTCACCATCGAGGATGCCCAGTCGCGAGTGCTCGCCTACTCCTCCCGCCAGGACCTGACCGACCCCGCTCGCGTCTCGACGATCGTCGGGCGGCGCGTGCCGGACGAGGTGCTGGCGACCATGCGAGCCCAAGGGGTGTTCCGCCGGCTGGCGCGCTCGGCCGAGCCGGTGTTCGTCCCGGCGTCCGGGGGGACCAAACCGCGGCTGGTGGTCCCCGTGCGGGCCGGTGGCGAATGGCTGGGGTCCATCTGGGCCGTCGTGTCCGAGCGACCGCCGGCGACGGTGGTCGCCGAGCTGGTCCAGACGTCCTCGGTGGTCGCCCTGCACCTGCTCCGGCTCCGGGCACAAGCGGACCTGACCCGGCGCGTCGCAGCGGACCGGCTGCGCACGGTGCTGTCCGGCAACCCCCGCGGTGCCGACGACTGGCTGCCCCGTCCGCCATGGCGGGTCGTCGCCCTGGGCGGCGTCGGGGAGCCGAGCCGCCTGCTCGACCTGTGGGAGTCGGTGTCGCGCCGGCATGCCTGGAACCAACCGCTTCTCGCCGACCTCGACGGCTGGGTGTATGCCGTGGTGCGGGACAGCTCCGACCCGTCGCCCGGAACGTGGGGCTGGCTTGGAGGCATCGTCGCCGACGTGCGACGAGAGGGCCTGGAGCTGACCGCTCGAGCCGGGCGCAAGGCATACGGGGCTGGGGACCTCGAGCGCTCGCGCTCGCAGGCCCAGGAGGCCGACCGCATCGCGTCCGCCGACAGTCCCGTCGCAGCTCACGAGGACCTGTGGGCCGAGGTGACGATCGCGCGGGCCGCGGCAGCGCTCGGCGAGGACGCGTCCAGTCCGCTGACGGTGCTTCACGAGCATGATGTCCAGCACGGCAGCGACTATCTGCTGACCCTGGCCGCGTGGTTGGACCATCCGGGCGCCCCAACGCAGGCCGCCCGTTCGATCCACGTGCACCCCAACACCATGCGCTATCGCATGGCCCGCATCGCGGACTTGGCGGGGCTGGACCTCGGCAGCGCGACGGTGCGGCTGGCAGTCCGTCTGCAGCTGGCCGCGGAGCTGGTTCAGGCCCTGACCTCGTAACAAATCTCGGCTCCGCGGCTACTGCGCCGGGACGCTCGAACTCCACTGCGGGACAACGGCATTCGTCTCGTCTTCACTGCCCCGGCGTCGCCTGCACCATTGCTATCTCTTGCGCAACTCCGACCAAGGAGGCATAGTCGGGTGAGATTTGTAAGCGCTTTCAACGATGAAAGGCAGCCGTGACGATGACGTCTGGACGACCCTCCGGGCCGACGATCTACTCGGTCGCCGAGCGCGCTGGCGTGTCCATCGCCTCCGTCTCGAGGGTGCTCCAGGGGTCGACCACCGTCTCGGAGCGGACCCGGGCGCGGGTTCTCGAGGCCGTTGACGCGCTGCGGTACGTGCCCTTGTCCGCGGCGCGCAGCCTGGCAGTGCGGCATCACGAGGCCCACGGCCTGGTCCTGCCGGAGCTGTCCGGGCCCTACTACTCCGAGCTGTTGCTGGGCTTCGAGTCGCGAGCTGCGGAACTTGGTCAGAGTGTCGTGCTGATGCTGGCCGAGGGGAAGAAGGACCTGGCCAAGTCGGTGCGCACGCTGGCCACCCGCGTCGACGGTATCGCGATGCTCGGGTCGGCAGCCATCCCCGACGCGACAGTGACCGCGCTGCACGGCAGCAAGCCGGTCGTCCTCATCGCCGGCAACGCGTTGCCGGACGTCGATGCGGTCACGGCCGAGAATGCCGACAGCGCAAAAGCCCTCACCACGCACCTGCTCGGTCACGGTCGGACCTCCCTGCTGTTCGTCGGTGACCCCGACGCGGGTCCCGACATCCGCGACCGATACGCCGGTTTCGTTGCGGCACATCGCAGTCGGCGCCGCAAGGCCGCCCCTCCTGTGCGGGTCGGCCTGCGCGAGAGCGCGGGCACGGCCGTGGCGGAGCAGCTCCTGGCCGGCGAGGCCGTCGCTGACGCGCTGGTGTGTGCCAACGACGAGCTGGCCCTGTCGATCATGAAGCGTCTGCGTGAGGGTGGCTGGAGCGTGCCCACAGACCTCGCCGTCGTCGGCTGGGACGACGTGATGACCGCGCGCTATGTCGAGCCGGGTCTGACGACCGTGCGACAGCCCGTCCGCGAGCTGGGCGCCATGGCCGCCGACCGCCTGCACGCCCGAGTCACCGGAGCCGTCACCGGCTTCGGCACCCAAGTGATCCCCACCCACCTGGTCATCAGGTCCTCCTGCGGATGCCCACCCCCACCCGTCACCGGACCCCCCACGCCGCCACCGCGGCATACGAAGAAGAGCACCCAACGAAAGAGAGAATCCCGATGAGACGCACCCCCGTGCTGGCCGTCGTCGCTGTCGCGGCTACGGCGCTCACGCTGACCGCCTGCGGTCGCGGCGGTACCACCGCAACGAGCAACGACACCGCCAAGAGCATCAGCAGTGGCAAAGCCACCGGATCGATCACCGTCTGGGCCATGGGGGCCGAGGGCGACAAGCTACCGGCCCTCGCCAAGGAGTTCGAGGCTGCGAACCCAGGGGTCAAGGTCAACGTCACCGCCATCCCGTGGGATGCCGCGCACGACAAGTTCACGACCGCGATCACGGCCGGCTCGACGCCGGACGCCGCGATGGTGGGGACGACCTGGATGGGCGAGTTCGCCGGGATGAACGCCCTCGACCCGACCCCCTCCTCGATCGACAAGTCTCAGTTCTACCCGGGCGCCCAGAAGACCACCGAGGTCAAGGGCACCTCGTTCGGCGTGCCGTGGTACGTCGAGACTCGGCTCGTCTACTACCGCACCGACCTTGCGAAGAAGGCCGGGTACTCGACGCCGCCGACTGACTGGCAAGGACTGAAGGCGATGTCCAAGGCGATGCAGACCAAGGCCGGCGCGAAGTGGGGCATGGGGTTCCAGGCGGGTGGCACCGGATCCTGGCAGTCCGTCATGCCGTTCGCGTGGTCGGATAGCGCCGACCTGACCAAGAACGGTGGGAAGTCCTACAACTTCGACAGCCCGCAGCTGCTCGACGCGGTCAAGTACTACCAGAGCTACTTCACCGACGGGATCTCCGACAAGGCCGCACCAGCCACCCCCACCACCGAGCCCGACTTCGTCAGCGGCAAGGTCCCCATGTTCATCTCGGGACCGTGGGAGATGTCGGCCGTTGAGAAGCTGGGCGGCGCCGGCTTCAAGAGCAAGTACGCCGTCATGCAGATCCCGGCCAAGACGCAGTCGTCGTCCTTCGTCGGTGGCTCCGACTTCGTGGTGTTCAAGCAGTCCAAGAACCGCGACACTGCCTGGAAGTTCGTCAAGTGGCTGACCGACCCCAAGGTCCAGGTCAAGTGGTACCAGGCCTCGACCGACCTGCCCTCGGTTGCCTCCGCCTGGACGGACCCGAGCATCAGCGCCGACCCCAAGCTCGCCGAGTTCGGTAAGCAGCTCAAGACGGCCCAGGCGCCCCCGAGCTTCCCCACCTGGGAGCAGGCCGTGGCGAACTTCGACACCCAGATGGAGAAGGTCACCAAGCAGGGTGAAGACGCCGCTGCGGCGCTGAAGTCAGTGCAGCAGCAGGCCGACTCGATCGGCTCCGGCCAGTAGTCATGGCTACCGTCGAAGCCACCCCGCGCGAGGTGACGGGCTCCGGCCCGTCACCTCGCCGGGGTGGCGCAGGACGAAAGACGCTCCGGCAGGGAGCTGCAGCCTGGATGCTGGCGCTGCCCTTCTGCCTGCTGTTCCTGGTCTTCACAGCCTGGCCCGTGGCGCAGTCGCTGTTCATGAGCTTCACCGACACCAAGTCGCGCGACCTGCGCACGCCGTTCTCGGTCGACCTCGTGGGGTTCGAGAACTACACGCGGGCGCTGTCGGACCCGACCTTCCGCAGGTCGGCGCTCAACACCGCGTACTTCGTCGGGGTCGGCATGCCACTGACGATCCTGCTGGCCCTCGCCGCAGCCATGGCGCTGGACCGGGGGATCTCCCGGTTCCGAGGTGCCTTCCGGCTGGGCTTCTACACGCCCGTCATCACCTCGATCGTGGCGGTCGCCGTGGTCTGGCGCTTCCTGCTTCAGCAGGAGTTCGGTCTGATCAACACGGTGTTGGGGTGGGTCGGCATTCCAGGCCCCAACTGGCTCGGTGACCCGAACTGGGCCATGCCCGGGCTGATCCTCATGGCGTCGTGGCGGAACTTCGGCACCGGCATGATCATCTTCCTCGCCGGGTTGCAGGCCGTGCCTTGGGCCCTGCACGAGGCCGCCTCCATCGACGGGGCTAACGCCTGGCAGCGGTTCCGGCACATCACCGTGCCGCTGCTGCGACCCACCCTGCTGTTCGTCTGTGTGACCACAGGCATCGGCTATCTGCAGTTCTTCGAAGAGCCGTTCGTCATGACCGACGGCGGCCCGCTCGACAGCACGATCTCCATGTCCATGTACACGTACCAGCAGTTCGGGTTCGGGAACTACGGCTACGCATCGTCGATGAGCTACATCATCTTCGTGCTCATCGCCATCGTCACCGCGGTCCAGTTCCGGCTGCTGCGTGAGAACACGTGAGGGCGTCATGAACGGAACCCGTAAGGCCCACAACTGGTGGCTGTACGTCGTCCTGATCGTGGCCCTGGTCGCGGTCATGGCGCCCTTCGTGTGGATGGTCCTGGGCAGCTTCAAGACCCAGGGGGAGCTCCTGCGGAACCCGCCCACCTGGTGGCCGCAGACCGCGACCCTGGACAACTACACCCAGCTGTTCTCGCGGCTGAACTTCAGCCAGTACTTCCTCAACTCCACCCTCGTCGCGGTGGTCGTCACTGCCGGCAACCTGGTCTTCTGCTCGATGGTCGGCTACGCGCTGGCGATGCTCGAGTTCCCAGGCCGCAAGGCATTGTTCGTGGTGGTGATGGGCACCCTGCTGATCCCCGGCGTGGTGACCTTCGTCCCCCTGTTCGTCCTGGTGACCAACCTCGGACTGACCGACACCATGCCCGGGCTCATCCTGCCGTTCCTGGTCAGCCCGTTCGGGGTGTTCCTCATGAGGCAGTTCATCCAAGGGCTGCCCCGTGACCTGCTCGACGCGGGTCGAGTCGACGGGGCGGGTGAGCTGCGCATCTTCGCGCGGATCTTCCTGCCGTTGTGCGGCCCTGCCCTCGCGACCCTCGGCATCCTCACGTTCCTCGGCAGCTGGAACAACTTCCTCTGGCCGCTCGTGGTGGCCCAGCAGGAGAGCCACTACACCCTGCCCGTCGCCCTGGCGCTCTATGCCAAGGGGCAGAACTCCACGCAGTACGGCCTGCTGCTCGCGGGAGCCACCGTCGTGGTGATTCCCATCCTCGCGATCTTCCTGATGTTCCAGCGGCGGTTCATCGAAGGCATCGCGACCACCGGCATCAAGTAACCCTTTCCGATTGGAGCCTCACCTATGGCCACCGTCTCGGCCCTCACCCTGCCCACCGCCACCCGTCGCCAGCTGCTCGTGGGGGCCGGTGCCACGGCCGCCCTCGGACTGGTGTCCACCCCCGCGTCGTCCGCGCAAGGCGCGCCTGCCTTCGTGCGTTCCGCGGACCCGTATGCCGTGCAGAGCGCTCGTCTGCACACCTGGGCCGCCGACACCTGGCGCAGCCTCGTCGCGTTGACGGACTCCACCACGGGTCTTCCCGCCGACAACATCCCGGAGTCGCTGGCAGCCCAGGATCGTTCGGGCTATACGTCGCCGACCAACATCGGCGGGTACCTCTGGTCGACCGTGGTCGCGCGCGACCTCGGCATCATCTCTGCGGGGGAGTGCACCCGTCGCCTGATCCAGACCCTGCACACGCTGCTGCGGATGCGGCACCACACCCCGAGCGGGATGTACTACAACTGGTACGACGAGTCGACCGGCGGCGTCATCACGAGCTGGCCGGGGACCGGCGACCGCGTTTACCCGTTCCTGTCCAGTGTCGACAACGGCTGGCTCGGCGCGGCGTTGCGGGTCGTCATGGCCAGCGACCCGGGCGCCGCACCACTGGCCACGCGCATCTTCGGCCGGATGCGCTGGGACATATTCTACGACACCAACGCGTCCCTGAAGCCCGGCCTGATCCACGGCGGCTTCTATGACGCGCCGCCGCCGCCCGGGTTCTCCGGTTTCACCGGGAACCACATCGGCGTGGGTCCAGATGTCTGGTACACCAACCACCACTACGACACGACCGTGTCCGAGACGCGGATCACCAGCTATCTGGGGATCCTGACCGGCCAGATTCCCGGCGCCCAGTACTTCGCCATGTGGCGCACGTTCCCGGCCTCCTGCGACTGGGACTGGCAGGAGATGCAGCCGGTCGGTCAGGAGCGCAGCTACCTGGGGGTGAACGTTTACGAGGGCGCCTACACCTACCGCGGGATGCACATCGTGCCTGGTTGGGGTGGCAGCATGTTCGAGGAGCTGATGCCCGACATGTTCGTGCCGGAGACCAGCTGGGCGCCCCGTTCCTGGGGGCTCAACCATCCGCTGCACGTCCGTGCCCAGCGCGAGCACGGACTTCTCGAGGCCGGTTACGGCTACTGGGGCTTCTCTCCGTCGAGCGACCCGGCCGGGGGCTATCGCGAGTTCGGCGTCGACGCGCTCGGCCTCAACCCCGACGGCTACTTCTCCGACGAGGACAAGACCAACTACGACGCGGGCTTCGGGACCTGCCGTGCGGGGACGAACCCGTCGCCCCACTACGGTGATGGCGTGGTCACCCCGCACGCCTCGTTCCTCGCCATGATGCACGAGCCCCAGCAGGCCTACGCCAACCTGGTCGGGATCCAGGACGACCTCAAGGCCTATGGGACAGGTGGCTTCTTCGACGCGGTCGCCGTCCGCTCCGGCAGGATCGCCCGGCGCTACCTCTCACTCGACCAGGCCATGGTCATGGGCTCGATCGGAAACGTGCTGGCGGACAACGTGATTCGCCGGGCGTTCAGCACCACGGCGGTGGAACGAGCGCTGCGCCCGGTCATCGGTCTCGAGGAGTTCGGGGCGGGCCCGGCATGACGGGAGCCACCTTCAGCGTGACCGAGGACGGTGTCCGCTACCGCGACCTCAACGGGAACGGCCAGATGGACCCGTTCGAGGACCCACGGCTTCCGGTCGAGGACCGGGTCAAGGACCTCTTGTCGCGGTTGTCCTTGGTCGAGAAGGCCGGCCTGATGTTCCACACGGTCATCGAGGCGGGTGCTGACGGGACCCTCACCGAGGGTGCCGGCGCCATCAGCAAGTCGGCGACCAGCGACGTCGTGCTCGTCAAACACCTCAACCACTTCAACGTCCACGCCCTCGACGACGCGCGCCTAGCAGCCCGCTGGCACAACGCGCTGCAACGGCTGGCCGAGCAGACGCAACACGGCATACCGGTGACCATCTCCACCGACCCGCGCCACGCGTTCATCGAGAACGCCGGGGCCTCGTTCGCCGCGAAGTCGTTCTCGCAGTGGCCCGAGGCGCTGGGGCTGGCCGCGCTGCGCGATCCTGCGCTGGTCCGGACGTTCGCGGACATCGCGCGCCAGGAGTACTGCGCCGTCGGTATCCGGGCGGCCCTGCACCCCACCCTCGACCTCGCCACCGAGCCGCGGTGGGCCCGCCAGTCGGGAACCTTCGGTCAGGACCCCGACCTCGTCACCGAGCTGGGCGTGGCCTACCTGCAGGGGTTCCAAGGCGAGGTCCTGGGGCAGGACAGCGTCGCGTGCACGAGCAAGCACTTCCCGGGCGGGGGGCCGCAGAAGGACGGTGAGGACGCTCACTTCCCGTACGGTCGCGAGCAGGTGTACCCAGGCGGCCGGTTCAAGGACCACCTCAAGCCGTTCCCACCCGCCATCGCGGCGGGCACGGCGGCGATCATGCCCTACTACGGGATGCCCATGGCCCTCGAGCTCGACGGTGAGCCGATCGAGGAAGTCGGCTTCGGGTACAACCGGCAGGTCGTCACCGGGCTGCTGCGCGAGCAGCTCGGCTACGACGGCGTCGTGGTCACCGACTGGGAGCTGGTCAACGACAACCACGTCGGCGACCAGGTCCTGCCGGCCCGGGCCTGGGGCGTCGAACACCTCGACCCACTGAGCCGGATGGAGAAGATCCTCGAGGCCGGGGCCGACCAGTTCGGCGGCGAGGAGTGCGTCGAGCTCCTGCTGGAGCTGGTCGAGCAGGGCCGGGTCACCGAGGCGCGGATCGACGAGTCCGCGCGGCGGCTGCTGGCCGTGAAGTTCCAGCTCGGCCTGTTCGACGATCCCTATGTGGACGAGGACGTCGCGGCGCGGACCGTGGGGCGTAGCGACTTCCGTGAGGCCGGGTATGCCGCGCAGGCCAGGTCGGTCACCATCCTGCAGAACGGCGTGCCGGACGGACTCGCGCCGCCGCTTCCCCTGCGTCCGGTAGCCGCCGGCGAGGCAGCCGGAGTCACGGTGTACGGCGAGAACATCGCGCCCGAGGTGCTGGCGAGGCTGGGCACCGTGGTCGACCGGCCTGAGGACGCGGACCTGGCCCTGGTGCGCCTGATGGCACCTTTCGACCCTCGGGCGGACCTGTTCCTGGAGTCCTGGTTCCACCAGGGCTCGCTGGACTTCCGTCCCGGTCTGGTCGCACGCCTTCGCCGGATCGCCGCCCGCTGCCCGTTGGTGCTGGATGTGGTGCTGGATCGGCCAGCCGTGCTCACCCCGCTGCTGCCCTTCGCCAGTGCCGTGGTCGCCAGCTACGGCACCAGCGACGCGGCGTTGCTCGACGCTCTCACCGGCGCGATCCCCCCGCAGGGTCGCCTCCCGTTCGACCTGCCGCGCTCCATGGAGGACGTGCGTCAGCACGGTGAGGACGTCCCCGGGTTCGGCGATCCGCTCTTCCGGTTCGGGCACGGGCTCCCGCTCACCGCCTGATCTCACGGCCTATCCTTTGACGCCTTGAGCCCTTATGTTTGGGCCGTGAACCCATCACAGGCCGCGCCGGGCTCCCAGGCTTCGCTGCGTGAAGCCAACCGGCAGCGCGTTCTGGAGGCCCTGCGTGACCAGGGGGCGATGACCCAGATCGAGATCGCGGGGTTCACCGGACTGTCGCCCGCGACGGTCTCGAACATGGTCAAAGAGCTCGACGCGGTCGGCGTGGTGGAGCTTGAGCCGAGCATTCGCAACGGCCGCCGCGCCACCCTCGTGTCACTCGCGACCGGGCACACGCTGATCGCCGGGATCGCCTTCGGCGACCGTGACGTGCGAGTCGCGATCGGGACCGGGCCGCGCGACATCGTGGGGCGCCAGCGCATGCCGCTGCCCGCCGACCACGCCGCGGACGAGGGGATGGACCGGGCGGCCCGGCTGTTGCTCGACCTCGTCGAGAAGGCCGGCAAGACGATGGTCGACCTGCGCGCGGTGGGGATCGGCATACCTGCTCCGGTGGACAGTGTGTCGGGCCAGGTGGGTAGCGAGGGCATCCTGCCTGGGTGGCGCGGGGTGGCCGTCGCGGACGAGATGCGGGGGCGGGTCCAGGCCCCGATCCTGGTCGACAACACCGCCAACCTGGCCGCGCTGGGGGAGCTGAGATGCGGCGCCCTTCAAGGGGTCCAGCATGGCGTGTACATCAAGCTGTCCCACGGCGTCGGGGCTGGGCTCATCCTCAACGGCGACCTCTTCCGGGGGGCCGCTGGGACCGCCGGCGAGATCGGCCATCTCACGATCGACGAGAACGGTCCCATCTGCCGGTGCGGCAACCGGGGCTGTCTCGAGACCTACATCGGAGCCAGAGGCTTGCTGGAGGCCCTGGCCGCGTCGCACGGGCCGCTGAGCCTGCGCGACGTCATCACCCGAGCCATGGATGGCGACGCCGGCTGCCGTCGGGTCCTCGAGGACGCGGGACGCCATCTCGGGGTGGCCGTGGCCGGTCTGGTCAACCTGGTCAACCCGGAGGTGATCGTGCTGGGCGGTCAGCTGTCGACGGTGGGACCGATCATCACCACGCCGATGCGCGCGTCCCTGGAGCGGTGCGCCATCCCCAGCGCCGCAGCGTCCGTCGTCGTGCGTTCTGGCGAGCTCGGAACGGATGCCGACGTGGTCGGTGCCCTCGTCGCCGCGGGGACGCTGCTGCCGGCCGCCGAGGGTGCTCTGGCCAGCGCCGCGTCCAATTCTTGAATTCAACTCTTGACGTCAAGGGTTTCCAGCGATTAACTCAAGGCACGGGGAACCAATCGTGGTTGCCAGTGTCTGACCAAGGGAGTTCAGCTATGCCCACCCGTTCCATTCGTCTCGCCGGGGCCGCTCTCGTGGCTGGCCTTGGCCTCGCCTCGTTGGCCGCCTGCGGTAACAGCGGCAGCTCGGGCGGATCATCGTCCAGCTCGTCGTCCAGCTCGAGCGGCGCCGCTGCTGGTGGCGGCAAGAAGATCGCCCTGCTGCTGCCGGAGTCCAAGACCACCCGCTACGAAACCTTCGACCGCCCGCTCTTCGAGGCGGCCATCAAGAAGGACTGCCCGACCTGCACGGTCATCTACAGCAACGCCGACCAGGACGCCAGCAAGCAGCAGCAGCAGGCTGAGGCGGCGCTGACCCAGGGCGCCAACGTCCTCGTGCTCGACCCGGTCGACGGCAAGGCGGCCGCCTCGGTGGCGGCCAGCGCCAAGAGCCAGGGTGTCCCCGTGGTGGCCTACGACCGCTTCATCGCGGGGGTCGACTACTACGTCTCCTTCGACAACGAGACGGTGGGCAAGCTCCAGGCGCAGACGCTCGTGAACACGATCAAGGCCGGCGGCAAGACCTCCGGTGACCTGGTCATGATCAACGGCTCGCCGACCGACCCCAACGCCGCGAGCTTCAAGAAGGGCGCGCACAGCGTCATCGACTCCAGCGGCTTCAAGGTCGCCGCCGAGTACGACACGCCTGACTGGAGCCCGGACAAGGCCCAGGCCTGGATGGAGGGCCAGATCTCGGCCGTCAAGGGCAAGCTCGTCGGGGTGTATGCCGCCAACGACGGCACCGCCGGTGGCGCCATCGCAGCCCTCAAGGCCGGTGGCGTGAGCCCGATCCCGCCGGTGACGGGTCAGGACTCCGAGCTCGCGGCGATCCAGCGAATCCTCGCCGGTGACCAGGCGATGACGATCTACAAGCCCATCCCGCCGGAGGCCCAGGCCGCCGCCAAGGCTGCGCTCGCGCTCGCCAACAAGCAGACCCCCAGCTCGACCGTCTCCACCCAGGGTGTGCCCTCGACGATCCTGACCCCGATCGCGGTCACCAAGGCCACGATCAAGGACACCATCGTCAAGGACGGCGTCTACAAGGTGACCGACATCTGCTCTGGCTCTTTCGCCGCCGCGTGCACCAAGGCAGGCTTGAGCTGACGCACTGTCCGCGGGCGGGAGGGCATCTGGGCCTCCCGCCCGCGGAACCACCCGGCATACCGCTCCAGCTCTGGGCCGGCCCACGAAGTGAAGGACGACGATGACCGCCACGCTCTCCCCATCGACGACCGCCGCACTGTCTCTCACAGGCGTCTCGAAGCGCTTCGGCGCGGTGCAGGCCCTCAAGGACATCGAGTTCGACGTCCATCCCGGTGAGGTGGTGGCCCTGGTCGGCGACAACGGGGCCGGCAAGTCGACGCTGGTCAAGACCATTGCGGGGGTCTACACCCCGGACGCGGGCACGATCACCTTCGACGGCACCCCCGCGAACGTCAACAGCCCGGCCGAGGCGCAGCATCTGGGCATCGCGACGGTGTTCCAGGACCTGGCGCTGTGCGACAACCTCGACGTCGTCGCCAACCTGTTCCTGGGCCGTGAGCTCTACCGGGGTCGAGCGCTCGACGAGGTGAGCATGGAGCACGAGTCGTGGCGGCTGCTGCGCCAGCTCAGCGCCAAGATCCCCTCGGTCCGGATCCCCGTCGCGAGCCTGTCCGGCGGACAGCGCCAGACGGTGGCGATCGCCCGCTCCCTGCTTGGCCATCCCAAGGTCGTCATGCTCGACGAGCCGACCGCCGCCCTGGGCGTGGCCCAGACCGCGGAGGTGCTCAACCTCGTCGAGCGTCTGCGGGAGAACGGCCTCGGGGTCATCCTGATCAGCCACAACATGTCGGACGTCATGGCCGTAGCCGACCGGGTCAGTGTCATGCGCCTCGGTCGCAACAACGGCGTCTTCAACGTCAGCCAGACCACCAGCCAGGAGATCATCGCGGCCATCACGGGCGCCACGAACAATGCCGTCTCGCAACGGGCCTCCCGTCGCGGCGTCCAGGAGGAGCAGTCATGACCGGGTCCACCCCGACCCCCGAGGCGGCTCCGCAGGCCGACACCACCGCGGCGATCCCGTCCGACCTGCAGGACGAGCGTCTCATCGCCTCCCAGGGGATCGGCGGCTTCCTTCGCGTCTTCCTCTCGCGGCTGCGCAGCGGAGACCTCGGCTCGTTGCCGGTCGTCGTGGGGCTGGTCGTCATCTGGGGCGTCTTCCAGTGGCAGAACAACGCCTTCCTGTCCAGCCGTAACCTGGTGAACCTCACCCAGCAGAGCGCCGCCACCGGAACCATCGCCCTCGGCATCGTGCTGGTTCTCCTGCTCGGCGAGATCGACCTGTCCGTGGGCTCGATCAGTGGGCTCTCCGCCGCCATCCTCGCGGTGACCTTCGTCAACCATGGCTGGTCGCTTCCCCTGGCCGTCCTGGCGTCGCTGGTCGCAGGCGCCCTCGTCGGGGCGATTTACGGCCTGCTCTACACCCGCTTCGGCGTCCCCAGCTTCGTCATCACCCTGGCCGGACTGCTCGGCTTCCTCGGCCTGCAGCTCAAAGTCCTGGGCGAGGAGGGGTCGATCAACATCCCCTTCGACTCGGGCATCGTGAAGTTCGCCCAGGCCAGCTTCCTGAGCACGGCCGAGTCCTACCTCCTCGTCGCGCTCGTGGTCATCGTGTATGCCGCGACCCGGCTGCGCGCCAACCAGCGACGTAGCGCGGCGGGGCTGTCCACCACTCCGGTGCTCACCCTGGCCATCCGGTCCGTCGCCATAGCGGTCGTCCTGGTGGTCCCGGTCTACGTGCTCAACCTCGACCGTGGCGTCTCGCAGATGTTCCTGCTGTTCGTGCTGCTCGTCGTCATCTTCGACTTCGTCATCCGCCGGACCCGTTGGGGCCGTTCGGTTCTCGCGATCGGCGGGAACGTCGAGGCCGCGCGTCGAGCCGGCATCAACGTCCGGCGGATCTACGTCAGCGTTTTCGTGTGCACCTCCACGCTGGCCGCTCTCGGCGGCCTGCTGGCGGCGGGGCGGCTCGCCGCGGCGAACCAGAGCAGCGGTGGCGGCGACGTCAACCTCAACGCCATCGCCGCGGCCGTCATCGGCGGCACCAGCCTGTTCGGAGGGCGCGGCACGGCATACTCGGCGCTGTTGGGCATCCTGGTGATCCAGTCGATCTCCAACGGGCTCAGCCTGGTCAACCTCGGCTCGCCGGAGCGCTACATGATCACCGGTGGGGTGCTTCTCCTGGCGGTCATCGTCGACTCGCTCAGCCGGCGCAGCCGGGCAGCCCACGGGCGCGCCTGAGGTCTGCAGCCCCAACGCGGAGGTCATCGCCGCCTTACGGTGAGGTGGCCGGCACGTGCTCCGTGGTGGTGTCCATCGTGGTGGAACAGCTGCGCGGCGGCGGGGTACTGGCTCCCGCTCCAGCATCAGCCGCCGCGGGGACGGTCGACGCAGGCGCCTGGAGCTCGATGCGTGACCCGTTGACCAGCGTCACGTCGTCGTAGGCGGGCCGGCCCTCGATGACGTTCCGGTACTGGTACCGCGTCAAGGAGATCAGCCGGCAGTCCAGTCCGAAGGTCGCCACATCGAAGGCGGAGGGCTGCCCGGTGAGCTCGTCGTGCGGGCCGGCCGCGATGAAGTGGCTGAAGGGACCTCCTCCGGTGAACGTCCCCACCCCGATCCGGGAGCCGTCGAGCTCGGCGGCATGGAGGTGTCCGTTGATCCGGATGCCAGCCTTGGTCACGTCAAGCACGGCGGCGGGCTCGTGGGCCACGACGATGTCCGGGACGACCTGGTCGGCCATCGAGGCGTTGAACCGGTCCGCCGCGGGCTTCTGCTTGGCGGCGTTGTCGTGGTTGTCGTCCCCGAACCACCGGGGGTCGTTGAACCCTGCGACCCGTATGCCGTGGATGCCCTTGATGGTGTAGCTGTCCGTGTTGGGCTGCAGCAGAACCACATTCGGGACCTGGGCCAGCCGGTCGAGCAGCGCGTGGTCCGTGACTGAGCGAGCGTCGTGGTTGCCCTTGACGAACAGGTAGGGGACGCCCAGGGACTTGATCCCGGCAAACATCCCGGCGGCGTCGGCCTCGGCCGGGCTCCCGAAGTTGACGAGGTCCCCGGAGTCGATGACGGCGTCGATCTGCTCCTGCTGGACGATGGTGCGCATCAGGGCGTACTGGTTCGCACCGTGAATGTCCGACACCAGCAGGAACCGTGCCGCGGCCGGCAAGGTCAGCGACTGCGGTGCGTACTTGTCCCGCAGCGCCGAGGAGAGTGCGAGCAGGTTCTTCAGGTACGGCGTCGTCTGCTGGGCCCTGGTCTCGACCCCGGCGAGCAGGTCGGAGTTGCGCTGGACCGCGCCAAGGATCCCGGTCGTCGTGAAGCGGTCGAGGCGGTCCGGCTGGTAGCTGACCCCGATGACTGCGAACGTGGCCAGACAGGAGGCCACCCACACGGCGGCGACCGCGCCGGCGGCTCGGGGCCTGAGCCGACGGTGCCGCCACCCGGCATACCCGGCCGCGACCAGAAGGGCCATGACCAAGGAGCCCACGGCGAAGCGCCAGCCGAGCGCCACCGCGGCATCTCGCGCCGCCTTCTCCAGCTCCAACGGCCCTGGCTCGAGGGAGCTGACCGAGATCTGGGGACGCGAGAGGAGCTCGGTGATGCGCTCCTTGACCTGGACCTGGGCCAGCACCCCCGGAGCCGGCAGGGGTCCGGCGAACCTCAGCTTGATGTCGCCGAACACAGTCGGGCTCTGGATCTGGGAGATGTCCGACGGGTTGACGGACAGGCGCAGCGACGCACCGTAGTTCAGGGTGTCGGCCTGCGCGGGGAACAGTGTCGTGGCGGCGACTCCGCCGAAAGTGCAGGCCAGGAAGAGCGCCGCGAGGGCAGCCAGTCCGGCCACCCATCGTCCGGTTCGCCACAGACGACCCCTCGGGCGTGGGCTCTCGGGGGACGCGCTCACCTGCCCACCGTAACGGCCGTCCATGTGCCAGCCGACCTACCGACCGGTAGTTTCAGGCCATGGACGCTGATGTCATCGTCGTAGGAGCGGGCCTGTCCGGACTGGTGGCCACAGCCGAGCTGGCCGACGCGGGCCGCCGGGTGCTGGTGGTGGACCAGGAGAGTCCGGCGAACCTCGGAGGTCAGGCGCACTGGTCGTTCGGGGGCCTGTTCTTCGTCAACAGCCCCGAGCAGCGCCGGATGGGCGTCAAGGACTCGGTTGAGCTCGCCTGGCAGGACTGGCGGGGCACCGCAGGCTTCGACCGGCTCGAGGACGAGGACCGCTGGCCCGTGCAGTGGGCCAGGGCGTACGTCGAGTTCACCGCGGGCGAGAAACGTTCCTGGCTGCGACAGCAAGGGATGCGCTTCTTCCCCGTGGTCGGCTGGGCCGAACGCGGCGACGGCTCTGCGTCGGGGCACGGCAACTCCGTGCCGCGGTTCCACATCACCTGGGGGACCGGACCCGGGGTGCTCGAGCCGTTCCTGCGTCGGGTCGCCGAGCACGTCGTGGCCGGGCGCGTCGAGATCCGTCATCGCCATCAGGTCGACGAGCTGGTCACCAGCGGGGGTGCGGTGACCGGGGTCAGGGGGACCCTGCTGGCGCCGGACCCCGCCGAACGGGGGCGTGCCACGAACCGCACCCCGGCGGGCGACTTCGAGCTGAGCGCCCAGGCCGTCATAGTCACCAGTGGGGGCATCGGGGCCAACCACGACCTGGTGCGCCAGAACTGGCCCGCTCGGCTCGGCACCCCTCCGAGCCACCTGATCACGGGAGTGCCTGCCTATGTGGACGGCCGCATGCTGGCGGTCACCGAGGCGGCCGGTGGGCGGATCGTCAACCGCGACAGGATGTGGCACTACGTCGAGGGCATCCAGAACTGGTCCCCGCTGTGGCCCGGCCATGCGATCAGGATCCTGCCCGGGCCCAGCTCGATGTGGTTCGACGGGAACGGCGATCGGCTCCCGCCCCCGCTCTTCCCCGGCTTCGACACGCTGGGGACCCTGGCCCACCTGCGCCGCACCGGTCACGACCACAGCTGGTTCGTGTTGACCCACACCATCATCGGCAAGGAGTTCGCGCTGTCCGGCTCGGAGCAGAACCCCGACCTCACCGGCAAGTCCGTCCGGCAGGTGCTCAGCCGCGCCCGAACCGACATGCCTGCGCCGGTGCGGGCGTTCCTCGACCACGGCGCCGACTTCGTCACCGCGCAGACCTTGCCCGAGCTCGTGACCAAGATGAACGCCCTGACCCCTGACGCGCCGCTCGACCTGGCCCACCTCGAACGCCAGATCGTCGACCGGGACCGCCAGCTGGCCAACGACTTCAGCAAGGACGCCCAGGTGACCGCGATCTTGGGTGCCCGGAACTACCGAGGCGACAAGCTGATCCGGACCGCGCGGCCGCACCGCATCCTCGACCCAGAGGCTGGTCCGCTCATCGCGGTCCGCCTGCACGTGCTCACCCGCAAGACGTTGGGTGGCCTGGAGACCGACCTGTCCTCGCGGGTGCTGTCGCCCTCGGGCGACCCGGTGCCAGGGCTGTATGCCGCGGGAGAGGTCGCCGGCTTCGGCGGCGGCGGCATGCATGGCTATCGTGCGCTGGAGGGAACCTTCCTCGGGGGGTGCATCTTCTCCGGGCGCGCCGCGGGCCGGGCCGCCGCGGCTGCCGTCGCCTGACCCCGGCCGGTCGCGAGGGCTAGAGGTACTGGCCGGTGGGGCCACCGGGACGGTCGTCCTGCGGCACACCGGGGCCGCCCATCGGCGGCATCCCGGCCGGCTGTCCGTCCGGCAGATGACCGGGAGGCAGTGCCCGGCGCATCTGCGCGAGCTGCTGCTGCGCGGCCATCTGCTGGGCGAACAACGCCGTCTGGATGCCGTGGAAAAGCCCTTCAAGCCAGCCGACGAGCTGGGCCTGGGCGATCCTCAGCTCGGCATCGGTGGGGGCATGGCCCTCGTCGAACGGCAACGCGAGGCGCTCGAGCTCCTCGATCAGCTCGGGTGCCAACCCGTCCTCCAGCTCCTTGATGGACCGTCGATGGATCTCCGCCAGCCGGACCCGTCCAGCCTCGTCGAGGGGTGCGTTGCGCACTTCCTCGAGCAGCTGCTTGATCATCGAGCCGATTCGCATGACCTTGGCCGGTTGCTCGACCAGGTCGGCCGGGTTGGTCGGGGCGTCCTCGTCGTCGGTGTGGGAGACCCCCATGCCGTCCTGGGTCACCACGACGAACCGCTGCTGTTCGCCGCCCTGGTTCGACTGGTCCGGCTGGTCCGACGAGGGATGCGGGGGCTGCTGCTCGGTCATGGCTCCATCCTGCTACAGCCCCGACCCGTCCGCCGCGCCGCGGTCAGTGCGCGACCAGGACGGCGATCAGAGCGATGGCGCCAGGCAACGCCTGGACCAGCAGGATCCGCCGGCTCGCGGTCGCAGCGCCGTAGAGCCCGGCGATGACGACGCACAGCAGGAAGAACACCCGAAAGCCGAACCGGAGGTGCTCAGGGCCGACCACCCCCCAGACCAGGCCAGCGGCCAGAAAGCCGTTGTAGAGACCCTGGTTGGCCGCAAGCGTCTTCGTAGCGACGGCGAACTCGGCGGTGAGGCCGAAGGCAGCGCGGCCCCGAGGTGTGGTCCAGAGGGCCATCTCGAGAACCACGATGTAGACGTGGACGAGGGCGACGAGCAGGACGAAGACGACGGCCACGGCGTTCATGGGCTCAGCCTGGCATCCACCCGCGCGTTCAGGGGGTCAGAAGGATCTTTCCGATGTGTCCACTGGCCTCCAGCTCGCGGTGGGCCTGCGACGCGTCAGCCAGCGCATGACGACCGTGGATGACGGGCTTGACCCGACCGGACTCGATGAGCGGCCAGACGTGTTCGCGAACTGCCGCGACGATGGTGGCCTTCTCGGCGGCCGGTCGGGCCCGCAGCGACGTGGCGATCACGGCGGCCCGCTTGCTGAGCAGCTGGCCCAGGTTGAGCTCGGCCTTGGTCCCGCCCTGGAGGCCGATGACGACGAGCCGGCCGTTCAGGGCCAGCGCATCGAGGTTCCGTTCGAGATAGGCGGCGCCCATGTTGTCAAGGATGACATCGGCGCCGGCACCCCCGGTCGCGGCCTTGACCTCGGTCACGAAGTCCTGCTCGCGGTAGTTCACCAGGATCTCGGCGCCCAGCTCACGGCATACCTCGAGCTTGGCGGCCGAGCCGGCGGTGACGGCGACGCGCGCGCCAACCTCACGGGCGAGCTGGATCGCCATCGTGCCGATGCCGGACGAACCACCGTGCACCAGGAACGTCTGCCCCGGCAGCAGGTTCGCGGTCATGAATACGTTGGACCAGACGGTGCTGACCACCTCCGGTAGCGCCGCGGCGTCCTCGAGCGGGACGCCGTGGGGCACGGGCAAGAGCTGTCCCGCGGGGACGCAGACCTGTTCGGCGTAGCCGCCCCCCGCCAGGAGGGCACAGACCTCGTCGCCAACGGCCCACCCCTCGACCTGCGGGCCGACGGCATCGATCGTGCCGCTGACTTCCAGGCC
>DASYGI010000408.1:0-5506 GCA_035999925.1 Pedococcus sp.
GCCTTGCCGCCACGCCGCGTCGAACCGCGCGACCCGGCGGGCCGCTGCCCCGCGCCGGGTCCGCCGCGCTTTGATGCGGCGTTGGCCATCTTGTGGGCCTTGTGCTTGGGACGCTCCTCCGCCTTCGGGGTGGGGCCGCGGCCCTCGAGGCCGCGACGACGCTGGCCGCCCGAACCGACGGTGGCGCCCTTCTTGGACGCCCCCTTGCGGATCGCGCCCCGGCGCTGGGAGTTGCCTGCCATGGTGTGCCTCTCAGCTCTCGCGGCGGGCGAGCGACCAGTTCGCTCCCGATGCCGTGTCCTCGATGACGATGCCCGCCGCGCCCAGCTGGTCGCGGATCGCGTCGGCCGTCGTGAAGTCTCGTGCCGCCCGAGCCTGGGCGCGCAGCTCCAGCTGCACCCGAACCAGGATGTCGAGGGCGGACTGGGTGTCGCCGACGCCGGTGTCGGCTCCGGCGCCCCACCGGGCATCGAGCGGGTTTACGCCCAGCAGGTCGGTCATAGCGACCACTGCCGCAAACGCTGTCGCCAGCGCGTCGAGGTCGCGGTCGTCGAGTGCGGTGTTGCCGGCGCGGACGGTCTCGTGGACCACGGCTAAGGCGCCGGAGACGTTGAGGTCGTCGTCCATCGCCGCGGCGAACGCCTCAGGGACCTGCGTCGGGTCAGGCGTCAAAGGCGTGTCCTCGGGAAGCACCCTGAGCGCACGCCGGAGAAAGCCCTCGATGCGCTCGACCGTCGCCTCGGCCTCGGCGAGCGACCCTTCGTGGTACTCGATGGTCGAGCGGTAGTGCGCGGCGGTCAGGTAGTAGCGCAGGGTCAGCGGCCGGGCGACCTTGGTGATCTCGGAGACGACCAGGGAGTTGCCGAGCGACTTGCTCATCTTCTCGCCGCCCACGGTGACCCAGGCGTTGTGCAGCCAGTAGGCGGCGAACCCGAGTCCCGCGGCGTGTGACTGCGCCTGTTCGTTCTCGTGGTGCGGGAAGCGCAGGTCGACACCACCCCCGTGGATGTCGAAGGAGTCGCCGAGGTACTTGCGCGCCATGGCCGAGCACTCGAGGTGCCAGCCCGGACGCCCGTCACCGAACGGCGTCGGCCACGAGGCCGTCTGCGGTTCGGACTCCTTGCGGCCCTTCCACAGCGCGAAGTCGCGAGGGTCCCGCTTGCCGCGGGGGTCCGCGTCGACGGCCGCCTCCATGTCCTCGATGCGCTGGTGGGTCAGCGAGCCGTACTCCGGGAAGCTGCGCACGTCGAAGTAGACGTCGCCGCTGCCGTCCGGCGCGGCATACGCATGCCCCTTCTCAACCAGGGTCTCCATCAGGGTGACCATCTCGGGGATGTGACCGGTCGCGCGGGGCTCGTAGGTCGGCGCGAGGACCCCGAGCGAGTCGAGCGCGGCGGCGGTGGCGCGCTCGTTGCGGTAGGAGAGCGCAAACCAGGGCTCGCCGGCATCTGCGGACTTGGTCAGGATCTTGTCGTCGATGTCCGTCACGTTGCGAACCAGCGTCACGTCGTAGGAGTAGCGCCCGACCAGCCAGCGCCGCAGCACGTCGAAGGCCACCGCGAAACGGACGTGGCCGATATGCGGCGCGGCCTGGGTGGTGAGCCCGCAGATGTAGATGCCCACCCGGTCCGGTACGAGGGGGGTGAAGTCGCGCAGCTCGCGCGCGGCAGTGTCGTACAGGCGAAGACTCACGGGCGCAAGGCTACCTTCGCGCCGCGCCCCCGGCCCAAAGGGCGGCCGTCCCCCAAACGTCGCATGATGTTCAACTCCGGGCAGACCTGCGGTCATGCCGCGCCGAAGGCCTGGCTGTAGACCGGGGGAAGGTGCGCGAAGCACAGTCTTACCAAGAGAGGAATCCCAGTGAACAGACGATCTTCCGTCGCTGTGATCGGAGCGGCGGCCACCGCTCTCGCAGCAGCTGCCATGGCCGGGCAGGCACAGGCCGCCCCTGCAATGAACACCACGCACGGCTCCGCCATCGCCAGCACGCTCGGCGAGCGCCAGGGCACTCTCCCCGGCGGATACACCCACCTCGTGGTCATCTACGAGGAGAACCACTCGTTCGACAACCTGTACGGCTCCTGGGGTCGGGTGGGCGCAGACCGCGTCGACGGCGCGACCGCCCCCTCTGTGCCCCAGGTCGCCCAGGACGGCACCAGGTACGGCTGTCTGCTCCAGAAGGACGTCAACCTCGCGACGCCGCCCCAGCCCAACACCTGCCAGGACGCCAGCCACGGGGTCCCGGCGAGCGCGTTCACGAACAAGGCGTTCACCATCGACAAGTACATCAAGCCGACGGACACGACCTGCCCCCCCGAGGGTGTGTACGCCCCCAACGGCGTCCTCAAGGGCAGTGGCCAGCCGGGTGGTTGCACGCGGGACCAGGTGCACCGCTTCTACCAGGAGCAGTACCAGCTCAACGGCGGCAAGCAGAACCGATATGTCACGGGCTCGGATGCGGTCGGCCTGACCATGGGTCACTACGACACCAAGGCGCTGCCCATCTACGGCTACCTGCACAGCCAGGGCGCGCCCAACTACGTCATCGCCGACCGGTTCTTCCAGGGTGCCTTCGGCGGCTCGTTCCTCAACCACCAGTTCCTCATTGCCGCACGTGCGCCGCTGGACACCTCGGCGGGCGCACTCGGGGCCAAGAACTCGGTGCTCGACGCGAACGGCATGCCGACCTCGTACCCGCTCTACAAGGCCACGGGTCCCGTCGTGGACGGCCAGCTGACCAAGAAGTGTGCGGATGCCGCCGACAACAACCGCCGGGCGGCGTGCGGCAACTTCGCGATCAACACGGTCCAGCCGTCATCGGTCCCCTCCGGCAGCGGCGCCAAGATCCCGCTCATCGACGACACCACGAACCCGAATATCGGTGACCGGATGTCCGCGAAGGGCGTGACCTGGAACTGGTATGCCGGCGGCTGGGACGACGCGGTCGCGGGTCACCCGGGCGCGAACTTCCAGTACCACCACCAGCCGTTCAACTACTTCGCCAACTACGCGGCGGGGGCACCGGGCCGATCCCACCTGCAGGACGAGAAGAACTTCATCGCCGCTGCGAAGGACGGCACGCTGCCGCAGGTGAGCTTCGTCAAGCCGTATGGGTCGGAGAACGAGCACCCGGGCTACGCCAGCGAGAGCACGGGCAGCGACCACCTGGTCGACCTGCTGAAGACCATTACCTCTGGCCCGGAGGCCAAGAAGACGCTCGTGGTCGTGACCTACGACGAGTTCGGCGGGTCCTACGACCACGTCGCGCCGCCGAAGACCGACGCGTGGGGCCCCGGCACCCGGATCCCCGCCCTGGTGCTGTCTGCCGGGATGCAGAGCTCCGGGGTGAGCCACCAGGTCTACGACACCACGTCGATCCTGGCGACCATCGAACACGCCTTCGGCCTGGCGCCGCTGTCGTCGCGCGACGCCTCGGTCAGCGACCTGGCCAAGGCCGTGTCCATCGGGAGCCGACGCCCCAGCGATTCCTGACTGAACGCGAAAGTCCTGCGTGTCGCCGCCCCTGGGGCGCCCGACACGCAGGACTTTCGTCGTCCGGAGGGTCAGCCGGTGGGGACGACCAGTGCGGTGGCGATGGCTGCGATGCCGTCGCCGCGTCCCGTCAGCCCGAGGCCATCCGTGGTCGTGCCACTCAGGGACACCCCGGCGCCCACCGCTTCGGACATCGCTTGCTGGGCCTCGTCCCGCCGGCTGCCGATCTTGGGAGAGTTGCCGACGACCTGGACCGCGACGTTGCCCAGGTCGAAGCCGGCGTCTCGCACCAGGCGAGCAGCCTCCGCCAGCAGGGTGAGCCCACTGGCCCCGGCCAGCTCTGGGCGGTCCGTGCCGAAATGGCTGCCGAGATCCCCGATGCCGGCGGCGGAGAACAAGGCGTCGCACGCCGCGTGACAGGCGACATCGGCGTCGGAATGGCCGGCCAGACCGCGCTCACCGGGCCAGAGAAGGCCCGCAAGCCACAGTTCGCGGGCTCCCTGAGCCGCGAACGCATGGACGTCGACGCCGATGCCGGTTCGCGGCATACCTGCAGGGACCATGGCGCCCATCCTGCCGTTGCTAGCGTTGCGGCGCATGACCGCCCCCTTGCCCGTGCCCGCCTTGCGCGGCTCGACGGTGATGCTGCGGCCTCACCTCGCGACCGACCTCGACGCGGTGTTCGAACGCTGCGTGGACGAGCAGACCAAGCGCTTCACCACAATCCCCCTGGACTACACCCGGGAGATGGCCGAGGAGTACCTCGCGACGATCACCGAGCCCAGCCCACTGCTCATCTCCTGGGCGATCGAGGTGGGCGGGGAGTATGCCGGGACCATCGACCTGCGCGTGCTCCCGGTGGACGCGGGGGCTGGGAGCCTGGGCTTCGTGACCCACCCGCGGTTCAGAGGACGCGGCGTCATGTCGCAGGCCGTCGGGCTGGTGGTCGGTCATGCCCTGGACACCCTGGGGTGGCGGCTGGTGCGGTGGGAGGCGCACGCCGGCAACTGGGGCAGCGCCAAGGCGGTGTGGCGCAACGGCTTCCCCATCCCGACCTTCGTGCCCGACGCATTGGTGGAGCGCGGGACGGTAGTGGACGGATGGATCAGCACCCTGCACGCTGGACGGTCACGCGAGCCTGTCGCCCCGTGGGAGCAGGTGTATGCCGCGCTAGCGGCAGCGTCCGAGTGAGCTACCGATCCGAGAGGTGACGTTCCGCGAGCGCGAGGTCGTCGGGCGTGGTGATCTTGAACGCCAGGGACTCGCCGGCGACCACTCGGACGTGCCCACCAGCCGCCTCCACGAGGGCCGCGTCGTCCGTGGCCTCAGCACCGCTGGCGTGGGCATGCTCGAGAACCTCGCGCAGAAAGGCCTGGGGGGTTTGCACGGCGCGCAAGCTTGCGCGATCGGGGGTCGCGACCACGACGCCACGACGGTCGACCTGCTTGATCGTGTCCGTGACGAGCAGCCCAGGGACCACCGCGGGATGCCCGGACCTCACCTCGTGCACGAGGCGGGAGAACAGCGCAGGCGGTGCCAGCGCTCGAGCCGCGTCGTGGACCAGCACGATCCCGTCGCCGGGACGGAGGGCCTTGAGGCCAGCCGCCACCGACTGGCTGCGCTCGGCCCCACCGACGACCACGTCGACGTCTTGGGGCCGCTGGCTGCGGGACGCGATCGCGCCCGCCTCCGACTGGTGGGAGACGGGCGCGACGATCACGATGTGCGACGTCTCGGGCGCGGCGAACGCACGCTGGACCGCGTGCTCGAGCAGCGACTGCCCCGCCAACGTGACGAAGGCCTTCGGCTGCGCCGCCCCGAGTCTGGTCCCCTGGCCGGCAGCCACGAGGACGACGGCGACGCTCAGGAGGCGAGGACCTCGTCGAGGATGGCCTCGGCCTTGTCCTCGTTCGTCTTCTCCGCGAGAGCGAGCTCGGAGACGAGGATCTGACGCGCCTTGGCGAGCATGCGCTTCTCGCCGGCGGACAGGCCACGGTCCTTGTCACGACGCCAC
>DASYGI010000409.1:0-6507 GCA_035999925.1 Pedococcus sp.
CCGCAGGTTCCATTGCGTCGTTGGCGGATCCGCTCAGCGCGTCGTCCCAGGGCGGTGTGTGTTGACCATCAGGGCAGGTGCCTGTCCAGGCGCCGAAGTAGCGGCCCGACCACTGGCCAATGCTGCAGTTCGGCCTTCATCACTCGACGTCTGGCGACGGCCAGCGTGCGACGGAGCAGGACGCCCGGGGTTCGCGAGTCGCCGTCAGCGTCGGCCCGAGCCCGGCGGTACAGCCACTGCGCACACCGAAGGCAGACCGCGACCTCCGGATGAGACCCCAGTCGAGACAAGTCCGCCTCGGCGAAGGTGCTCCCGCAGCACCAACAGGTTGGGCCCTCCACATGGTTCTGTGCCACCGCCGCTGCCATGTCCCCATCGTGGCGCGGCGCCGGGTTCGTGACCAGCAAGTGACGAACCTCGTCTGCCCGCCGAGAATGGGGCAGGCTTCGTCGGGACAGCAACGGGATCGGAGGTACTCATGTGCCGGTGGCTCGCCTACTCAGGATCCCCGGTCGTCATAGAGGACCTGCTGTACAAGCCCCAGCACTCTCTGGTCGTGCAGAGCTTGCACTCCCAGATGGGCGCCGAGACCACCAACGGCGACGGGTTCGGGCTCGGCTGGTACGGGGACCGTGCGACGCCGGGCGTCTTCCGCAGTACTGAACCGGCATGGAACGACACGAACCTGCGCGAGCTCGCCGGCCACATCGCCTCGACGCGGGTCTTTGCCCACGTCCGCGCCTCGACCGGCTCACCGGTTCAGCTCACCAACTGTCACCCGTTCCGAGAAGGACGCTGGCTGTGGATGCACAATGGCGGCATCAACGGCTTCGCCGAGCTGAAGCGCGACCTGGTGCTGGCCGTCGACCCGGCGCTCTTTCCGAGGATCCAAGGGACCACCGACTCCGAGCTCATGTTCTACCTCGCCCTCACGCTCGGACTCGAGGACGACCCGCCGTCCGCGGTCGCCCGCATGGTCGGCCTGGTGGAGGACTGTGCACGCCGCCGGGGCGTGTCGAGCCCGGTACAGATGACCGTCGCCACCACCGACGGGACGACGACATGGGCTTTCCGTTACGCCAGCGAGGGTCCGCCACGGACGCTGTTCCACAGCACCGACATCTCGACGCTGAAGCACCAGTACCCGGACTACCCGGCCCTGCACGACCTCTCGGACGACGCCCGCCTCGTGGTCTCCGAGCCGCTCGGTGAGCTCAAGGGAGAGTGGCGGGAGGTCCCGGAGTCCAGCTGCGTCACCATCCGCGCAGGGCGTGAGGAACTACGCCCGTTCGCGCCCAGAACGTAAGGCTGACGGACGCCCAGCAGGCGGCATACGCCCGGCGCCACGTGGGCAATGGATGCCCCGCGATTCGAATGTGGCGAAAAGCCTCGCATGAGCCCAAACCGCTCGCCGATTGCGCCTCTGGTACTGTGCCGCCGCGACTCAAACAGGGGAAGTCGGGACATCAGGGGCGAATACCATCAAAACTGCAAAATCCTCGCGGGGGCTCTCGTCCCGCCTGGTTGTCATCAGTCTCGCGTCGACCCTCGTGGGCTTGGGGGTGGCCGCACCCGCCTCTTCCCTCGTTCTGGGCTCCCGTGCCACTGAGGCCACCGGCACAGTCGCGCCGCCCGCCCCGACCTCGGGGAACCTGATTGACCCCATCGCTCATGACGGTGCCGCTTCTCCACCCGGAGCGGTGGCCTCCGGCCCCTCGGGTCGTCAGCCACTGGCGGCGACGCCTTCGACGACTCCCGGCCCGACCGACCTCGTCAACCTTGGGGTCGCCAAGGGCGGGACGAGCCAGCAGCTCCCGTACCTGGTCGCCGATTCGCAGTTGCCCTACGCGAAGTCGAAGTCGTGCCCGCAGGTCGATCCCGGGGTGCACGACGCTCAAGGCGTCCGCATGTTCAACGTTGGTTCCACCATGTACAACCACCCGGTGGGCCAGGCGCAGACGGGAATCAACTGTGTCGGCGCCTACCTCGCCACCCACGATCCCGCCTCGCTTTCGCGCGCCGAGGCCAACGCCCAGCGCCTGATCGACCGTCGCGTGGAGTCCCGCGGCGCGTGGTTCTACCCGTACCCCTTCGACTTCGCCATCCACGGCGATACCTCGGTCCTCATGAAGGCGCCTTGGTACAGCGCAATGGCCCAAGGGCAGGCGCTGTCACTGTTCGTCATGCTGTGGAAGGTCACTGGTGACCAGCAGTGGCGAACGGCCGCAGACAACACCGTGAAGAGCTTGGCGCTCGGCCCTTCCGGCACCCTTCCGTTTGTCAGCTACATCGACGCGAACAGCTACCTCTGGCTCGAGGAGTACGCGCGCCTGCCCATCGCCAAGAGCGAGCAGGTATTCAACGGACTGAACTTCGCCATTTTCGGGCTCTACGACTACTGGCGGACGACGGGCAGTACTGACTACGTGCCGCTGATGAACGCTGCACTGGCGACGAGCGACCACTACGCCGCAACCTTCTTCCGGCGTGCGCAATGGGTGAGCAAGTACTCGGTCTACCACGCGTGGGATTCGTACGACTACCACCCGACGCATCGAACCCAGATGTTGCAGCTGCACGGGTACACGCACCGTCCGGCCTTCGCGACGTATGCCGACGAGCTGGCGGACGACTACCCGAGCGATGCCACGGCCGGCTGGGTGATCTTCTCGCCCGGAGTTCAATGGGCGTACCGTTTCGACGGGTCCGGGGCGATTACCGCCTCGTTGAAGGTCACCCTCCCCTCATCGTCGATGGCCCCCTTCGATAGTCGGAAACGAATTCAGGGGCGTGGCGTCTACACGCACATCACTGCCGGCAGGTTCGCTGGCTGGTGGGTGGCTGAGGTCGCAGATCACGCCCACCCGACCGCTCCCTCAGGCAGCAACGTGTACTCCGTTGAGCGCGGCCTCGGCATCGCTGCGGGGACGTACACGGGTCGCGCCTATGACTCGACCGGCAAGCAGATCGGCACCAAGACTGGGACGCTTCCGCGTGCCAGCTACGCGCCCATCGGCGTTCGGGCCATCATCAACGCCAGGCCGTGCGTCTTGGTTTCCGCGGGTGTGTGGAAGGGGTACTGGCTCACGCTCGTGCCGGCAATGACGCTGAAGTGAGCAACCCAGTCTGACGCGCACTGTCTGGGTGGGGCTGCAAGGGGAACGTCAACCGGGCCCACTGCCTGAGCAGGCGGGGCCACGATTGGGCGATCGGGTCGGTAACGGGCCACCCAGAACAGGCCCAGCCACTCCCCTTGATCGTGCGGTCACCTCGAGGAGAGGGCGCCAGCAGCGGCGCGTTGGGCCGAAGGCCCGCGGGCCTACATCCTCCGATGAGCCTGGCCAAGGCCGCCCGTGGGTGACATGGTGGGCAGGTAGTCGTTCGCGCTCGCAGGCAACACTCGCGCAATGAGGGCGGCGGGCGCACAGAGCACTCCCCCAGACTCGAGGAGTCAACCATGCGCGTCGAGACCACCATCGCCGTGCCGAAAGCCGTCGTCCGCAACCAAGAAGTTCACGGTCGCCTCGTCACCGAGGCCCGCACCAGGCTCGTGGAGCTGGGCCAAGCCACACAAGGGGGGCTGGCTCGGGAACCCGTCATGCACGTCAGTGATGGCGACATCGGCTCAGGCTGGGTCGACGTCACCTTCAGTTGGGATCGTGACTGAGCCCCGGATTGGGCGTGTAGGCGCGGCCAGACATTCTCGTGGAGATGCTGTGAGCATCGCCCAGCATGGATGACGACGCCCAGCCACCGGACCAGGGCGATGGCCCCCTGAGCAGCCCGACCCGCGCAGGGGCGAGCCTCTGCCGGACGACGGACCGCGGTGCGCGTGCAGGCTGTCTGCGACCAGGGCGGCGGAGCCGATGTCACGGGCGTGCCCCCTCAACCTGTGGGTGGGGGATGGTGGGAAGGGGCACGCCGCGTGACCTGCCGCGGGGGCGTCGCACCCCCGGGCTAAGCGCGTATGGCCCCAGAGGTACGCGACCATGGTCCGGGGCAGCAGATCCACCATAAGCCGATCCGGGAGGGAACAGAAGATGCGCGCCCCTCGACTCAGGGAGGGACCGGGACGCGCGGCATACAGGCCGGCCACAAGCGCTCCGTACGGGCGGCTCGACTTCGGGTGCGTCAGCCGTCTTGGGATGGAGCCTTGCGGGTAGCAGAGGGGGTGGTGAGCTGCGGGTGGCTGGTGGGGTCGGTCACGACGGCCAGGGCGACGGCGGTGAGCCGGTGGTTGTTGCTGCGGGCGTAGTGGCGCATGAGTTCGAAGGCGGCGTTGACGTCGATCCCGTGAATTCTGGCGAGTGCACCCTTGGCCTGTTCGATGGTGATTCGGCTGTTGAGGGCACCCTGGAGCTGTTCGGTGAGGACCTCTGCGCTTCGGATGCTGCGTTCTTGGAGGAGTCCGATCGTGGCGATGTCCGCCAAGGACTGCACGACCCGGACATCGGCCGGTTCGAGGCGGCCGGTGTGGGTGCTGAACATGTTCAGTGCCCCGATGACTCTCTGGCGGTGCCGCATCGGGAAGGCATGGACGGACTGGAATCCTGCAGCGACCGCTCTGGGTGCGAACCGCGGCCATCGCGCCGCGGCCTCGTGCAGGTTGGTGTTGACCACTGCGGTGCCGGTCCGGAAGCAGTCCAGGCAGGGGCCCTGCCGGTACTGAAGCTGGAAGAGCTCGAGGAGCTGGACCGACTCAGCCGAGGCGGCCATGTACTGAAGTTGTCCGTGGGCATCGGCGAGCAGCAGTCCCGCGGAGGCAGCACTGCTGACCTCGGCGGTGTGCTGGGTCAGCGTCTCGAGAAACTCGACGACGTCGAAGTCGTCCACCAGGGTGTCCGCCATCTCGACGAACACCTCAGCGAGCTGATCAGCGGCGATCATTGCGGGCACCCCTTCCCCTCGCGTCTTTCGGTTTGCGCCAGCTCTCAGGTCGGTCATCGCATGTCTCTGTTCAGTGTGAGTGTGCCTGCCACGATTTCTCTGGCGATTTCGCCGATCGACAGGTCATTGGCGTAGGCGTGGCCCCGGAGGCGGGCCATCGCCTCGCCGATGCTGACGCCCAGGTCGACCATCACCATTCCCTGCGCCTGGTAGACCTCCAACCGGTATTCCAGCGCGTCATCGAGGTCCGTGCTGGTGTGGCCCTCCGACGCGTCGTGCTGTTCGCCCACCAGCAGCCCCATGGCCACTTCTGCGAATGTGACGGCTTGCGCCAGGGCAGCGGCGGTCAGAGACCCGGGTTCGTCTCGGTAGATGTCCAGGGCGCCAGCACGTGCGGCCCCGACTTGAAGCGGAAACGCGAACACGGCCTGAACACCATGCGCCTGCGCGGCGGACGCGTAGCCGGGCCAGCGGCTCATGCCGTGAGCGGGCAGGTCCGACTCCAGAACCGGGCGACGCGAGGTGTAGGCGTCGATACTCGGACCTTCGCCGAGGGTGAACTGCAGTTCCTCTAGCTCCCTGCTGGCCGCGCTCGAGGCCGCGACTGTGCCACCCCCGTAGTTGTCGGCGGTCAGCAGGCTGAGGCCGACCCCGGTCGCGGGAAGGGAATGGCTCAGCGCGGAGCACAGCCGCTCCAGGCGGCCGATCGTGCCCGGGGCCGCTTTCGGGGTGGGGGGCTCATCGTCGATGAGCTGGTTGGCGTGGGCGAGCCTGCCTGAGGGATCGCTCATCCGCGCCTGCCCGACCCGGACTTGTCCCACGTGTCGACGAAACTGTCAGGCGACGATGGCGATGACGGCGATCGGCTGGTGGCGCGGACTGTAGCGATCTCGGGCAGTTTGATGCCCTCGCTCTGGCTGAGCTCCTTCATCCGGTCGGTCGGCACCGCCAAGCGCACGGCTCGCGCCACCAGTACCAGCGCGGACCTGCTGACGTGGGTCCTGCGTGATGCGGCCGCACGAGCATGCACGGCGCCCACAAGGTCACCGGGGACGAGTCCGTGCTGGGGCGGTTCGACGCTCATCGGTTCTCCTGCGGCCTTGGGAGAGGCTCGCGAGTCACCGGGTCTAGGGCGGCACGCCTAACGACCAGATGCTACCGCCAGCCGCATCGGGCCGCGACGGCTCGACTACGGAGCAAGGGCAGCCGTCAAGCGATCACGAACCGGCTGTTCGGGTGCGGCGCCCGGTGTGGTCGGAGCGCCCGCTCATCGGCGATTCCGCGCCCTGACAGCGACAGATCCAGGCGTTGGTGTCGGCCTGGCGGGCTATCTCGGGAGTGCGCGGGTGTTGTCCAGGACCACAGTGGCCCGTTCGCGTGGCCGGCATGCAGCGAAGTAGATCCGTTGACCCAGGACGTAGCGCTGCATCGTCGGGTGGTCAGGATCAGGATGGCTGCCGTCCCTGCGCGCCATCCGGGCAGCGGTCTGGGTGAAGGGCACGTCGAGGAATACCGACCAGTCCCACCGGTTCACCAGCTCATCCCGATGCAAGAACATCCCCTCGACGATGACAACGGCGTCCATTGACACTTCCTCAACCGGGGAGTCGATCAGGGCGT
>DASYGI010000410.1:0-41367 GCA_035999925.1 Pedococcus sp.
GGGGTGGGCACCGGGTGTGCGGTGCCGACCCCTCGGCGAACTGCTCAGACTAGGCGGCTTGGCGCTTGAGACGTTGGGCGCGGATGGCGACGCGCGACTCGTCGGGGGCAACCCCTCCCTTCTCATGCACGACTTCCCGCCACTTGTCTTGGGCCTTGAGATTGGTGCTAGCCACGGCGAAGGCAATGGTCATTGCGATGACGGGGTTGCGGCGCGAGTAGAGGGCACGGTCCTGGAGATTGCCGACCTCGGTTGAGGTGAGGAGGTTGTTGAAGCCTTCGTCGCGCGAGCGGTTGACCGCCATCCAGTCGGAATGCTTCCACGTCCCTTCCATGACTGGTTGGTAGTAGCGGAAACGGGGCTGAGCGAACGTGATGGTGGTGTGATCGGACTCGCAGACCTTGGGAGGGTTGTCGAGGGGGGCATCGAACCCAACATCGGGCAGGTCACGGTTGGTGGGGTCGAGATAGGCGTCGCTGAGGATGGGGCACCTCACCTTGCCCGCGGCAGCGGGACATTTGACCCGCACTTTGACGACCGTTTCCAAGGTGCCTTGGTCACCCTTGCGAGGGCGACCGGGCTTACGTTGCTGCGCCACCTCGGGGAGGCCGTTGACCGGCATGGTCAGGGCGGCCAACCGCTCCTCTTGTTCTTCAAACTTGGCCACGATGCGGGCGGACGCTGTGGGGGACGGGACCGCGATGTTCGGGGTGCGGATGGTCTTTCGCGCGGCGGGGCAGACAACGGCACCGTGGTGCAGGTACGGACCGAATTCCTGTGCGTTGGGGTCGGCCTCCTTGGAGAGGTCGAACGTGCGGCCCTCGTCTTTGGCGTAGTGCATCAGCAACGAGTACCCGCGCCTGAGCAGGTCGACGTTGAAGCCGATGTTGCGTGAGTAGCCCTGGTCAGTGACCAGATACTGGCGATCGGTCTTTGCGGCGGCCGGGCGTAGCCCCCGGCGATCGAACTCGTCGACGCAGTTGAGCGCAGCGTTGACGTTGCCCGCGGTGGCCTTGTCGATGTCTAGAGCGACGCAGATGGTTGGAACGCGCTTGCCATATGGGCGGGAGGTTGCGACCGCGCGGGTCAGCCCTACGTGCCAGCCGTCTCCGACGCGGTTCTGCCTGGGATACCGCGACGCCATGGGCGTTGCACCGGCAAGTTCCGTGGTGTCCACGAAGTACTTGCCCTTGGTGCGCGATGTGTTGACAACGTGCTCGTCGATGGCCAGATCTCCCTTCCAATCAGACAGGAGCGAACGGTCAATAGTGGCCGTGATGAGGTCATTGACGATGATGCGGCGCAGAGTCGCCTCTTGGACGAGCGTGACTCGGGCCTTGTCCTGAGCCTTCTTGCCGTGCTCCTTGCTCACACGCTTGGCGGGCGACCGTGGGGTGTCGTCCATTGGTGCGAAAAGGGTCTGGATGAAGGACCAGAGCCGTTGGTGTTCGCTCTTGAGGGCGTTTCGGTCTGTCCGGATCGCCGTCCTCCGGTCTTCCGTGCGGAGGCCGGGCATACCGATGAAGAGCATTTGCTGGTCGGTGTAGTCGAACCAGAGCGTCTTGAGGAGCTCTGGCAGGGACAGAGGACGTCCTGCGTAGGCGATGTGGAACATCGCGATGAGGACGCCTCGCGCCGTGTATTGGCCGTACTTCATCGGGGCCCCAGCGGGACTGCGGGGCCGGGCCGCCTGCTGGAGCGTTGCAACGATGCCTGACTCGTCGATGATGGGGGCGACGAGTTGCAGGACTCCTTCTTGGTCCGTCTCGCGAACTCGGTTGGCGATACTGCTGATCATTGGTTCGGTTCCTTATCAGTGCGCACGAACGCTGGCTAGGCGGCGAACGATCTCGGTGGTGGGCGGGGTGGGCATCTGACCCACGATGTCGGCGGGGGTGTGGCTGCCGGGGTTGATTCCTGCGACGGCGCAGGCGACGACGGTCGGGATGGGCTGGGTGAACAGGTGAGCGATGAACGTGTGGCGCGCCCTGGCCGCCTTGAACCCGCCTAGACCGGTGTGTTGCCCAGCACGTTCGGAGAGCCGGTGCACCACGTTTCGTCGATCCCGCGACTGGCCGTTGAGAAGGTAGGTCTTCTTGCCCATGTGCGACTCCAAGCGGTCGGCGACTGCACCGAACAGGGGGATGTCGCGGAATTCGCCATTGAGGTCCGCCACGCGCAGCACGGTGATTCCACGGACGCTGACCAGCGACTCCCCCGTGACGAACTTGATCTCGTTTGACCGCAGTCCTGCCTCGCCCGTGAGGTCAAGCAGCATCACTAGGTGGCCACGGAGTTCCTGGTCTACCAAGTTGTCGACGCGCTGGCGCCAGGAGTTCCATTCAACTTGCGTGTAGGGCGCTTGGCGCATGCGGCGCGGGATCTTGCGGGGCATGGGCATCGATCCCTCGGCGTCGCGGACGCGCTTCAGGCACGAGCGGATGGACGAGGTCGTTCCGGGCTTGAGTTCCTTGCTTCGGTCATCGATGTAGTGATCGATCCACCGATTGGTCATATGGATCGCCGGGTCGAAGGGCATGTCGATGCGCCCGTGGACGTATGCGGCGAACCTGTACACCATGGAGCAGGTGGTGTCGTCGGCCTCGTCTGACACGTACGGCGTGAGGGCGATCTGACCGATGACGGCGGCCTTGACCTCATGACGAACGTGGGCGGCGATCCTGGGGACGAACGTGTTGAGCCGATCCCACCGCGCTGCTGCGAGGAAGGCCTGTTCTCGGGATGGCTCGGCGGCCGACTTGGGTTCGGGGGCCTGCACCGGCTCGGTGACGGGCTCGTAGGGCTGCGGCTCGGGGTCCTCGTAGTGTCCGGCGGCGAGGTCCATGACGCGGCGCGCTTCCGCTCCGGCGACGCGTCGCTTGCGGACCGGGTTCGCCCCGGTGGAATCGGTGGTAGCAGGCGTAGGCATGGGTGGTGGTCTCCTGGGCGAGTGCGTGCGATAGCACGTTTGATGTGTGGGTGGGGTCGTCGTCGGACGGACGGTGACGGTTTCGGGGCAACGCGACGAGATGTAGTGGATCGACTACATCGAAGGTAAGGTGTGCCGCGAGAGCTCTCAAGAGTCGGCGGTGAACTTCACGTTTGATATTCCTCGGCGTCTTCTCTCGAAGGCCTCCTCTGGCTGATGGTTGGCGACTTGGGCCCTGTCCCGTCCCGTCCGGACAAACACAGAATCGGCGGGCCACCGGACAGGTCGGACCGATCAGGCGTCAGAACTCTGATATCCGCAGTACAGATGGCATGTGAGGATGAATGACATGGTCGATGCGGTACCGGATTCCGGTAGTCGAAGCGTGCGTGCGTGCGCCACCGGTGGTTGCCCGGACACAACTCCCACGCCCCGAAGCAAGTACTGCGGCCGGTGTGCCAAGAAGCGCCTGCGTCGACAGAACCGGGAGGCGCAAGAGCGCCGTCGAGCCCGCGCGCGCGGCGAATACCGGCGAACGGGATCGGCCTACCTGGACGCCTACGCAGCGCTGCACGCCATCACGGCCGAGATCGCCGCACAAGGCGGCGAAACAACCCTCACCTCAGCGCAGTCACGTCGCCTCGTACAAGCGGCCGGACTTGCCGTTCGGGCAATGGGTCACGACCTAAGCGACGAGCAAACGCGTCTGCTTCGCGTCCCACGTACCTTGCGGGGCAACCCGCAACCCGCAGTCCGTTGACTGTCCACTCGGAGGGCCTGCAGGCATCGGCGGTGATCCACCCCGTCGTACAGGCAGTCACTCAGGATCCGCGTCGCGGTTGGCCCCCCATGCCCACTCCCGCCACCGTCGCGTTGCTCTGGGACCTCGACAACGTCACCGCAGGCGTCGCGAAGGATGCTGCATTGGCCGACCAGATCGTCAGCCGGTGCTACGGCTCATCCCTCCTCTACGCAGCGGGACACAGAGCCACCTACCGCAGCCACCAGCCCAGGCTCGCTGCCCACGACATCGTGCTTCTCAGTGGCGGCCACCGGCCCCAGGGCGCCGATCGGAGGCTCCTGCAGCAGGGAAGCGTCCTAGCCCGACGAGGCGTGCGGACGTTCATTGTCGCGAGCAATGACCGAGCCTTCGCGGCCCTCCCGGCGTGGTGCGCCGTCATAGTCCTGACCCTCACCCCAAACTCCGTCAGCGCACAGCTCCAGCGCCGGGCCATGGAGGTCGTCACGCTCGACCACCCCGGCTCCGAGGAACCGGCGTGACCAAGCAGTGCATCGATTACCTTGAACAGCGCGCCGAAGGGCCTCGACCCCCAAGACATCCGGCGCTCCGGCTCAGCGCCTGACGGCGAGCCGATGGCCACCCAGGGGGCAGTTCAGGGAGCACCCTGGAGCGACGCCCTGGACCCAGACCGAGCATGAGCCCTCCGGCTGCTGATCGCGTTGAACCCGGATAACAGGAAGGTGCGCGACTCGGCCAAGGTGGCTCATCTGCGCCTGTCACGGATTCTTGCCGATGCCCGCCAACCCGCCGAGGTCGCGATCACGGCCATCCTGGCGGTCGCCACTGCGCCCTCCACTGAGACCGGCTCTGGCCAGCCCAGGAGTTCAGGACCGGGATGTGGGCGTACTGGCGTACTCACCCGTCTTCGGCGAGCTGTAGCGATAGATCGCGGTGAATAGGCTTTTTCCTATCGGTCGCTATTTATCGGTACAGATGTCGATCGCTCGATGAGGCGACCAGGTACGCGGTCACATTCCCTCGGAGGCGTTTCGCCACTGATGAGCCGGTGCATGGCGTCAACGGCACGCCGCGCCAACTCGCCCGAAGGTTCTTCGATCGTGGTCAGTGGCGGGTCCGTCGCCAGTGCGGCGAGCGAGGACTCGAAGCCGACCACTGCCACGTCCTCCGGAACTTGAAGTCGCAGGCGGCGCAACGAGCGCAGGGCGGGAAAGGCAGTGGACTCATCGATCGCAACAATGGCGTCAAAGGGCGCAGCGGCCACCGCCATGGCCTCCACGCTCTCGGAGTAGGCGGAGAGGCCAAGCCCTTCTGCCGAGAAGCGCACGCGTGGCACGAGGTCATGCTTCGCCATCGATTGCGCGTACCCAGAGATGCGTTGCTCTTCAACGAGCGTGGGCGATCTCGTCACCAGTGCCACGATGTTTCGGCGACCTCCGTCGATCAGGTGCTGCGTGGCAAGTCGCCCATCGACTTCATTGTTTCGCACTACGCCATGGCAGTTGAGCTGTTGGGGGCTGCTGCTGCCGATGACGACCACGGGCTTCTCAGCGGTACGCCGCCATGCGTTTCCTGACGGCCCGACCACGATGAAGCCGTCCACGGCAGTCCTGACGAGCGTGCGAAGAACTGCGTCAAGTTGTGGGCGTACGCCGATCCCCAGGGTGGTTCGTTCCCGTACAACGGCGCTAGCACCAACCCCAGACCGCGCTTGGCTGGCTTGGACCGCGGTCGCTAGTGCCAGGGATTCGCTGCCGACTCCGTGACCGGGGATGACCAGGCAAAGAGTGTCGTGCCTTCCCGTCCGCAGCGCCCTGGCACTGACACTTGTTCGGTAGCCGATGCCTTCCGCAACGGCTCGGACGCGTTCTCGGGTTGCTTGCTTGACGGTGGGGTGGTCACGCATGGCCCGGCTCACCGTTGCAATGGACAGGTTCGCTTCCCGAGCTAGGTCCACCAGCGTGGCAGGCCGCGCCCTCTCACCCGTAGACACTTGGTGTCCCCCGCCGCCTCATGTTCGGGTCCGAGCACGAGCGTTCCTCAACGGGCGGTTGGCGCTCTTGCCCGTCACGTTGTCGGTCGCCATGAGTGCGTCTCTTCGAAGGTAGTCGGGTCGCTGTTTGTGCTGACCAGGAAGGACTTGGTGCCGAAGTCGATCACGGCCTCGACATGGTGACTTTCCTTGGTCCAGGTGAAAGTCAAAGCGCAACCACTCATCGAGGCGGCGAAAGTTCCCTCGAAGGCTGGATGCTGCGATCGCCATCCAATGGCGGCCAGCTGCCGACGGACTACCCGCTGCGACACCGACTCCTCCAGAGCAGCCATGTCAAAGTGCGCCCGGTTGATGTCTCGCCCCACCCCGGTGGCCCGAAGGAGGGTTACGTCATTGACCCCACACAGCAGACCGACGTAGTAGACCTGCGGGATCCCGGGTAGGAGCAACTGCACCAGACGGGCGATCATCAGGGCGTTCTCGTCGCGCCCCAACGCGTCGAAGTAGGTGCAGTTGATTTGGTATAGGTCGAGATTGGAGGCGGCTGCTCCCGTCGCGAGTCGGCTAGTGTCGCCGCTCGCTGTGTGGATGGCCTCGACGAGACGATCGAGCTCGCCACTTTCTAGCAGTCCCGGGAGGGGTGGTTCGGATGTGCTTGGCCCCACGTCCACGATCCCGATGCCGTCGTGAGTGTCGAGCACGTTGATGGCGTTGGCGGGACGAACCTGGATCCACCGGTATAGGGCAGCCGGGTCGCCGGTATGCAACGCGTGCAGGACCAGCGGCGGAAGCGCAAAGTCGTACACGTAATCAACTGAACGAGCTAGCTCGATCTGCAACTGGTGGTGGCCGTGGACCTCAAGGAGCACCTGCGCGTTGCGGCTATGGGCGTAGTCGCTGATCCGCTCTACGACCGCCGATGATTCCTCAGTCATGAAGCAGTCGGTTCCCGCCATCTTGCCGGTGTAACCGACGGCGTCGAGACGCAGCATGGTGACACCTGCAGCAGTCATAGTGTCGATGACGCTCGTCAGGTAGTCCCAGAACTGGGCTGACCGAACGTCGAGGTCTACCTGATCCGAACTGAATGTCGTCCATATCAAGCGTCGTTCGCCGCCGATAGTCATAGCCGTAAACGGCAGCCCAGGTCGGGGTCGGTAGATTCTGGCGAGATCCGCTTCTGTGGCGCCGTTCGGAAATATGGATGACATTGTTAGGAACAGTGGGGCGATCTCAGAGCTTCGACCTTCCGACACGAACTGTCGAAACCGATCGGAACGCGTCGACACGTGATTGACGATCAGGTCAACCATCAGGCGCCGAGTCTGGGCAATCTCAGCGAGGTCTCGCCAACCGCCGAGACGCGGGTCTACTACGGCGTGGTCCTCAGGGTCGAAGCCCGCGTCTACCCCGTCGAATGGACGGAAGAACGGCAGAATGTGTACACCGTCGAAAACGTCGCGAAACTGGTTGGCTAGTACCTCTCCGAGTTTGGACAGGCTGCCACCCAAACGGTCTGCGTATGCGATGAGTTGGGGCCCGTTCGGATTGAAAGCGCGCTGAACAGGCGAGGCATCACCTTGGGCGTTCCGTGCGGTCGCGGTGTCGACGGTCGACAATGCTTGCCCTCCTGTTGGTTGGGAAATCGCGTGGCGGGACGTGCCCGCGGGCGCGTGATCGGCTTAGGCCCGGGCGCCGTGGTCCATCCGGCGACTCGTCACGTGTGCCATGACACTGAGAGCCGTCCCTGCGCTCGGCGCCCACGATTCAGCCACGACCACGTGGGCCTTTGGTACTGCCATTTTGGTGGTGTCCGGCTGTGGCACGACGGCAGCCTCATCGACGGCCTGGTGCTCCACAACGGCACTTTCCAGCTCGAACGGTGGCGCCTTGCGGGTGCAGGTGTCAGTTCGTACTGACGACAGGTTCCTGGTTCGCATCCAGTAGTGCGGCGATGACCTCGTCGCGCCAGATCCGAGCCGCGGGCAGGATCTTTGTGAGGCCGGGGCTTACGTGGATTTGCCCAAGCTGCAGGAAGAACGTGACCGGCACCCCGGCTTCGTGAAGGCGCTTGGCGTAGGCATCTCCATCGTCTGCGACGGGGTCGTACTCGGCCGAGACGATGTAGGCCGGGGGCAGTCCGGAGAGGTCGGGGGCTAGAAGCGGAGATGCGTAGGGGTTCTTGGCATCTTCGGCACTGGGCAGGTAGAACTCGACCACCCGCTCGATGGTATTTGCAGTCAACCCGTAACCCGTGCCATTTCGTTGCATCGACGGGGCCGACATTGTGAGGTCGAGGGCAGGAACTTCCAGGACCTGGAAGCTGATTCGCGGCCCGCCTTCGTCTCGCACCTTGAGAGTCAGGGCTGCTGCGAGGTTAGCTCCGGCAGAGCCCCCTCCGACGGTGATGAGGTCGCCCCGGAGATTGAGCTCCTCGACGTGGTCTGCCACCCACCGGAGGGCGGCGTAGCAGTCATTGAGACCGGTGGGGAACTTGTGCTCGGGTGCCTTGCGGTACTCAACGGCAACGACGACGCAGTCGGCGCCCACGGCTCGTTCAGCACCGAGGATGTCGATGAACTTATGCTTGATGGATCCGCCGATCCAGCCTCCGCCGTGAATGTAAAGGTGCGCAGGATGCGGGCCTTCGGTCGGCGGCGTGAAGACGTGTAGGTCGATGGAACCGCCGTCGACCGGAATCTGCACAACACGGCGCTGGGCTCCTTCAGGGGCGGGTTCGCAGACTTGGTCGGTGAGGGCGTCCGCAGCATCGGCTTCCTGTTTGCGAAATTGGTCGAAGTCGTCAATGGCGTCAGGAACGGGAGGCAGGTTGGCCAGGAGCGGCTGGAGGATTGGGTCGACAGGCATGGTGTTTCCTTCTCTGTGAGTGTCGTTACAGGCAGGCGCGGAGGGCCAGGCAGAGCGACTCAGCGCGGTCGTCAGGGACGCCTCCTGGACGAATGGTCTGATACCCGAACCCAACTTCATGCTCAAGATGGGCGAAGCCGAGTTGGCCACCCGCACCGTCGTGACCGAAGCTCCCTGGGCCGAGCATTTCGCGGCGGGGAGAGTTGATCATGAAGCCCGTGGCCCAGCGGTTACCGTCCGCGGGACCTAGGTATGGGACACCCGACGATTGTTGCTTGCGGGCGTCTCGGATCACATCTGGCGTCAGCAAACGAATCCCGTCCACGTTGCCGACGGTGGCGGCGTAGAAGCGTGCGAGATTGCGCGCGTTGGTGACCAAGTTCGCGGCAGGGCTTTCGTGGCCAAGGAAGTCGCTGGAGTTCGCGGTCCGGAAGAGGTCCAAACCGTCGAGCGCCCCGCTCATCCCCATGACCCGGGCGATCAGTGGAAGGTCGGACGCAGCTGCAGCGAGCGCTGCCGCCGACGTTGCAGGGTCTAAGTCAGGGAGCTGCTCACCGATGGGGGCCAAGTTGGGATCCCGCAAGTCGGCGCCATAGCCCATCTCCAGGCGGAGGGGTGCTGCGACGTGGTCCCGAAGCCAACCCGAGGGACGCTCACCGGTAGCGCGGCGCAAGATTTCGCCAGCCAAGAAGCCCATGGTGACGGCGTGGTAGGCGAATGCGGTGCCAGGGGTCCACAGGGGTGCTTGTTTGGCGAGGACTTCGGCTACGGGTGCCCACGCCACCAAATCAGGGACCGTCAGGTCCTGCTCCGGAGCGATGAGACCCGCCTGGTGGGCAAGTACTTGTCGGACGGTGATGGATTCCTTGCCAGCCGCCGCGAACTCGGGCCAGTAGGCCGCCACTGGAGCGTCCAGTTCGAGTCGGCCGAGGTCGGCTGCCATCAGCAGTAGGACGGTGAGGATTCCCTTGCTCGCCGAGAATACGACGCTCTTTGTGTCGCGTGTCCACGGGGCTTGGCCCGTTGAGCCAGCCCAGATATCGACCACCGGCTTGCCGGACACGTACACGGTGCAAGCTGCCCCCGTGTCGCCGCGGAGTTTGAAGTTGTCTGCGAAGGCGTCCGCGACCTTCTCGAAGCCGGGTGCGACCTCGCCTTGGATCTGGATTTCAGTCATTGACGATCCTTCCAGCCTGGGTATCGTCGGCCCGACCGTTCGAGTCGTTTGCTTGGATGCTCGTGGTGGGCAGTTCCTCCCGCCACTCGGGGTAGCGGTGACACGCGACCTGTCGTCCGTCCGGAAGAGACTGCAACCTCGGGCGTTCGTCGATGCACTGGTTCACCGCCACGGGGCAGCGCGCGGCGAAGGGACAGCCGGTGTGCTGTGCCGCAACCGGGTTCGCGGCTTCAGCCGCGGCATTGGTTGATCGGCGGCGACGCTGTTCCGCGGGGTCGGCGACCGGCACAGCGAGCAGCAAGGCTCGCGTGTATGGGTGAGCGGGCTCGCGGGTGACCAGTGCAGTGGGACCCGACTCCATGACCTGACCGCGATACAGGACGGTGATGTCGTGACACACGTGCCGGACGACGGACATGTTGTGGGAGATGAACAGGTAGGCCAGACCGGTCTTGGCCTGCATGTCGGCCAGCAGGTTGAGGATCTGCGCCTGGACGGAGAGGTCTAGTGCGCTGACCGACTCGTCGCAGATGACCAGTTCGGGCGAAGTCATCAGCGCGCGCGCGATGGAGATCCGTTGCCGCTGGCCTCCCGAGAACTGTCGGGGGAAGCGCTCTGCTGCGTCAGGATCCATCCCCACGTCCTCGAGCAGTTGGGCTGCCCGGCGTCCAATCTCGTTGCGAGAGCCAAGGCCTTGGGCGACCATAGGCTCCGCCAAGCTGCGGCCAATCGTCCACGACGGGTTGAGGGAGCTGTTTGGGTCTTGGAAGACCGCCTGCAGCGAGCGACCAAGCTTTCGTCGCTGCGTCGCTCCGAGCCGGGTGATGTCTCTACCTGCCAGTGACACGGTTCCGGACTGGATCGGCGCCAGTCCGAGCACTGCGTTCGCCAGTGTCGACTTGCCCGATCCGGACTCGCCGATCAGCCCCATGGTGCGGCCGGGCTGGATACTCAGGCTGACGTCATCCACCGCCCAGAAGAGAGGGTCTCGCCTGCGTCGCTTGAAGCCCACACGGACGTGTTGAACGTCGAGAACGGGGCTGGGTGTGACGGTCATCTGGGTAGCGCTCCTTGCTTGACGAGTTCGTCCACGCGGATGCAACGTGTGACAGAAGCGGTGGGAAGGGCAATCAAAGGGATGGGTCCACCCGTACACGCGTCCGTAGCGAACGAGCACCGGCTAGCGAACCGGCAACCAACGGGCCACGAACCAGGAGGTGGCACACGGCCCGCCAGGGTGGGCAGCCGCGCTCCTTCGAGGGCGAGGCTTGGATCAGCGGCCAGGAGTGCGGCCGTGTAGGGGAAACGCGGCGTCTTGAACAGGACGTTCACGTCGGCCTGCTCGACCACCTCACCGGCGTACATGACGACTCCTCGGTCTGCGATGTCAGCCACGACACCCCAGTCGTGTGTGATGAGCAGCAACGCCATACCGGTCGTGTCGCGCAGCTCAGCCAGGAGCCGCAGAATCTCCGCCTGCACTGTGACATCCAGCGCGGTAGTGGGCTCGTCCGCGATGATCAACTGGGGTCGTCCGGCGAGCGCGATGGCGATGTTGACGCGCTGTGCCATGCCCCCCGAAATTTCATGGGGGTAGGCGGCGAGCACCCGGTCGGGATCGGGGATCTTGACCTGGGAAAGCAGCTCGCGGCTCCGCGCCCGTGCGGCCGCCTTGTTGAGCGTCTCGTGGCAGCGGATGACTTCCCTCAGATGACTGCCGACGGTATGCGTCGGGTCCAGGCTGCCGAGCGCGTCTTGGGCGATGTACGCGATCCCGGTTCCGCGGACCTCACGGTATGCCGTTGCACCACCTGCTTGAAGGTCCACGGCGTTAAAGATCACTTGACCGCCGGTGACGGCGACGCCTGCCGGAAGGAGTCCGAGCATGGCCAGAGCGGTCATGCTTTTCCCGCAGCCGGACTCACCAACAAGGGCGACCGTCTGGCCCGCCGACACGGAGAATGAGGCGTCGTCAACGAGCACCACTCCTGCGTCGGTCGTGATCTCCAGGCCGCGCACTGCGAAAAGACTCTCAGGGTCGAGCGACAGACCGCCGACGGCCTGTCGTACGCCTTCAGATTGTCTCTTTGGCATGTCGCCGCGGGGTCGGCTCGTTGGGAGCTCGCCGGAGGCGACATCGCGAATCGTGTCGCCCAGGAGACCGAAGGCGAGGACGGTCACGGCAAGAAGAGCCCCCGGAGGAAAAAGCAACCAGGACGTTTGGGTGATGACCTGCGATGCCTCGCCGATCATCCCTCCCCAAGTGGGGTGGTCGCTTGAGCCAAGCAGCCCGAGGAAGCCAAGGGCCGCTTGAACCGCCAAGCTGACCCCGGCGAAGATGGTTGCCTGAGCCAGGATCGGGCCGAGCACGTGTCGTGTCACATGGGTAGCCATGATTCGCGGCGGTCGTACACCAGCAACCTTCGCGGCAGTGACGAAGAGCTCCTCACGCACGACCAAGGTTGCCCCTCGAACAACCCGAACCAGACCCGGCGCCAGGAGTGCTCCCAAGGCCACCATGGCAGCGGTGGCACTGGATGAGAAAACTGCGAGCACGACGAGCACGAGGATGATGGGCGGTACCGCCATGACAAGTTCTGTCACGCGGCTCACGATGGCGTCGAGACGGCCTCCCATGTACCCGGCAAGAATCCCGAACGGCACACCTATGACCAGAAAGACGATCAGCGCGATGGCCGAGTTCTCTAGCGAAGGCATGATCCCGTGCAGCAGCCGACTCAGGACGTCGCGACCGAGCGTGTCAGCACCGAGTAGGTGCTCACCAGACGGGCCGGTGAGAACGACGTTGAGGTCCTGCTTGTCGGGCGCGTACTTCGACAATGCATCAGCGAAGAGCCCGGCCACGACCAGCAGCACTAGGTAGGTGATAGCGAGCCCACCGCGGGGGTTGCGCAGCACTTGCCGGAAGAAGTGCGGTGGGCTTGCTGGGCCACCGCCAGGGAGCGGTTCGGCGGGAACTTCGATCTGGACGGAAGTGGCGGTCATGTCAGACGGACCCTTGGATTCAGGTAGCCGTAGGCCACGTCGACGAGAAGATTGACGGCAATGACGATGAGCGTGAAGTACACGACCACCCCCTGAATGAGCGGAAAGTCGTGCGCAGCCGTGGCCTGCACTGCCGTACTTCCAAGTCCAGGTATGGCGAAGATGAACTCGATGGCTACCGTTCCGCTCAGGGCACCCGTGAACATGAGGCCGATGACGGTCAGGATCGGGATAGCCGCGTTCTTGAGGGCGTGCCGATACACGATCGACCGTTCGGACACCCCTGCTGCGCGCAACGTGCGGGTGAATGGCCGGTTCAGCGCGGTCGCCACGGCGTCGCGGGTCTGCTTGGAGATGACAGCGACGGATGGCACCGCCAGGGTCACCACTGGCAGCACTAGGGACGTCAGCCAGCCTGAGGGGTCATCGCCGAATGGGACGTAACCAGTTGGAGGGAAGATCGTCCAAGTCACCGCGAAGGTCAGCACCAGAATCAGAGCGAGCCAGAAGTCTGGCACCGCCAGCCCCAGCACCGACACGGTGTCGACGACCCTGCCGACCAAACCGCCACGTGCCCCGCGGATGCCCAAGGCCACACCGATCAGTGTGGCCAGCAGGGTGGCACCGATGATCAGCGACAGTGAGGCGCCCAGCCGACTGTTGAGCAGCTCGGTGACCGGGGTGCGACTGATCAGGCTTGATCCGAGGTCTCCCTGAATCGCATTGCTCAGCCACCTGAAGTACTGAGTGATCAGGGGCTGGTCGAGGCCGAGTTCCGTCCGGGCCGCGGCCAGTTGCTCCTGCGTCGCATTGGGGCCCAGGAGTGATCGGGCGGCATCACCCGGCAGGAACCCGACGAGCAGGAATGATACGGCCGAGGCGGCCAAGGCGAGTGGCACGGACCAAGCCAGTCGGCGTGAGATGAGTTGCAGCATTGGGCCGCCTCCAGCCGCTCAAAACCGGCTAGTTCGCGGGCCGGATGTCGGTCAGAAGCGGCACCCCGGAGTTCTGAGGGGTGGCTTCGAGACCGCCGATACCCTTGGCGGTGTAGTAGCTCAGGGGAGCCCCCACCACAGGGATGGTCCACGCCTGATCCACCAGGCGGGCGTTGATCTGCTTCTGCAGGGCGGGGCCGTCCGCCTCACTGGCCACGAAGTACTTGGCGTAGAGAGCGTCGAGCTCCGGGTCCGAGACGTGAAGCGGGTTGAAGGGTCCAGCCTTGTTGATGAATCCCGCGTACAGGGTGCCCATGTTGGACAGGCCATACGCCATGGCCACGGTCGGGTACTTCCCCGAAACCATGTTTGTGAAATAGTCGTTCGCATCGCCCTTCGTGGTCAGCTTCAGGGTCACGCCCGCCTCCTTGAGCTGCCCCGCGATCGCCTGCGTGACTTTGTCCAGGCCGAACAAGTTGACCGACAAGGTCTCCACAGTGAGACCGTTGGGGTATCCGGCTTCGCTGAGGAGCTGCTTGGCCTTGGCCACGTCGTGGGGATACTTGCTATTCAAAGCTTCGTCGTATCCGGCCTGACCGGGCAAGGCGTACTGGCTCAGGGCCAACGCTTCATCCCCGTAGAGGGCCTTCGCGATGGCCTTACGGTCAACGGCGTAGTTGAGCGCCTGACGGACTCGCACGTCGCCCACGGCCTTGCTCACCGACCCGTTGCGGTCCACCAAGTTGAGTCCGGTAAGTGCCTGCGGCGGCGCAATGACGTTCAGCCCGGCGCCCTTGGCAGCCGCGAGGGTGGTCGCATCGCCGAGCGCAGCCTGCACCTGACCAGCGCGCATCGCTTGAACCATCGATGACGGGTTCGGGATGACGCGCACAGTGACCTGCTTCCAGTGCTGCGCCTCTTTGTTCCAGTAGTTCGGGTTCGGCACGAAGACGTAATGGTCGGCGGCCACGGTCTTCTCCGCGTCGAGCATGTACGCACCGGCACCCGCCGTTCCCTTGTCCAAGCTGGCGGGACTCGACACAGCCTTGGGACTGGCGATGAAGCCCACGCCAAAAGCCTGGGCGAATGCGAACGTCAGGCCCGGGTCACTGACCTTGAGCTTGATCTGCAACGTCAGGGGACCCGTCACGTTCACCGAACCGATGCTGGCAAGAAGGATCGCGGCGGACCCTGTCTTCTGTGAGCGTGCGTAGTCGAGGAAGGTCTTTACCGCTTCGGCGGTGAGCGCTTCCCCGTCGCTGAACTTCACGCCTTCGCGCAAAGTCATCTCGTAGGTCTTGTTTGCCTCACCGACGTAGCCCCACTTCACGGCGAGGTCAGCCGCGAAGGTGCCGTCCGGCTTCATCTGGATCAGCGGGTCATACGCCCACTGAAGAACCGACCCGTAGGCGGGGTCGGACGTCGCGGGGTTAAGGGTCGGCGGCGCCGCGATGGTCCCGAAGGTCAGGGATTCACCAACCTTTGACCCGCTGGAGCTCGTGCCCGCCTTGCTACCACCTCCACACGCGGTAACCGCAAGCACCGGCACGATGGCGGCGGCAGCCAGCACTCGCGTGAAACGGAAAGGCATCGAAGCGCTGGGGCCTCGTGGTGTCGTAGCCATGGTGCGATCTCCTTTGATTGCTATACGCGTTTAGCAGAGGATGGGGCACCAGTCGGTTGGACGTCAAGGGTTTCAGCGAAGTTACTGGGGAGTCACGCTCAGATGGGTCTGGGACGACCCACGAACAGGTGACGCGATCGAGCCCCGGGACTGCAGTTCCATGGGGACGAGGTGCGTCCCCTTCTTGGCGCGAGGATTCATCAGCAGTTCGACCGCAGCACGCCCCATCGCCTCATGCGGCAACGCTATGGACGAGAGACCCGGTTGCACCCAAGAGGCCAGGTCGGAGTCATCGAAAGAGATCACGGAGACGTCCTCGGGGATGCTTCGACCCGCAGCCTTGAGGGCCTGAAAGGCTCCGAATGCAACTCGGTCGTTGGCGCAGATCAGCGCCCGTGGCACCTCGCCACGCTGCAGCATCGCCTCAACGGCGTCTCGACCGTTCGAGGGCTCCCATTCCTGCAGGACGACGGCCCCGGAGAGTTTTATGTCTGCCCGGCTGAGCTCGTCACGCACTCCCTTGACCCGGTCATAGACCGCCGATCCGATTCGCCCGCCCCACTCGGATCCACCCCGAAAGTCCGGCGGCGCATCGCCGAGATAGTAGATCCCTGCGCGATGTCCCGCGTCGACGATTGCCCGAGCGGCGGTCGCCCCGGCAGACACTTCGTCCGGTACCACCATCGGGACGCGCGGGTCATCCTCTGTCACGCAGTTGAGCAGCACCAGCGGCATGTCCCGCAGCGCCTCCGGAACGGTGACGCGTTGGGTGAACATCGACGCGTAGATGAAGCCGTCTACACGCCGGTCGATCAGGTCGTGAAGCATCCGCTCACCCACCACGGGATCGCCCAGGGTTTCGGCTATGAAGAGCAACTTGGAGTTCTCCCGCGCAGCCTCCAGCGCACCCGTCAGGGACCGGGTCGCATAGGGAGTCGATGCCACGAACTCGGACACCAACGCGATGGTGCCGGAGTTCCCCGACCTGAGGATCTTCGGAATGGCACTCGGTCTGTATCCGAGCTCATCAGCCGCCTGCCGAACACGAATCTGCGTCTGCTCGGAGATGCGCTGGTCTTTGCGGCCCGTCAGGGCAAAGGAGGCCGCCGCACGTGAAACCCCGGCTCGCTTCGCCACGTCGGCCAGGGTGACCCGACCCCGCCGCGAGGAACCCGTCGAAGTCGTAGCGGTGGCGCTTCCTCCTTCTTCAGCCGTCACGGAGGCCCCTCCCAGATCTCATTGAACGAGCCTACTGGGACTTGAGGCCCCACCATGGCGAAGGAAGGCACACACACACTCGTTCGCTGAACGCGTTTAGCAACCATAGAAAGGAACGCGACCAAGCGTCAAGGCCGCGGGCTTCGGGGAACACCTCATTGGCATCTACCCCAGGGCGCCAGCGAGAGCCGCAACATTGCTGACCCCCCATCCAACAGGGCGTGTTCCCACTTGTTGACGCCGACACGGTGGGTGGCCGTCGCATCGGCCAACTGTGGCTGCGTCATGAAAACGTGCCAGCCGCAGATCGCGGACCCGGACCCGGTGACCTAGGGCGACCAGCGCATCGTGACGCCCCTTCTCCAGCTCCGGATCGGTGGGCATCAGGGTCACAGCCTCACTGTGTACGCGAGGACCAACAGGACGTCACTAGGACGGGGAGGTCACGCAGGAGGTTGCTTCGGTCGCACGATCGAGGGGTCACCGCGCATCGCGCTGCTGTGCGACCTGGACAACGTCACGGCGGGAGTGAACGCCGACGCGGCGTTGGCGGACCAGATCACCGAGCGCTGCGACGGCACGAACCTGCTATGCACTGCGGGACATCGCGACACGTACCGTCAGCACCGCGAGAGGCTCGCAGCCATCGGCATCACCGTGATCAGTGGTGGCCAGCGCCCGCAAGGCGCCGATCAAGAACCCCTGCACTACGGCCACATCGTGGCTCGCCGAGGTGTTTCGACTTTCGTCGTTGCCAGTAACGACGGCACCTTCGCTCGCGTGCCCCCACATGCGCTGTTACCGTGCTGACCCTGACGCCAGAGCTGGTAAGTCTGCGACTACGTGCAAGGGCGCAAGAGGTGATCGGGTTGACTCGTCCTGATCGACCATCCGGCGGCGCCCGTGACGCGGCCCAGCGGGTGGCTCTCCTCGGCAGCGTCGGCCGGTCACCGGTTACTAGGTACGGCCGCTTCCTCCGGCTGCCTAGCCTCTGAGTGCGCCTGACAGTGACGCACCAGTTGCGCATATCAGCGGCCTATTAGTCGTTCATGGGCGTAGTTTTCCTCCATGCAGGAGAGTCTCTTCAACCTGCAGGGGGATGAGGTACGACCGGGTAAGCCGCTGGATAGACGACCTCGACGCCTGCGAGTGCTCATCACGGTCACAGCCGCGCCGAACCCCTCGTCGAGCCATGGCGAAACGGTGTGCGTTGCGGGTCTAGAGGTCGGAGTGACGAGCACGAACTGGATCCGGTTGTACCCGGTGAACGTTCGACATCTGAGCGACACGGCACGGTTCCGCAAGTACGACGTGATCGAGGTCGACGCCGTCCCTGCCAACGCCGACTCGCGCGTCGAGAGTTGGAAGCCTGACATGAGCACGTTGACTGTGGTGTCACGTCACGACAAACCCTGGGATCGGCGTGCGTGGATCGATCCTATGATCCAGCCGTCCATGTGCACCATGCTCACCGCTGTCACGGCTAATCCATCGGCCCCGTCGCTCGCCCTGATCAGACCAGCGCGCATCGTCGGGCTGGACATCGAGCCCCACCCCGGCTGGAGCCACGCCGAGCAGAACAAGATTGACGCGTACGTGAACCAGTACGAGCTCTTCGACGAGGGCGAGAAGACTCCGCTCGAAGCACCCTGCTTCAGGGCCTGGTACATCTACGTGTGCGGCGATCCTGAATGCTCTGGCCGTCACCGCCAAGGGATCCTTGACTGGGAGCTAGTGGCCTACCAGCGCCGCCTTGGGCGAACTCCCGACGACAAGGCACGGAAAGCGATCAAGGACCGATTCCTCGGGATGGTCTGCGACCCTCGCAAAGACACCTGCTTCTACGTCGGAAACCAGGCGAAGCACCGGAACACCTTCAGCGTGATCGGGATGTACTACCCGCCTCGTCGTTAGATATGTACGGCCTTGACGTCGACGCGTGACAGAAGATCGGCCACGACGACGTCTCGATGGCAGTGCCGGTGATCGGCCTCAAAGCACATCACGCCGACGATGCCGGACGATGCCTTGGACCCTAGATCGCTCAGAGCCTGTTCCGCCTCGGCGCTCGCAAGCACCTGCCGGAAGTGGGCGATCCCCTCCTCCAACGGCCCTTTGCGGAAGCGTTCCCGGTTCTCCTTAGGGTTGCCCAAGCAGCGCAGGTGGACGTACTCGATCCCCGCATCGCCCAGGGCGTGCGCGAGACGGGTCTTGGAGAAGCCGACCCGTCGACTGATCGCGTTGAGTCTGACGTCCGCGAGCGTCGCGACCCGATTGGCGACCAAGAGGTCGACAAAGCTGTCGAGGTCGCGCCCCTCGTAGCCAACTGACACGATGCCGAACTTCAAGCCACTCCTCGATGCGCAATACAGCCGAGCGGTTGCCGAAGCCAGCATCCCATCCGACCAATGAGCGGGTGCTAGCGGTCAGGGAAGACCCAAGATCACACGAGCTGCAGCCAGCCGTCCCGAACCTCCATCACAGGCTCGCCCCTCAATGCCGCCGCGACCAGAGCGCGCTCGTCGAAGTCGGTGATTGTCGGCTCCGACAGAAACATCAGCGCTTCGCCCGGTTCGAACCCCGCCGCCACCGATAAGGCTATGTCGCCTGGCTCTGTGACGCCCTCGAACCACATCTGCCAGATCCGCCCAAGTCGATGGGCCAGCGCATCGTCCAATTCGGCGGCCAAAACGTTTTCACTGGGATAGTCCGGGTCCTCGCCGGGTGCGATGTAGTCGACCCAGATGCGAGACCAATCTTGCGGATCCTTGATGATGTTCACCCGACAGGTGTCGAACGTCGAGCCGTCTGGGAACCCCACCCGGCCCGGAGTTTGCTCGAAGGACTCGTCGATCTTGCGCCCAGCCAGAAGGGCGTCCCGGAGTTCGCGGGCTTGCCGGAGGGTTAGCGAGACCTCCCACGTCGCGAGGCCCCCCTCCTCGGGGCTGATGCCACCCAGGTGGGTCGTGAAATCGTGTGGATCAATGCGCAGCCGCAGCTCGCGCTGCATACTTTCCTCCAGCGTCAGAAGTTGACCGTCAGGTGAAACCCTAGGCGCCAACCTACGGCGTTTTGCCCGATTCGCCCCTCAGCCAGAAAGTACTCGGGCAGACTGGCTCGCATGCGATGTGTGGGGATGCATGTGAAGGCTGGCCGCATCCTCGTGGGTGCCGTGGAGGCGGCTACCGAGCCATCACTGTTGGCACGCCCGGTGGAGGGCTCTGCGGCCCGCTTTGAGTTCAACCCCGGTCTTGAGGACGCGCCAGGGCTCGCAGACCTCTCGCAGCGCTTCCAGCAGCACATGTCGACCCTGGACGTCGCCTGCCTCGGTGTTGTCCAGACACGCTCCTACGGGAACTGGAAGTATGCGGACGCCTATACCCGCGTCATGGCGCTCGCGGCAGCCATGCACGCAGCCAACGAGTTGGGACTGGAGACGGTGACCTACACGACTGACTCCATCGCCAAGACCGTGGGAGTACCAGCGGCCCAGTTGCAGACCCTCGGGGCCGACCGCTTTGGCTTGCAGAAGGCCCCCACTTATTGGACGACAGGTCTGGCGGAGGCCTTTGCTGCTGCCGCCCATGCGCTTCGGCTCAAGGGGACCGCGTGACCACACCAGCCGCCTCGTCAGGTCCCGATTTCCGGGTGGACGAACGGGTTCTGGCCCTCGACTTCGAGTGCTTGCGCAGCATCCCTGGAGGCATCAATGAGGTGCGCCTGTGGTGGGACAACCTGCTGTCGTGCCGTCGGGTTGGCAAGCGCCTGGATGTCTCAGGGATGGAGGGTGACGACGTTCTCCCCGAACCGTCGACGCTTCAGTCCATCAACCATCGGAATGTTGTCGAGGTGATGGCCGCCGTCAACGTGAGTGGCTACCCGCCTCCGATGCGCGTCGTCGAGCTGGTCACGCCGTATTACGAACGCGGCAGCATCACTGATGCTCTTCTGAGGGGTGAGACCTTCACAGCAGGCCAAGCCGTCGCAACGACCCAAGCCGCGCTCCGCGGGCTCGGCCATCTTCATGAAGTGCACGGCATCTGTCATCGCGACATCAAGAGCGGCAACATCCTGCTGACTAGCGATCCAGCGCTTGCCAAGGTAGCTGACCTCGGCCTCGCAGGTCGCTTCGACTCACAAGGTGAGGTGGTGATCGTGAACAACCCGACGCCCTACAGCCCCTGGGAGTTCGGCACGACCGGCAAGTTGACTCGCGCGAGTGATCTCTACGCTGTTGGCTTGGTGATGCGCGAACTCCTGGCAGGGCCCTTTCCTTACGCCGAGATCCGTACCTCGGACATCGTGGAACGGCTAGCGAAGGGGCGCCCGGCTTTGCTCCCCGAACATCTAGGGCTGCCGATTTGGGCCTCACGATCCATGCTGCGCTTCTACCGCAAGGCCACGCACCGGCGACCAGCTGCCCGCTTTCAGTCCGCCGCGGAGATGGACGCCGCACTCACTCGCGTTTTGGCAATCGACTGGGCGCTGACGGACGACCTTCGCTGGGAAGCACCGTTCGCGCATCAGCCGAAGTCCATTGCCGTCGAGGGGCGCGAACCCAAGCGCGCGGGTGGTTACCGGCTGTCGGTCTTGGTCAAGGGTGGGGCCGGATGGCGACGGGTGTGTGCTGACCTGGACGTGCCCGCGCTCGACTCGGCAGACACTCGCAATCTCTTCGACCAGGCATCACAGATCGCGGCGGTGCGCTGAACCGCGTGCATCATCGCTAGCCGCTCACCCGCAGAGAGGGCCTGTACGAGGCCCACCACTTCGGTGACTCGGCCGCTAGGTATACGCCACACCGCTCCAGCGCCAGTTCCGTCGGGCTCCAAGAAACCCCGATCGAGCAGGTGCTGCGTCGCGCGACTCACACGTGCCGAAGTCACCCCTCGCTTTTCATCCACAAGGTGTTCGACGGCTCCGCCCGACGGGGAGTCTGCAGGGAGCACCTCAGAGAGTTGCTCGACTAGAACCTTCATCGGCCAGATCTGCCTCGGGAAGGCGCGGTGGGAGGCAGGCAAGTCCATCGCGAAGTACAGACCGACCAAGAGTGTCGTATCCGCGGTCATGACGATTGATCCACCCACCTCTTCAGTTTACATGTTTCCTGTAATCGATAACGGCTAATCGGTATCATGGATCGGTGGATGTAGACGCCGACTTGATGCAGCGCCTCAGTAAGACGCTCTTTGGTCAGCGGCACCGCCTTGAGGTCATGATCGCCATCGCCGAATCTGATGGCCTGGTGAACCCCGGTGACCTTGCTGAGCAGTTGGGGTTTCGCGCGCAGAGCGCCGTCCAGGCCCCGCTGCGTGACCTGACGGATGCGGGCCTCTTGATGCGGCTACCCACGCAAGGGGGCCGCGTGTACCTCCAGCGCGTCGAGAGCACTGCTTGGCAATGGTCATTAGAGCTCAGGGACGCGTGCGTCAGCACGGAAAGCCACGCAGAGCCCCCGTGAGCAAGTCGGGTTAGCCAGACGCCGTCTCGTAAGCCGCCCAAATGTCAGCAGAGAGGCGACCCCGAGCACCAACATCAAGACCCCCAGCGATCGCCCAGGCCCGCACTTCTCCCGGCGTCGCCTTCGTCCGCGAGCCGCTCGAAGGAGTCAGCGTGGGCGCGGGGAGCCGAGCCTGAGGCGCTGCGATCACTGGCGACCCAGGGGCCGAGATCGGCTGTATGTGCCGTAGGAGCCTTGCGAACTCGCTGGGCTGGACCACTCGCGTGGCGAGCTGGGCCGCGGCGTTCGCCTTGACGCCTTGGAACGAACCGTCCGTCACCAGCATGACCGTGCGTCGGCTGACGTTGTTGAGGACGCGGACACCGGCTTTGGTTGCTGCGGCCTCTAGTCGTTCGCGTTCGTCGTCGTCGCAACCTGTGAAGGCGACGCGTTGTCCGACGCGCAGGGGTTCACCGAGGTCCCATCCATCCGGGAGCGGTTTCAGACCGTCCGAGAGCGCCGCGAGCCGGGCCTCCTCCTCGCCGTCGAGCAGGTCTTTGACGCTGGACGCGGGTTGGCCGAGCAGTTCGGCCATGGCGTGGAGGTCGTTGCGTTCTGCGCGGGTGACGGTTCCGTCTTCGATGGCTTCGCGGGCCAGGGCTCGCAGGAATCCGCGGTGAGCCCGATTCACCCCGTCGTTGCCGAGCTCGTACAGCTCGGCGACTTCGCGCAGGGTTGATTGTTCTTGTTCGCTGAGTTCGCCGTCTTCGAGTGCTTCGCCTAGGAGTTCCAGGTAGGGCAGGGCTGCTACGGAAGCGCCGTCGCCCAAGGCGTCCGACAGGGTGAAGGTCTCCCAAGAGCGTGGCGACGCACAGTGGAGGCGTGTAACGGAGGACCGCCCGCGGCAAGGACTTGGGTGGCGCGCTCGGGTCTGCGATCCGGCCGGTCCCGGCGGTCGTCGGCCAGGCCACACGGGTGGCTTGTCCGATGACTGTGCGGTGCTCCTGGAGCGGAGCGGGCGGGAAGTCGCGGCTGAGGAAGTGTCCGAGCAACTCCGCGGTGGCGCGTGCATCCACGAGGGCCGAGTGCCCACCGTCCAGGTTCACTCCGGCGGCCCAGCAGCAGTCGACGAGGCGGCGTCGGTCCAGGTGCGGCATGTAGTGCCAGGACGCGTCGAGCGTGCAGAGCATGGGGACGGCGGGCCACGACCAGTTCGCGCGGCCGAACTCCTACCGCATGAAGGACGAGTTGAAGCGGGCGTTGTGGGCTACAAGGGCGCGACCGTGAAGCAGCCCTGCGATGTGGAGGGCTACGTTCTCGAAGCGGGGAGCGTGGGCGACGTCAGCGTCGGTGATCCCGTGGACGTGCGTTGCGCCGACGGGGCGTCCTGGGTTGAGACGGGTGGTCCACTCGTGTTCAGGCCGACCAATCGCGTCCAGGAGGACTGCGCCAACCTCGATCACTCGATCACCGCGTGGCGATAGTCCCGTTGTCTCGACGTCCAGGACCGCATAGCCGGTGCGTGGCCACAAGGGAGCCGCTGCTTGAGGTGCCCCGACTGGCTTTGGTGGCTGTGAGGACGGCCTTGACGTGTCGTCCGACTGCCCGAGTAGACGTCGAAAGGCGTCCCTGAATGTGCCCATGGTCCTCCCACAGTGGCGCAACCGCAGACGTGGGCCGCATGCTCCGTCGGGAAGTGAATCAGACCGGAAGGTCCCGTGTGGGCGGATTGGGGCAGTCCCGGGCTTGCAGCACAAGTTGGGGCTGACTCCACCGTCGAAGTGGCTGAGCGTCGCGACTGGCCCCACAGACGCCGCCTGGCCGCAGCCTGCCTGGCACGCCGGTCGCTCGACGTGGAGGTCTGTGGGCCTCCACGTCGAACGATTAGGTTTTTCCAATTCCTTGCTATTGATGCCTACGGGCGGCCGGACTGGCGGACTGCCGGGACGCAGTGGCCACCCCGATCAGTCGAGGTATACGGCCTTCTGGTACGGGAACCGCTGGTCCATGTGCGAGCGTTGACTGACGGTGAGAACGTCGCCGTTGTCGCTGGAGTGGGCCTCCACAATGACCATGGCCACGTCACAGAGGAGTTCGACGGCCTCCTGGTGGTAGGGACAACCGTGGTCATGCCACACGACGACCGTAGGGGCGTGCGGGCGGCTGTGGGCGTATCCCTGCATCTCCAGGGAGCGCCACTCGTTGAGTGCGCGGCGCGTGATCGTGATCCCGTCCGGGAAGGTGACGAGGTCCTGGTCCGTCGGCGCATACGGCCGCGCCTTCTCCAGACCGTCCAGGACGACAAGGGACTGACCGTAGTCGTCCTCCCAGCCTCCGACCTGCGCCTGCACGCGGTGCAGGGTCGGGACTCCGGTGCCGTATGTACGGGAAAGGCCACGGTCGTCGCGGACCGTGACCAGGTGGTCCTGGTCCAACAGGATGCCGAGCCTGCCCCCCTCGCCCTTGCGAACCGCGACCTTGCCGATGGCCTGGTGAGGGTTGTCGCTGTCGACCGGCACGTAGCCGACGTGCCTACCGGTCGCGAGGGTGGTGCGCACGAGGTCAGCGACGGTGTTGTCCCAGTCGCGGTTCGCGGTCTCACTGGTCCGGATGCGAATGACCGTGAGAGCGCCCGCGGGGAGTCCCGTCGGCAATACGCTCTCGGCTGCGCTCCAGTTCCAGGTTGCGGGGGCGGGGTTGGTGGTGGGCTGGTGAGCCTGCTTGATGTTCATGTAGCCATACATCGGCAGGGTCCTGCCCTCTCCGGACCACCCTCCAGGCACAAATCTTCCTGCGGCGGGGCCTTTGCGCAGCTCCTCCGGACAGGCACTCCGGTATACAGATTTCCGTATACCTCGCTCTAGTTCGTTATTCCGAGGACGGACTCCCGAGTACATCGTCGACCAGGGCCCGTCCGGCAATGAGGTGCGCGACGAGGGTCTCCAGCACTGCTCCGTGGCGCCCAACCACGTCTCGTGACGGCCTCGCGGACCGTGGGTGGACGATGGCGTTCCGCAGGTCGTAGCACTCCTTGTACAACCGATCCGGGCTCATCCCCAGGTAGGTCCGTCCCCGCAGCGACTCGACCAGTGCCATCCCTGCCCGGCGCGCTGACTCTCGCTTCAGCGCACGGAGGCCATTCATGAGGGGTTCCCGGTCGTCGGTCGTGAGACCTTCAGCCTCCCGCGTAGCGTCGACCAGGGTGTCGATGTGCCTGATGGTCACATCCGACCGCTGTCGCTGATCGATGAGCGCTTCCAGCGCCATCATGAGTACCACGAAGCGCGCGTCCGGTTTGTCCGCGACCGTGCGTGACAGGCTGTACAGGTCGAACGCGAGACGCTCCCGGTCCGACAGTCGCGTCCGCTGAGCGATGCTGTCGATGGCTAGCCGCAGCCGCCCCTCTTGTATCCCGACGCTGAAGTCACCGCTCGTGGATACGAACAGAGGGACTCTGTCGCCCTCGAACGTGTGGACCCCGTAGACCTCGTTCCGTACCGGCCAGCCACCGGCGGCTTCGGACATTCTCGCCAGTTCGGAGTCGACCATCCCGCCTGCTGACTCTCGGTCACCGAAGTCGGCACCAATACCCACGCATGCGAACGCTTGCGTTAGTCGGTCGCGCCATTCCTCACCCGCACTTCGTGCGTCGTACTCGGCCGGGTAGGGACCACCCAGGACAACCATGTTCGAGCCAGAGGACAGGTCGGCGTCAGCCGAGGACCGCAACGTCACCTCGGACCCGCCGCTCGTGGCGAGGACCGTGGAGGCCCCGGAGAACGGGAGTTTGGTCCGGCCCGCGAGCGCGAACCGGAAACGGAAGTTGAAGCCGGTCGGGTCCACGACCTGAACCCTAGGACCGCCGCCCCGACACGTCGGGCCTATGAGGACGTTGGCGGCTTCGGGAACAACTCATTGGCATCCACGCGCAGGGCCGCAGCGAGAGCCGAAACGTTGCTGACCCCCACATCCAACAGGCCGTGTTCCAACTTGTTGACGCTGACACGGTGGAGGCCCGTGACGTCGGCCAACTGCTGCTGGGTCATGGAACGTGCCAGCCGCAGTTCGCGGACCCGGTGACCCAGGGCGACCAGCGCATCGTGACGCGCCTGCTCCAGCTTGGGATCGGTGGGCACTAGGGTCACGGCCTCACTGTGCACGGGAGGACCGACAGGACGTCGCCAGGACGGACGGGGCGAATTACGGGGTTCATAACCGCTGGCTCCTCCGTTTCGTCTGATCAGGGGCCCGACGACCCCAGATACAGGAATTCCGCAGGCCAGGGGGCCTGCGGAATTACCTGAACTAGGTGGTCAGATTTCTCTGAACCACCCCGCGTGCGCGAGGGGGGATTTGAACCCCCACGCCCTTTCGGACACTGGCACCTGAAGCCAGCGCGTCTGCCGTTCCGCCACTCGCGCGTGGACGGCCAATTGTGGCGTACGGCCCCCGACTTCACCAAACCGGGCCCGGACACCCCGTCTTCCGTGAGCTCGGCCACCTCTCAGTGCCCGCAACCCGCGGCGTGCATGGCCGGTCTGTCCAGTCGATCCGGATACGATCGGGGCCGGACCACAATGGAGGAGGTGCGCGATGGGGTTGTTCGACCGGGTCGAACAACGGCTCGAGCGTGCCGTCAACGGCGTCTTCGCGCGGGCCTTCAAGTCCGAGGTCCAGCCTGTCGAGATCGCCAGCGCGATCCGCAGGGCGATGGACGACCGGGCCGCGATCGTGGGCCAGGGTCGCACCATCGTCCCCAACCTCTACACCGTGGAGCTCTCCGACACCGACTACGAGCGCCTCTCGGACTATGACGAGGAGCTCGAGGAGGAGCTCATCGCTGCGGCCCAGGAGCATGCGGAGTCACAGCGCTACCAACCGGGCGGACCGTTGCGGGTCAGCTTCGCCAGCGCGAACGACCTCGAGACCGGGGTCTTCCGCCTGCGCACCTCCACCGCGCGCCGCCCAGGGGGCGGGTCAGGGGCCTCCGCCGACGCTGCCCCGTATGCCGCCCCGCCCGCTCCCAGCCCCGCTCCGGCCCCGGTGGCGGCCCCGCCGGCCGAGCCGCGGCATACCGGCGTGGACCCGGACGCGACGCAGCGTCACCCGAGCCCTCCTGCCATGCCGCCGCGCGTCAACCCGGCCGACCGGCCCTGGCTCGACGTCGACGGCGAGCGCTACCCGTTGATGGGCGCGCTGACCGTGCTCGGGCGCGACGACACCGCCGACATCATCCTCGACGACCCCGGCATCTCCCGGCGGCACAGCGAGATCCGCGTGACGAACGACGGCCCGCACCTCGTCGCCAGCATCCGCGACCTGAGCTCGACGAACGGCACGTTCGTCAACAGTGAGCGCATCACCAGCCAGCGGCTTTCGGACGGGGACCGGATCACGGTGGGGCGCACGTCTGTCGTCTACCGGGCCGGGCGGCGGTGAGCCTCACGCATGAGTGAACTCACTCTCACGATCATCCGGCTCGGGCTGCTCGTCCTCCTCTGGATCTTCGTCTTCAGCGTGGTGGGCGTGCTCCGTGGCGACATCTACGGCACCCGCGTGGTGAGCCGCACGCCTCGCAAGCCGGCGCCCGCACGGCGAGCCGCTGCGCCCGCCAGCGAGCCGGCGGCCCAGCCTCGCGCCGCCAAGCGCCAGCCGCGTTCGAGCGCCCCCCGGTCGCTCGTGGTGACCCAGGGGCCGCTGACCGGCACCTCGCTCCCGCTCCGCGAGTCCGGCACCGTGATCGGCCGCAACCCCGAGTGCGCCCTGGTGCTGGACGACGACTTCGCCAGCGGTCGTCACGCGCGGATCTTCCACCGCGACGAGGCCTGGTTCGTCGAGGACCTCGGCTCGACGAACGGCACGTTCCTGGGCAGCCAGCGCCTCACCGGCCCCGTCCGAGTCGAGGCCGGCAGCACGCTGCGCATCGGCAAGACCGTCATCGAGCTGCGGCGGTAGGCGCTGACGATGCCCCTGTCCTTCAGCTACGCGGCTCGCTCCGACGTCGGCATGGTCCGCTCGGAGAACCAAGACTCCGGGTATGCCGGCCCCCGCCTGCTCGCGATGGCGGACGGCATGGGCGGCCATGCCGGCGGCGACATCGCCTCCTCGGTGGCCATCGGCGCGCTCGCCGACCTCGACGGCGAGGCCCTCGGCAGCGCCGAGGCGAGCAAGGCTCTCCTGCAGCGCATCAGCGCAGCGAACGACGAGATCGCCGAGATGGTCAAGGCCGACCCCAGCCTGCATGGCATGGGCACCACCCTCATCGCGATCCTGCGGTCCCAGAACAAGCTCGTCCTCGCCCACATCGGCGACTCCCGTGCGTTCCTCGCGCGCGAGGGCAAGCTCACCCAGATCACCAAGGACCACTCGTTCGTACAGAGCCTGGTCGACGAGGGCCGGATCAGCGAGGACGAGGCGATGGGCCACCCCCAGCGCTCGCTGGTGACCCGGGTGCTCACCGGCCAGGAGGATGACGAGCCCGACGTGACGGTCCGTGAGGCCCGCATCGGCGACCGCTACCTCATCGCCTCGGACGGTCTCACCGACTACGTCGCCGGCGACACCATCGCCGAGATCGTCACGGCGGGCGAGCCACCGAGCCGCACGGCCGACCGCCTCGTCGAGCTGGCCCTGAAGGCCGGCGCCCCCGACAACGTCACGATCGTCGTGGGTGACGTCGTCGACACCAGCCGCACGGCCGACACTCCCTCCCAGCCCCAGATCGTCGGCGCGGCGGCAGCGCGCACCCGCGGCACCCGCCCCATCCCCGTGACGCCGGCTGCCAAGGCGGCCGCGCTGTCGCGCGAGGCGGCCGGCGCCGGTGACGACGATGACGACGTCACCCTCGCCGAGGAAGGACCCCCCTCGGGGCCCCTGCGCTGGTTACGGAGAGCAGCGGTCGCGCTGCTCGTCCTCCTGGTCGTCGGCGGCGGTCTCTATGCCGCCTACGACTGGTCCCAGCGCCAGTACTTCGTCGGGGCCCACGACGGCAAGGTCGCCATCTTCCAGGGCGTCTCTCAGGACCTCGGGCCGGTGCGGCTCTCTCACGTGCGCACCACCACCGACGTCGTCGTCGACGACCTGCCTGACTTCTACCGCGCCAAGGTCGAGGCGACGGTGGCCAAGGACACCCTCCAGGACGCGCAGAGCCTCGTCGACCAGCTCCGCGTCGAGGCGTCCGTCTGCGCTGTCCGCAAGGCCACCGGCGCGGCCTGCACCGACGGGGGGCCGGCCACCCCCACCACGAGTCCGACCAGCCCGACCAGCCCGACCAGCACGACGACGCCGAGCACCAGCGCGCCGACGCCGTCGACCTCCCGCTGACGACATGACCACGATCTCGAGCTTCCGACCTCGTACCCGCCGCAACGTCGAGCTGGCGTTGTTGCTGCTGGCCGTCGCCATCGTGGTCCTGGCCTATGTCAACGTGGGGCTGTCCGTCTCCGGCGAGTTCCCTCCGGGCCTGGTCGCCCAGGCCGCGGGACTGTTGGCGATCTCGTTGGGGTTCCACGTCCTGGTCCGCTGGCGCGCCGCATATGCCGACCCCCTCCTGCTCCCGATCGTCACCCTGCTCAACGGGCTGGGACTGGTGATGATCCACCGGCTCGACATCGCCAAGGGCCGGTCGCTGGGTCACAGCCTGGCCCTGCGCCAGCTGACCTGGAGCGCTGTCGCGGTCGTCATCGCCGCGATCGTGCTCGTGACGCTGCGGGACCACCGGATCCTGCGCCGCTACACGTTCACCGCGGCGGTGGTCGGGTTCGGTCTGCTCATCCTGCCGCTGGTGCCGGGCATCGGCCGCACCGTGAACGGCTCACGCATCTGGATCGGCCTCGGGCCGTTCACGTTCCAGCCCGGCGAGATCACCAAGATCGTGCTGGCGGTGTTCTTCGCCGGCTACCTGGTGCAGACCCGTGACGCGCTCTCGCTGGCCGGCCGCAAGGTGCTCGGGCTCACCCTGCCGCGTGGCCGTGACTTCGGCCCGATCCTGGTGGCGTGGCTTGCCAGCCTGCTCGTCCTGGTCTTCCAGAGCGACCTGGGCACCTCGCTGCTGCTGTTCGGACTGTTCGTCGCGGTGCTCTATGTCGCCACCGAGCGCACGTCCTGGACCGCCATCGGACTCGTGCTCTTCTGCGGGGGCTCCTACGTGGCATACCTGCTCTTCAGCCACGTCCAGACGCGCGTGCACCTCTGGCTGAACCCCTTCGCCCCCGGCCAGTCCGACCAGCTCGCCAAGGGGCTGATGGGGATGGCCGCCGGAGGGCTGCTCGGTACGGGGCTGGGACGGGGGCGCCCGGACCTCACCTACTTCGCGGAGTCCGACTTCATCGTGCCGAGCTTCGGTGAGGAGCTCGGGCTCGTCGGTCTCGTCGCCCTGCTCATGCTCTACGTGCTGCTCGTCGAGCGCGGGATGCGCACGGCCCTGGGCGTGCGCGACGGGTTCGGCAAGCTCCTGGCCACCGGGCTCTCGTTCTCCGTGGCGCTGCAGTGCTTCGTCATCGTGGGCGGCGTCACCCGCGTCATCCCCCTGACCGGCCTCGCGATGCCGTTCCTGTCCTACGGTGGCTCCTCGCTCCTGGCCAACTGGACCCTCGTCGCCGTCCTGCTGCGCATCAGCGACCACGCCCGCCGGCCGGTCGCCGAGGTCCCAGCCGGACCCTCTCCGAGCGCCGAGGCCAAGACCGAAGTGGTGGCAGTGCGATGAACGCCCCGATCCGCCGGCTGTCCACCGTGGTGGCGCTGTTGTTCTGTGCGCTGCTGATCTCCTCGACCTACATCCAGTTCGTCCAGGCACGCTCGCTCCAGGACCGCCCGGACAACCGGCGCACCCTGCTGGCGAACTATGCCCGCGAGCGCGGCCAGATCCTCGTCGGGGGCGTTCCGATCGCGAAGTCCGTCCCCACCAAGGACGAGCTCAGATGGCAGCGCGTCTATCCGCAGGCGCTGCTGTACTCCCACGTGACCGGCTACTACTCCTTCACCTACGGCGCCGGAGGCGGGCTCGAGGGCGCGGAGAACTCCCTGCTGTCGGGCTCCTCCGACAAGCTGTTCTACCGCCGGGTGACCGACATGCTCACCGGCAAGCAGCCGACCGGCGCCAGCCTCGAGCTGACTATCAACCCCGCGGCGCAGGCGGCCGCGGACAAGGCGCTCGGCAGCCAGCGCGGCGCGGTCGTCGCCCTCAACCCTCAGACCGGTGAGATCCTCGCCCTGGTCAGCCACCCGACATACGACCCCTCGCTGCTCAGCAGCCACGACACCACTGCTGTCGTGCGGTCGTGGAAGCAGCTCAACGCCGACCGCTTCGCGCCCGCGGTCGACCGCGCCATCGCCGGCACCCTGTATCCGCCGGGGTCGACGTTCAAGCTCGTCACGGCTGCCGCGGCCCTCAGCTCGGGCAAGTTCACCGAGCAGAGCCAGCTGCCAGGGCCTGCAGCACTGCCCCTGCCGCAGACGACCGCGACGCTGCCGACCGACGACCACCAGCCCTGCGGGCCCAACAACAAGACCTCGCTGACCCACGCGCTCGAGGTCTCCTGCAACAGCGCCTTCGGCTGGCTCGGCATGCAGCTGGGCGCCAACGCGCTGCAGTCCCAGGCCGCGAAGTTCGGTTTCGGCGACCGGTTCACCGTGCCGATGTCGGTGACCCCGAGCAGCTTCCCCAGCCAGGTCAACCAGCCGCAGCTGGCCCAGTCCTCCATCGGGCAGTACGACGTGCGGGTCACTCCGCTGCAGGTCGCCATGATCGCCGCGGCCATCGGCAACCACGGCGTCGTCATGAACCCCTACCTCGTCAAGCGGGTCACCTCCTCCGACCTCGAGGTCATCGACCAGCAGCAGCCGGAGCAGCTCTCGCAGGCGATCTCGGCCGACACGGCCAGCGCGCTGACCCGCATGATGGAGGCTGTCGTCCGCAGCGGGACGGGCACGGCGGCCCAGATCAAGGGGGTGACGGTCGCGGGCAAGACGGGCACGGCGCAGCATGGCGTCGGCCTGGCACCGCACGCGTGGTTCACGGGGTTCGCGCCCGCCGACAACCCCAAGGTGGCCGTCGCGGTCGTCGTCGAGGACGGCGGCAGCGTGGGCAACGAGGCCGTCGGTGGGCGGGTCGCCGCGCCGATCGCCAAGGCCGTGATGCAGGCGGTGCTCGGCTCATGATGATCGCCGAGGGTGTGCTGCTCAACGAGCGCTACCGGCTCGACGAGCTCATCGCCACGGGTGGGATGGGCCAGGTCTGGCGCGCCACCGACCAGCTGCTCGGCCGACTCGTGGCGGTCAAGGTGGTCCAGGGCGGGGGCGCCGACGGCGGCACTGCCGGGGAGAGCGACTTCCGGGCGCGGTTCCGTGACGAGGCCCGCAACAGCGCGGCCCTGTCGCACCCCAACATCGCGACGGTCTACGACTTCGGCGGCGACGCCGAGCACCCCTACCTGGTCATGGAGCAGGTCGAGGGTCAGTCGCTGGCGCAGGTCGTCGCCGAGCGCGGCGCCCTGCCGCCAGAGGAGGTCCGCTCGATCATCGCGCAGGCGGCTCTGGCCCTGCAGGTCGCGCACACCGCCGGAGTGGTCCACCGCGACGTGAAGCCTGCCAACATCATGCTGACCCCGGCCGGGCTCGTGAAGCTCACCGACTTCGGCATCGCCCGGGTCGCCGCGGGCTCGGGACTGACCCGCACGGGCGAGGTGCTCGGGACCCCCCACTATCTCTCACCCGAGCAGGCTCAGGGCGAGGCGGCGACCGCGGCCAGTGACATCTACGCCCTGGGTGTCGTCGGCCACGAGCTGCTCACCGGTCGGCGACCGTTCCAGGGAGAGTCGCTGGTCGCCACTGCCCTCGCGCACGTCAACCAGCCCGCGCCGGAGCTCCCGGAGTCGGTGCCCCAGCCGCTGCGCGGCGCCCTCATGGCCGCCCTGGCCAAGGATCCCGCGCACCGCCCGCCCACGGCCGGTGAGCTCGCGACCATGGTCGGTATGCCGTTGGGCCCGCTGACCCCGATCCGCGGCCTCGAGGGGCTGGGCACGCCTGCGTCCGCCTCAGCCTCCGCGCCGTCCACCGAGAAGCTGCCCGAGCCATCCTCCGTGCCGTCATCCGCGCCGACCCGGACCACCGTGCTCCCGCTGCCTCCGCGCGTCGGCCCGACGGGAGGGGGCGCTGGCGAGACCTCCCGGCGCCGGAAGTTCTGGTGGCTGCTGCCTGCCGGTGGGCTACTCACCCTCCTCGCCATCGTTCTCGCCGTGAGCCTGTCTGGCGGGGGCAACAAGCCACCGACCGGCGCCGCGACCACCCCGGTGTCCCATGCAGGCAGCGCGGCCACCGCACCACCGACGACGAGGAGCACACCGTCGACGACCTCGGCTCCCACCCGGAGCCCCAGCCCCACCGTGCGTCCGAGTACGCCCGCGCACCGTTCACCACAGCCGGCCTCTGCTCCCCATGGGGGCAAGGGCAAGGGCAAGGGGGGGAAGAAGAAGTGACCACGCCACCGAACCTGCTCGGAGGCCGATACGAGGTGGGCCGGCTCCTGGGTCGCGGCGGCATGGCCGAGGTCCACCTCGGCTATGACACCAGGCTCTCGCGCCCGGTCGCCATCAAGATGCTGCGCTCCGACCTGGCCCGCGACACCTCGTTCCTCAACCGCTTCCGGCGTGAGGCGCAGTCGGCCGCCGGCCTCAACCACGCTGCGATCGTCGCCGTCTACGACTCCGGCGAGGACCACGCCCTGCAGGCCGGCGGCGCGAGCCAGCCCGTTCCCTACATCGTCATGGAGTATGTCGAGGGCCGCACCCTGCGCGAGCTGCTCAACGAGCGCTCCCCCCTCGACCCGGGTGAGGCGGCCCGGATCACCGAGGGCATCCTCGACGCCCTCGCCTACAGCCACCGCATGGGCATCGTGCACCGTGACATCAAGCCGGCCAACGTCATGATCGGCGCGCGCGGCGAGATCAAGGTGATGGACTTCGGCATCGCCCGCGCGGTGGCCGATGCCAACGCCACGATGACCCAGACACAGGCGGTCATCGGCACGGCCCAGTACCTCTCGCCCGAGCAGGCCCAGGGTCACTCGGTCGACGCGCGCTCCGACCTCTACTCCACCGGCTGCCTGCTGTTCGAGCTGCTGACCGGACGACCGCCGTTCAAGGGCGACTCGCCGGTCGCCATCGCCTACCAGCACGTCGGCGAGGCCCCGCCGCGGCCGTCCGCGTTCAACCCCCGGGTCAGCCCGGCCCTCGACGCCGTGGTCCTGCACTCCCTGGCCAAGGACCGCGAGGCCCGCTACCAGGACGCGACGGCATTCCGTGCCGACCTCCAGGCCGCGCGCCTGGGGCGCTCCATCAGCGACGCCGCCAGAGGCACCGCAATGGCCGCGAGTGAGGCCACGGTGGCCCTCGCCGGTCTCGCCGGCGCCGCGACGACGATGGTCGTCCCCTCGGACCCGAATGCGGGGCAGGGCCCCGCGCCCTTCCCCGGCCACGGCAACACGGCCACCCTGCCGGCGATCGGCCACGACCCGGACGACGAGCCGCGCAAGCGGCGGGGGCTGGGATACTTCCTGCTGGTGCTCGGCGTGCTGGCCTGTCTGGCGCTGCTGTTCGTGGCGGGGCGGTCGCTGCTCGACGGCCCGCCGGCCGCTGCCGCGAAGGTCACCGTCCCGACGGTGACCAACAAGCCGGTCGAGACGGCCACAGCCGAGATCCGAGCGGCGGGACTGGTCCCGGAGACCCAGAACATCGCCAGCCCCAAGGATGTGGGCACGGTCCTTGACCAGGCCCCCACCGGCGGCCAACAGGTGGCGCGCGGCTCCACTGTCACCCTGAGCGTCTCCAGCGGGCCGGACACCGTGCCCGTCCCCGACCTCAAGGGCGACAGCGTCGACGAGGCGAGGACGCTGCTGACCAGCCTGGGGCTCAAGATCGGCACGTCGACCCAGGTCGACAACTCCGACGTCGACAAGGGCAAGATCGTCTCGACCGACCCGGCCAGTGGTCAGACCATCGCGGTGGGCTCAGCCGTCAACCTCAACCTCTCGTCCGGCCTCGTGAGCGTGCCCGACGTGACCGGCAAGCTGCGCAGCGACGCCGCCACCCAGCTCAGTGACCTCGGGTTCACCATCAAGACGACCTACGTGACGAGCACCCAGACCGAGGACTCCGTGCTGAAGCAGAGCGTTCCGGGCGGCAAGAAGGTCGCCTACGGGAGCACCATCACCTTGACGGTGGCCCAGCCGGCGCCGCCGACGGCGACCGTGACGACGACGGCCCCGCCGACGACTTCGGCTCCGCCGACCACCTCGACCCCGACGTCCTCACCGACCACGACGTCCTCACCGACCACCACCGGGAAGCCCTGAGGCGCCAGGCTGCCCTCGGGGCAGGGTCAGCCGGCAGCGACCGCGCGGGCGACCCCGGCGTCGTCGTGCACGAGGGGGCTCAGGCCGGCTGAGCGACCGACCGCATCGGCCAGCCCGCACAGCTCGAGCCAGTTGGCCAGGAGACGGTGGCCGCCTTCGGTGAGCACGCTCTCGGGGTGGAACTGCACACCGTGCAGGGGCAGGTCCCGGTGGCGCACCCCCATGATGATGCCGCTCCTGGTGTGCCCGTTCGCGACGAGGTCGTCCGGGAGGGTGGACGGCTCGATCGTCAGCGAGTGGTACCGCGTGGCCGTGAACGGTGACTCGAGCCCTGCCAGCACGCCCGTCCCGTCGTGGACGACGTGCGACGTCTTGCCGTGCAGCAGCTCGGGCGCGCGGCCCACGGTGGCTCCGAAGACGGCGCCGAGCGCCTGGTGTCCCAGACAGACCCCGAGCATCGGCTGCGCCCGCTCGGCACAGGCCTCGACCATCGCCATGGAGACCCCCGCCCCCTCAGGGGTTCCCGGCCCTGGTGAGAGCAGTACGCCGTCGAACTCGGCTGCGTCAGCCGTCGAGATCGCGTCGTTGCGGACCACCTCGCAGTCAGCGCCCAGCTGCTGGAGGTAGCCGACGATCGTGAACACGAAGCTGTCGTAGTTGTCGACCACCAGGACGCGGGTCATGACCACAGCCCCGGGTATGCCGGGTGCGCGGCCGCGCCGCTAGGGCTGACCGTGTTGTCGTTGAACGGCATGAGCGGAGCGATCCGTGGGAACAGCCAGACGAAGCAGAACGCGACCACAACAAGCGCGAGGACCAGGCAGAGCAGGATCTTGACGGGAACCGGTCCCGGCAGCGCCCTCCAGAGCGCGGCGTAGATCATGGTGCTCCCTTCGGGACGGACAGCGTGCCCTTGGGCAGCCCGTCGGCGTGTGGATAGACATGGACCAGCTGGGCGAACACCACATAGCGCTGGGCCGCGGAGTACTTCGGGTGGCAGGCGGTCATGGTCAGCCAGGCAGCGGTCGGCCGTACCCCAGGATGCTGGGGCACCGGGTCGAGGACGTCCACGGCCGTGGGCTCCACGATGACGTGCCGCTTCACGGCATACACGCTGTAGCTCGCCCGGGTCTCGACCACGATGAGGTCACCGGGGACCAGGGTGTCGATGTCGTGGAACGGGCGTCCGTAGGTCGTCCGGTGGCCCGCGATGGCGAAGTTGCCGACGGCGCCCGGCAGGGCGGTACCGATGTAGTGGCCGATGCCCTGCTGGAGGATGTCGTGGCTCGTGCCCTCGAGCAGCGGCCGGGCGTAGTCCGTCCCGAAGCGGGGGATGCGGACGATCGCGAACGCCTTGCCGAACGCCACAGGGGTCGGCTGCTCGCCCCGCGCGGCCCGAGAGTCGAACTGCTGGGTGAGGGTGTGCACGGTGGCCGCCTGGACGCGGTTCGCGGTGACGTCGGTCCACCACAGCTGCCAGCCGACGAAGAGCAGCAAGAGCACGCCGGCCGAGACGAACAGGTCGCCGAGGATGCCCAGCGACCAGCGCAGTGCCCTCATCGAGCGGCCTTCGCGTACTGGAGCTGCAGGGAGCCCGCGAAGGCGGGGAAGGTCTGCCGGGCATGGGTCACCACGTCGTAGCCGAGGCCGACCGCGTCGACCCACTGCCGGTAGATCGTCACGTTGGGACTGCTGCTGAGAGAGGCCTGGAGCTCGGCGGGATCACCGATCGCGGTGATGACGTAGGGCGGCGAGTAGACCCGGCCCTGCAGGATCAGGGTGTTGCCGACACAGCGCACCGCACTGGTCGAGATCACCCGTTGGTCCATCAACATCATTGCCTCCGCCCCACCTTTCCACAGGGCGTTGACCACGGCTTGCACGTCCTGCTGATGCACAACGTAGTCGTCCACCGTGAAGTCACGCGGAAGCACGCTCGGCACGTTCTTCGCATCATTCAGGGTGACGGTCACCGAGGGGCCGGTCACCGGATCGGAGCCGGCCGCCAGCGCCAGGCGGTCTGCGGCGGATGTGAGCTGGGCGACGCGGCGGTCGCCCGGGGCCTGCTGGGAGGAGAGCGCGTCGACCTCGGCGCGCAGGGAGCGCAGCTGCCCGGCGGCGCGGGAGTTGGCTCGCGTCTCCTCGCGGATCACGCCCGGCAGGTCGGTGGTGGAGGACCGCAGGTCGGTGCCCTTGGCGGTGGAGGCGCTCACCGCGAACAGCAGTCCGGCTGCCACGGCGACCAGCGGGACGACGGTCGACCAGAGCGTGGGCTGGCGGGTCAGCCAGGTCAGCCGCTGGTCTGCCATGGCACTAAGGTATGCCACACGTCTCGGCGGGTTGAACGCCGTCCGAATGCGAGGAGTCCTCCGTTGCCAGAGTCCAAGGGCCGCGACAAGCGGGTTTACACCCCGCCGCCGAAGCCGGCGAAGCCGAAGCTCGCCAACCCCCCGTGGTTCGTGCCGGTCATGGTCGGGCTGATGGTCGTCGGCCTGCTCTGGGTCGTGGTCTTCTACATCACCAGCGAGAAGTACCCTGTCGCGTCCCTGGGGCGGTGGAACCTCGGCATCGGCTTTGCCCTGATGCTGGGCGGGTTCGGCATGACCACGCGCTGGCGCTGACTTGTCCACAGAGTTGTGCACACCTGGGGACAGAATCACAGGCGTGTAATACGGCCGGTGGATGAGCTGGACGCCATGCGGATGGCGTAGGGTCCTACGCCTTCGAGGTGACCCCGGCTGCGCTCAGTAGCCGACGGTCGTGGTCGCCGCGTACTTGGCGACCGCGAGCACGACCAGGACGACCACCACCAGGCCGACGCCCGGCCACTGCCAGCGACGCCGCGCTGGCGAGCTGCTCCACGCGATGACCGCAGCGATCGCGGCCCCGGTCAGCAGGCCGCCCAGGTGCGCCTGCCAGGCGATGTTGGGCACCACGAAGCCGATCACCGCATTGATCGCGATGGTCGCGTACATGCCGGCCGAGGACCGGCCGAGGTGGCGGTTGAGCACGAGCATGGCGCCGAACAACCCGAACACCGCGCCCGAGGCCCCCACTGTGGGAGAACCCCAGAACTGCTGGTCCGGCGGGGCATAGGGGATCGGCGGCGGGCTGCTGAACAGCATGTAGACCACGGAGCCGCCCAGCGCGCTCACGAGGTAGACCGCGGCATACCGGGCAGCTCCGAGCAGGCGCTCCAGGTACTGGGCCCCCACCGCCCACAGGGCGATCATGTTGAACAGGATGTGGGTGACGCTCGCGTGCGCGAAGGCCGCCGTGAGGAACCGCCACGGCTGCGCTCGCGCGGCGCCGGGGTCGAAGACGATCTGGTCGGTGAACCCCGGCAGCACCTGCTGGAGCACGAACACGACCACGCAGAGCGCGACGATCGCCGTCGACACCACCGGGGTGCCGGTCACCGAACCGCCGAACACGGTCCTGGTCGACCGCGCCGTGCGCGCCTGCTCCTTGACGCAGTCCACGCACTGCACACCGACGGCGGCCGGCCGTTGGCACTCTGGGCACACCGGCCGGCCGCAACGCTGGCAGCGCACGTAGGAGACCCGGTCCGGGTGCCGCGGGCAGACCGGTGGGGCCTGCGGCGCAGCGTATGCCGGGAGCTCACTCATGCGCGGAAAGGTGCGGTCGGGTCAGTCGTGGACGACGACGGACTCGATGACGACGTCGTCGACCGGCTTGTCGTTGGCGCCGGTGGGCACGCCGGCGATCTTGTCGACCACCTCGCGGCTCGGGGCGTCGGCGACCTCACCGAAGATCGTGTGCTTGCCCTGGAGCCAGCTGGTGTCGCCGACCGTGATGAAGAACTGAGAGCCGTTGGTGCCCTTGCCCATGCGCTTGCCGGCATTGGCCATGGCGAGCATGTAGGGCTTGGTGAAGTCCTTGTCGGGGCTGATCTCGTCGTCGAAGGTGTAGCCCGGGCCACCGAAGCCCTGACCGAGCGGGCACCCGCCCTGGATCATGAAGCCGGGGATGATCCGGTGGAAGATCAGACCGTCGAAGAACGGCGTGGGGTTGCTGCGACCGGCGTCGTCGCGGTACTCCTGCTCGCCCTTGGCCAGGCCGACGAAGTTCTTGACGGTCTTGGGGGCGTGGTCGGGAAACAGCGTGACGTTGATGTCGCCGTGGTTGGTCTTGAGGGTGACGTCCATGCTGGTCATCCTTCCACGAGCGGCCAAGGCGACGAGCAACGGCGATGCAGAACACACCCCACGGGCTTGCCCACCAGCGGAAACAAGGCAGGATGGGTCTCGAAACCACGTCCGCAGACAGTTCGCCACACAGTCCCAGGAGGCATGGTGTTCCGCACCAAGACCACATCTGAGCAGGCCGCAGACACGCTGACCGCCACGGCTCGCAACGCCGCCGAGCACGCCGCCTCACTGAAGGAGCGCGTGGGTCCCGCGGCCGAGGTCGCACTGGAGCGCGCCACTGTCGCCGCGTCGACGGCCAGGGACTGGAGCCAGCCGCACGTCGAGGCGGCGCGCGAGTGGGCCAAGCCCCACGTCGAACACGGCATCGAGGTCGCCGCCCCCAAGCTCCAGGGCGCCGTGGAGGGCCTGGCCCCCAAGGTCGACACGGCCCGCGACACGATCGTGGACAGCCTCCTCCCCAAGGTCGCCGAGGCGATCGCCGCCGTGGCGGCGGCCTCGGCCGCCGCGAAGGCGACGGCTTCCGACACCGCCGAGCGCGCCCCCGAGGCGCTCGCCGTGCTCAAGGGTGAGCGTGTCGCCAAGCGCCGCAAGGGCAAGCTCTTCCTGCTGCTCGGCCTCGCGGCCGCCGCTGCCGCTGGGCTCGCGGTCTTCCGCCGGTCCTCCCCTCGCGAGGACCCGTGGGCGACCCCGCTGGAGGACCCCTACACCGCGCCGGCTGTCGGCCGCGACTCGACGGTGACCTCGATCGCCGACGCGGCCAAGGAGAAGGCCGGCAACGCCGCCGATGCCGCGAAGAACCAGGCGGCCTCGGTGGGCAAGCACGCGGCCAACGTCACCAAGGACGCCGCCAACGTCACCAAGGACGCGGCCAACGTCACCAAGGACGCCGCCGAGGAGGTCGCCGACGCCGCGGATGACGCCAAGGGCGACCTGGACGGCACCTCTTCCGACGCCTGACGAGACGCTGAGCGAGGCCCGGCGCGGACAGGACGGCCGGCTGATCCAGGGGTACCGTGACCCGGTATGTGGGACCTGGCTGCCGGACCGTACCTTGCCGCGGCGGGCCTCCTCGTTGTGGCGGGGGTGCCCAAGCTGTCCGACCCGCTCCCTCTGGTGCGGGCCCTACGCCAGTCCGGTCTGCCGGGGAGCCGGCTGCTCGTCCGCGCCTTCGCCCTCGTCGAGGTGGCGGTCGGCCTCTGGGCCGTGGTCGCGCCGTCGCGGCTGAGCGCCGCCCTGGTGGCCGCGGCATACCTGCTCTTCACGACTTTCGTGCTTCGGGTGCTGCGACGCGGCGGGGTCCTCGGCTCCTGCGGGTGCTTCGGCAAGCCTGACACCCCCGCGACACGAACCCACGCGGCGCTCACGGCTGCCGCCGCCCTGGCCGCGGCAGCCGTCGCAGCAGACCCACCCGCCTCGGCGTGGTCCGCGCCCGTCAGCGACCTCGTCACGGTCGCCGGGCTCGCGGCGCTGGTCGCCTTCCTCGCCTGGCAGGTCATGGCCGTCCTGCCCACCGTCACGCCCGCCGCCATCCGCACCACCACGAAGGGCTGACCATGCTCGCTGCCATCGTCGCCGAGGGTGTCGCCATCCTCCTGCTCGGACTCCTGGTCCTGGGTCTGCTGCGCAGCCACGCCCTGATCCTCAAGGCTCTGCACGAGCTCGGCGCCGGCCTCGAGCTGGAGAAGGAGGCCGGGACCGGCGTCACCACCGCGACCACGGGCGGCGGTTCGTCAGGCTCCGGAGGCCCCGGGCCGGTCCCCGTCGAGCTGGAGTCCGGGGTCGTCCCGGCGACGCGCAAGGACTCGACGCGCGCCCACGACATCATCGGCACGGACCTCGACCGGCGGGAGCGCCACCTGCGCGTGCTGGCACCTGGCTCGCGGTCGCTGCTGGCGTT
>DASYGI010000411.1:0-1712 GCA_035999925.1 Pedococcus sp.
GTGGTCTACGTGATCGACCCCCGCGGCCATCTTCGCTGGCTCGACAACGGCACCCCAAACACCATGGGCTCCGCCCCACCACCGACGATGCTCCGCTTCCTCAGCGCACAAGGCAAGCAGAACCTCGCCTCACCCACCGACCCCACCTGGACCGTCAAAGACATCGAGCAGGCCCTCATCTACGTCACGGGAAAGAGCCTCGGATGACCCCAAGGACCGCGGTGCGCCGTCTGCCTTCGGGGGCAAACTCGGTGGAGTCGTCCTAAAGAACCCCCGGCCGGCCCGCGCCACCCGGCTCGAAGTCGGCCACGATGGTCCCCAACAGAACGTTCAGGAGCAGCCCCATGAATAACTCGAACACCGCAGACGCCCAACCGGTGGGTCGCCCAAACGTGATCGTCTTCGATGTCAACGAGACCCTGTCCGACATGCGCGGGCTGGCGACGACCTTCGCGGATCTTGGCGCGAGCCCTGACCTTGCCGCGACCTGGTTCTCGGGGTTGCTGCGCGACGGCTTCGCGTTGACGGTGACCGGCGCTAACCCGGATTTCGCCGCCCTGGCCAGCCGGTCCCTGCATAGCGTCCTGGCGGCCCACGGTGTCCATCACCTAGACGACGCAGTCGATACCGTGATGGGGACCTTCACCCAACTGCCTGTTCACGACGACGTCATCGAGGGAGTGCGCGCCCTCGCCGCGGCCGGGATCCGACTGGTCACCTTGAGCAACGGCTCCACCTCGGTGGCCCAGGGCTTGTTCGAGCGCAACGGCATCGCGGACTGCTTCGAACGCCTGCTGTCGGTGGCCGATGCTCCGGCATGGAAGCCGGCCAAGGCTGCCTACGAGTACGCACTTTCCGAGTGTGGGGCGACGGCGGCTGAGACGATGCTGGTCGCGGTCCACCCGTGGGACATCCACGGTGCCTCCGCGGCTGGGCTGACCACGGCGTTCGTCAACCGCACCGGGGTGCCCTACCCGGGCTTCTTCGACCGACCAGACGGGCAAGTGACCAGCCTGGTCCAGCTCGCCGCCACCCTCGTCGGGGACGGCGGTGAAGGTTCAAGTCCGGGTCACTGACGGCTGCCCCACGCACGCGCCGGGCCATCGCACTGTGCGCCAGGCGGCGAACGCCGCAGCCCCCGCGTGGTCACGAGGAAGGCGGTCACGAGGAAGGTGTCGTATGGGTCTGGTTGGTTCCTTGCTCCACGCATTATCCATGTCCGCAGCCATGGGCTGGGAGATTCTGTGGCCGCTGGTCCTCGGGTTCTTCCTCTCCGGGGTCGTCCAGGCCGTGGTGCGCCGCGAGCAGGTGACCCGCTACCTCGCCGACGACTCGCCCCGCTCCCTGGCCTGGGCGACGGGGCTCGGCGCCGCCTCGTCGTCCTGCTCGTATGCCGCGGTGGCACTGGCCAGGTCCTTGTTCCGCAAGGGTGCTTCGCTGAGCGCGGCGATGGCGTTCGAGGTCGCCTCCACGAACCTGGTCATCGAGCTCGGCATCATCCTGGCGCTGCTGATGGGGTGGCAGTTCACGCTGGCCGAGTTCGTCGGGGGCCCCATCATGATTGTCGCCGTCGCGTTGGCGTTCCGGCTGTGGATGCGTGGGCGCGTCGTCGACGCGGCGCGCGAGCAGGCCGAGCGGGGTGTGGCCGGGTCGATGGAGGGTCACGCTGCGATGGACATGTCCGTCGAGGCCGGTGGCACGGTGTGGCAGCG
>DASYGI010000412.1:0-3854 GCA_035999925.1 Pedococcus sp.
TGGCGGTGGCCAGACATTGCCTCCGTGGCGCATATCACGGAGCGTGATTGCCCTCTGCCGACCCGGTGGGCGCCGAGTTCGCACTCCCTACCGAATCGGATCGCCTATCTCTCTGGCCGACTGCGCATGCCACTGCGCCCAGATCGCCCGGTGCTGGGCGCATGACTCTGCTGGATGCCATGGTTCCTGATTGGATCGCTGGCGGGATCAAACTGAGCGTTCGGAGCGTCAGGGTGCGGGTCTGGCGGCCGTGCCGTCACCTGTACCCGCGCTCGTCACGCCTGGGCGTCCATGCTTACTTCCGTCCGGGGATGGTCGGCAGGAGGAGATAGGAGTCGTAGCGCCCGCCGGTGTGGATGAGGTGCCGGCCCTTGTTCTTCAGGTACTCGTGCCGTTGGGCGAACAGGCCCTCCTCGTAGCGGTTGACGTCGTGACCCTGGACCACCACCCTGAGCGTCTCGCCTGCGCGGAACATGGTGCTGGATGGCCAGATCTCGATGTCGACGGGAACGATCTCACCCTCGTTGAGGAGCTGGTCTCGCTGGTGGGCGTACTTGGGCTGGTGCGGCGTCGATTTCTGCTCGTCGAGTTCGCGGCGGCTGACGCGTAGCCAGCCGAGGGCGACGTTGCCGTCCTCGAAGGTGGAGAAGAACGGGAAGTTGACCTTGTTCCCGTCGGCGTCGAGCTTCTGCAGCGCGACGAACAGGTCCATGTCGTCGGAGCCCTCCGCCGACACCCAGAGGCGGAGCTTGCTGTAGCCCGTGATCTCGGTGTCTTCGTCGAAGGCGCGGTCGAAGTGGACCGACCCAGTCGTCGCGTCGTAGGCGGTCAGCGCCTCCTGCTCGGCCGGCTTGGCCCGGAGCGTACGCTCACGTGCGTGCAGCCAGGACTTGGTGTACTGGGTGCGCGCCAGCGGCCACTCCTGCTCGTGGCGCATCTCGCCTTGGTAGTAGCGCTCGCGGATCTCGAGGGCGACCGGGTGCCAGTCGTCTGTCTCGTTGGGGATGTCCTTGAGGAACCGGTCAAAAAAGAGCGTCTGTCGCCGCAGGTTGTCTGGCTGGTAGTAGTTCTGCCACTTTTTGCGGCCGTGGACCATGAGCCACTTCTGCGGCGAGGACGCATGGCGGTAGCCCTCGAGGGCGCCGCGCGTGTGCAGCCCGTGGTCACTCCAGCTCGCGACGACGAAAGCCGGTACCTGAATGGCGGTGAGGTCGGGGCGCTTGGAGGCCCAGTACTCGTCGTCGAAGGGGTGCTCCATCGCCAGGCCGGCGACGTCTTCGACCTGCTCGTGGGTGTAGCCGATGAGTGGGGCCAGCATCGGCACGAACGCGGTCTCGGGGATGCCGGCGTGGGTGACGACCTCGTAGTACAGGTCGCTCCAGCCCTCCCAGGGGTTGATCGCGGCGAGGTGCGGGGGCTGGAGGGCGGCTACCGCCCACTGGATGACGGCGTACCAGGAGACGCCGGCCATGCCGGCCTTGCCGTTGCTCCAGTCCTGGGTGCCGGCCCACTCGATGAGGTCGTAACAGGCCCTGGCTTCGGCGGGCCCGCCCATGGTGACGTTGCCTTCCGATCCCCAGGTGCCGCGGGCGTCGGCCATGATCACGGCGTATCCGTGACGGGTCCAGTACGCCGGGTCGGGTGTCTCGAAGCAGGTGTACGGGGAGAGGTCCTCGGTGGGGACGTCGTTTCCGGGCCAGTAGCGCCAGTCGAGCTGCCCGTGCTTGCCGTAGGGGCTCCAGGCGATCAGCACCGGCAGCGGTTCGTCGGCGTGGTCGGGACGGTAGAGGTCGACGCGCAGCAGCTTGCCATCGCGCATTGGCACCGTGACGTTGCGCTGGATGCGCATGCCGGCGTCGGTGGTCTTGCTGTAGTCCATTCCGGGCCAGCCCTCGACGGTCCCCGGTGGCACTCCGGGAACGGAGCGGAGTTGGGGCTGGGGGGTGCTCGCGGTCATGATGTGCCTCCGTCGTGGGATGTCCGGGTGGTTCCGTTGGCGTGCACGTGGCTGGTTGCGGGTGCGGGAGGCCGGTACTTGGCGTTGCGGTCGATGGTGAGGTAGACGTCCATGCCGACGGGTTGCCGTTGCTCCTCCGCGATGTGCCCCAGCACGCCGGCGGTGCGGGCAAGGAGCGCGAAGCCGCGCAGCATCTCCACGGGCAGGTCGAGGTCGGCGAGGGCAGCGCCGCAGACCCCGGCGCCGTTGAGCGGCAGAGAACGACCGAGGATCTCGGGGTGGACCCGTCCGATGGCCTGGAACAGCCGCAGATGCGGGCCGCGGACCCCTTCCTGGTCGGCGAGGGCGATCAGCGCCGGGGTGCGCGGGTCACCGCTCTTGTGGACCGGGTGGCCGAGACCGGGGATGATCCGGCGCGCTGCTCGCGCTTGGCTGACGACCTGGATGGCGAGTTCGTCCCACCCGGCGTCGTCGGTTGGCTGCTCAGACCGGCCGGCGAGTGCGTTGGCGAGGAACCGGGCGCAGTCCTCGGTGACGCCGAGGAAGCGGGAGCCTCCTCCGAGCAGCCCGGCCGCGACCGCTCCCTGTAGTGAGTCGGGTGCGCTGAGGTAGGTCAGCCGGGCGGCGATGGCGGTCGGGGTGAACCCGTGGTCGGCCAGGGCGACCAGGACAGCCTCGAAGACGCGCAGCTGGCCGGGGGTGGGCCGCCGCTGCGCGACCAGCCAGAAGGCGAGCTCCCCGAAGCTGACTTGGCCCATCAGGTCGTGTGCCAGGTCTTGGCCGAGCAGGTTGATGCTGGTCAGGTCTGAGGTGCCGATCGAGGTGGGGAACGTGGGCAGCTCACTGCCGGGCATCGGTGCCTCCGGTCGTGACTGTTGCGTGGATGGGCGCCGGCCGGGGCCTGGTGGCGTCGGGGTCCGTCAGCCACCGGCGGATCTGGGCACCGTGCTCGTCGAGCTCTGGTGGCGGCAGCTCGTAGCGCGGTGGTGTATGTGAGAACCGGATCGGGTTGCGGATCCCGGGAACGGCGTGTTCTCCGTGCCCGGCGTCCACGACCGGGTCCAGGCCCATCTCCTCGGCGAACGCGACGCCGCCGTCGATGGTGTTGATGGGTCCGCACGGCACCCCAGCCGCGGTCAGGTCGCGGAACCACTCCATCTTGGAGCGGGTGGCCAGCCGTTCGACCAGGAGCGGACGCAGCTGCTCGCGGTTGGCGGTGCGGTCCTGGTTGTGCGCGAACCGAGGATCATCGATCAGGTCCGGGATGCCGAGGACGTCGCACAGCTTGCGGAACTGGCCGTCGTTGCCAGCGGTGACGATTAGCTCACCGTCCGCAGCAGGTAGTGGCTCGTAGGGGAACAGGCTGGGATGCGCGTTGCCCATCCGCAGCGGGACGACCCCGCCGGCGACATAGGCGCTGCTGTGGTTGACTAGCCCGGACAGCGCAGTGGAGAGCAAGTTCACCTCGACGTGCTGCCCCTGACCGGTCTCCTCCCGGTGCCGCAGCGCGGCGAGGATGCCGATCGTGGCATGCATGCCCGCCATCACGTCGAAGACGGAGATGCCGGCCCGGTACGGGGAGCCTTCCGGGTCACCGGTCAAGCTCATCAGACCCGAGATCGCCTGCACCATCAGGTCGTATCCGGGCAGGCCGGCGCCCTTGCCGGAGCCGAACCCGCTGATCGAGGCGTACACCACGGCGGGGTTGGCCGCCGCCACCGTCGCATAGTCAAGGCCGAAGCGGGCCAGGCCGCCGGGCTTGAAGTTCTCCACCACCACGTGCGCGCGGGCGGCGAGCTTACGGGCGGCCGCACGGTCGTCCTCGTCCTTGAAGTCGAGCGCGACAGACCGCTTGTTGCGGTTGACCGCCAGGTAGTAGGTGGCCACCCCCTCCCTG
>DASYGI010000413.1:0-4118 GCA_035999925.1 Pedococcus sp.
ACGGCGCCTAGGCACTCGGCCAGCAGGTCTCGGCGGTTGTAGCTCACCACGACGGCGACGACCTTGGGGGTCATTCCGGCGCTGGGGCGCTGCGGCGTCGCGCTGGTCAGACTCACCGGGCGAGCATACCCAGGGGCCACCGTGCCGCCCGCGACAGCACGGCGGCGACCGGGGGTCCAGGCACCGCTCGGTACAGTGGCGCTCGTGAAGATCCTCAGTGTCGTGGGTGCCCGGCCGCAGTTCGTCAAGCTGGCCCCGGTTGCCGAAGCTCTGGCCGCGACCGAAGCCGAACACGTGATCGTCCACACCGGTCAGCACTACGACGCAGCGATGTCGGACGTCTTCTTCCAGGACCTGGGCATTCCCGCACCCGACCTGCATCTCGCGGTCGGCTCGGGCTCGCACGGGCGTCAGACCGGCGCCATGTTGGCGGCCATGGACGAGGTGCTGGAGCAACATCAGCCGGACTGGGTCCTTGTCTACGGCGATACGAACTCCACCGTGGCCGGGGCCCTGAGCGCGGTGAAGATGCACATCCCTCTCGCGCATCTCGAGGCCGGGCTGCGCTCCTTCAACCGGCGGATGCCCGAGGAGCACAACCGGGTCCTGACCGACCACGCCGCTGACCTCTGCCTGGCGCCCACCGAAGTTGCCATGGGCCACCTGGCCACCGAAGGACTCTCCAACCGGTCCATCCTCGTCGGCGATGTCATGACCGATGTCCTGTACCGGGTGCGCGACCTCGTCTCGAACCTGGTCTCCGAGGTGCCGATCGAGCTCCGGGGCGACGCCTTCCGGGTCGCCACCCTCCACCGCCCCGACAACACCGACGACGAGACCCGACTTCGTTCCATCATCGACGGGCTGTCGCAGCTGGACGTGCCGACCCTGCTCCTGGCCCACCCTCGCCTGCGCGCCCGCGCGGCGGAGTTTGGGCTCGACCTGGCGTCAGGGTCGATCGTTGTCGCGGATCCGCTGCCCTACCCCCAGCTCGTCCGGGCAGTCATGGACAGCGTCGGGGTGATCACTGACTCCGGTGGGCTGCAGAAGGAGGCGTTCCTGCTGGGGACTCCGTGTACGACGGTTCGCACCGAAACCGAGTGGATCGAGACGGTCGAGCTGGGCTGGAACGTGCTCGTCGACGACCCGCGCGAGCTGGCTCGAGCCATCGACCGGCCCATTCCAGCCGAGACCGATGCCACCCCCTACGGCGATGGGCACGCCGCGAAGCGGGTGGCTGACGCCCTGCTCACCCAGCGCCCGTAGGCACGCCGCCACGGGAGCGCTGGGCGAGGATGGCAGCGATGCTCTCGCAGGTCCTCGCGGCAATAGCCCGCAGCGAGGCATGCTCTTCTGTCCAGGCCACCAGCCGGTCCCGGCGTTCCTGAACCTCCTGGACCGACGCGGTCGACTGGTCCAGGGCGGCAGTCAGGGCCGCGGCGACCTCGGCCTCGTCGTAGTCACAGGCCCACCCGAGGTCCTGGCTGCGAACCAGCGCCGGACCCGCACCCCGTCCGGCGAACACTACTGGCACCCCACACGCCGTCGCGGCATAGATCTTCGTGGGCTTCGCGAAGTCGTAGCCGAGTCCCGGCTTGATGGAGACCAGCGCGGCAGCAGCCCCGCGGATCCACTGGGCCGTGTCCGCGGGCGAGAGGACCCCCGTGAACTCGACCGCGCCGGGGACCAGCTCCTCGGCGAGCTGACGGAGAGCAGGGAGCTCGCTGCCCTGGCCCACGAACACGATGCGGTCGCGACCACCCGCGTCGTGATGGCGTTTCAGCGCCCGGATGAAGACCCCCGCACCCTGCCACTCGGACATCGTCCCGGTGTAGACGAAGTAGGGCGCGCTCTGGTCCATCGATGGCCCGGTCGGGGTGAAGACGGTCGTGTCGACGCCGTTGCCGACGGTGAGGACACGCTGCTGGTCCACCCCGAAGCTTTCCAGCTTCTCGGTGACCCCGTCGGAGATCGACAGCACCACCGCCGCACCGCGCAGCACCCAGCCCTCGACTCCGCGCAGCATCCTCACCACCCACGCCGGTGCGCCGGCTGCGCCCGCGGCCTCTGACCAGACGTCCGCGGCATACCAGATGTAGGGGCGGCGGTGCACAGCGGCGACCAGCCGCACAACCAGCCCCGTGGTCGGCGGCGGCTCGGCGACATAGAGGGCGGGGGGTCGTCGACCGAGCAGCCGCACGGCGAGCGGAAGGTCATAGCTGAGGTAGTGCAGGTAACCGCGGATGTTGCCGTTCGCATCGCGGCGCACCGGCCAGCGGCTCACCGAGATCCCCTCGTCGTGCGCCGGGGGGGCCGACGCCGGCGGCACGGTGGTGAGCACCTCGACGCGATACCCCGCCGTCGCGAAGGCATCGGCCAGAAGCCGCTCTCGGAACGCCGCGGCTCCGATCTCTGGAGCGAATATTCGCGTCGCGAAACGCACGATCGGGATGGCCATCAGAGCACCCTATCGAGACCCAGCAGCCCAGCCGCAGCGGTCCGCGAGCGGTCCTGTGCCGCAAGGACCGTATGATCCGTGGCGCACGGCGACGAAGGGGCAATACCTGATGGTGAAAAGCGAGCGACGCGTCGGCACCCTGCCGGCTCCCCAGGCGTGGCGCCTCCGTGGCGGACGGGAGGGCCTGGTACTGGCCTCACTCGTGGGTCTGATCGTCTGCGCGGTGGGCGTCCGATGGGCCCTCGGCCCGTTCAGCAGCCCGGATACGCGGATCTACCTCGCGCCCTGGTACCTCCATCTCGAGCAGCAGGGTTTCAGCGGCTTCCGCGAAGCCTTCGCGGACTACAACCCGCCCTACCTGTACATGCTCTACCTCGCGTCACTGTTTCATCTGCCGGCGCTCGTGGCTGTCAAGGCGGTGTCCGCAGTGGGCGACGTGAGCCTTGCGTTCGCGGTGGCCGCGGTGGTCCGCCGGGTCCGAGGAGGGCGCCTGGCGCCCTGGGCTGCCGGTCTGGGGGCGATGTTCGTCCCGACCGTCTTCCTCAACAGCGCCGCCTGGGGACAGACCGACGCCACCTATGCCTCGCTGCTGCTGTGGTCCCTCTTCTACTGTCTTCGGGACCAGCACCTGCTGTCGTGGCTGCTCTTCGGCGTCGCGTTCGCCTTCAAGCTCCAGGCTGTGTTCTTCCTGCCGTTCCTCGTGCTGATCTGGCTGCTGGGCGGAAGACAGCGCTGGTGGACGCCTGCGGTGGCGCTGGTTGGCCCGGTCGCCGCGCTGGTCCCGGCCTGGCTCGCCGGACGCCCTCTCGGTTCGCTGGTGCGCATCTACTCGACGCAGGCGGGGAGCCTTCATTTCTTGGCTTACGGCCCCAGCCTGCCCGGGTGGTTTCCTCGGCAGGACGAGGCGGTGTTCTCGCGCCTCTTCGTCGTGCTCACCGTCGCCGCCATGCTCGCCATCTTCGCGCTGGTCGGCGCACGTCCCACGGTGCTGGCGGACCCCTCGCGGCGCCTGACCCTGGCTGCCCTCGTCCTCATGACTGTGCCGTTTCTGCTGCCGCACATGCGTGAGCGCTACTTCTTCCCCGGCGAGATCCTGGTCCTGGTCCTCGCCTTCGCTCGGCCGCGCTCTGCCTGGCTGGCCGTGGTCACCCTCACGGTCTCGATGCTCTGCTATCTCGAGATCCTGCTCGGGGTCGCCCTTCCGGTGAGCCTGACCGTGCTCAGCCTGCCCATTCTTGTCGTGCTCATCGGGCTGGCTCGCGAGGCCGGTCTAGGCCTGCCAACCGCGATGGACCTACCGCATGAGGGCCGACGAAGCCATGAGCCGGAGGGGTCCCTGCGCTGACAGGAGCCCGCGCAGGTCGGGCGTGGCCACGGTGTTCCACCGCCCGTGCCTGACCCGACGGGCAGACAGCTCGGTGAGCTCGGACTCAGGTGACGCTACGTCCAGACCTGCCGACAGCAGCTGGCGCTCGACCAGCGACAGCGCGCGGCTCGCGGCAGGAGCCGCCGTCAGCATGGCGGACGCCGCGGAGCTGAGGTCCTGCCGGTCCTGGACGGTCCAGGAGGGCAGTTCGCGCCGGTTGTAGATGGCGCCGAAGACGTGGATCCGCACGAGCTTGACGACGACCGCAGTACGGTCCCGCGGGGCGAGGGTGGC
>DASYGI010000414.1:0-15574 GCA_035999925.1 Pedococcus sp.
GGCCTTGCTGCCGTCGCCCGACGCGGTGCCCTTCATGAGGCGATCGTTCTGCAGCTATTTAGTCCGCAGTTAGTCCGCAGGATTCTCAAAACAGGCCAACGACAGCCAACACACCCAACGACGTTTCCGCAGGTCAGAGGCACTTTGGGTCAAATCTGACCTCGACAAAAGCCGTGCGTAAGCGATCCCGGCTACCGACCGACTCATCCACTTTCATGTCTCTGACGCGAAGATTCCCTTTCGCGTCGGGGGTTGTGCTCAGCTGGCGTGGTCGAGGGTGACTTGGTAGCCCCTGGCCTCGAGTTGGTGCAGGGCTCGGGTCTTGGTCCGGTCGGGGTGTAGGCGGGTGAAGTAGTCGGCTCCGGGGTCGTCATAGATGGTGCCGTCGCGGCCCATGTGCCAGATCACGGTCAGTATCGAGTGCTGGATGGCGACGTTGGCTTTCTGTGGTCCTCGGCGTGTGGCGATCCGTCGGTAGCGGGCCCCGAGGTAGGTGTGGGGGTTCTGCGCGCAGGCCATCGCCGCGGCGCCGAGGGCGCCTTGCAGGTAGGGGTTCCCGGGGCGGGTCTTGCTGGACTCGGCTGCTACGGCTGGGCTTAGAACTCTCCCTCTTCGACCTGTAGCGCTGCTGCGAGCCGGGGGCTGGCAACCAGGTACGACGAGCTCGCGATCATCTACCGAGGCGGTGTCGTCCGCGCAGCGATCGTCACTTGGCTACGCGCTTTGAGAGACGCCCTAGTCCGTGGTTGCAGTGAGGGGTCGGGCGTTACGGGGCAGCGTCAGTCCCGTCACCACTGCCATGACGGCGGCAACGATGCCCAGAACACCAAGGGCCGGCTGGAGACCGCCAGCGGCGATGCCGATCGCGGCGATGATCAGGGGTGAAGTGAACTGGCCGATGAAGAGGGTCCCGGTCCAAAGCCCAGTGCCGCGGCCGCGCTGCTCGAAGTGGAGAGAGTTGACGGCCCAAGTCAGCAGAGTGGGCAACAGTAGGCCGGTGCCGAGGCCGGTCAGCACCGCGCCAACAGTGATGACCGGGACGGCTGTAGAGGCGAACACGACCACGAGCCCGACCGCGGAGAGCCCGAAGGCGATGGGCAGCAACGTTCTAGGTGTGAATCGGGACAGCTTCGCGAACGAACCTGATCCGATGGCCGTGCCTAAGGACATGAGCGCACTGATCAAGCCAATGGTGGCGGTGGAGGTGACAGCGACTCCAGTAAGCACGAAGGACAACTGAACGATCAGGGCGTAGAAGATCACGCCGGCGAAGATGGTGACCAGGCAGGGAACGAGAATTTGGCGCCACGGCAGGGGCTCGAGCCGCCGGCGCCCCGCTCGTTGGGCGCGGGGGTGGGCAGCCGGCTGCCAGATCAGTCGGCTCATCGGGGCGGCCAGCAGGATGGCGATGAGGTACAGCCAGAATGGTGTCCGCCACCCGGAACTGCCCAGGGCGCCGCCGACGGCCAGGAACACGGTCGCGGAGAGGGCTGCCACCAACGTCTGCAGACCGAGGGCGCGCGCTCGTTGTGCCCCCGCCCAGTAGTCGCCGATCAAGGTAGTGCAGCAGGTCATGATCGCGGCCTCGCACAGCCCTACGAGGACCCGGCTGCCGATGATCGCGCCGAGCGAGTTCAGGTAGAGCGGCGCAGTTCCGAACACTGAGTACGCGACCAGCGCGCCGATGAGAAGGCGTTTGCGGTCGATGGCGTCCACGATCAGTCCGGCGAACGGCGCGGCCATGCCGATCATCAGCGCAGGCACGGTCAGGACGATGGGTACGAGAATCTCGGCGCCCGCGGTACTTGAGAAGTAGTCGGTCATCTGTGGCAAGACCGGCGCGATCAACACGGCGCCCAACACCGACATGCAGCTGACGGCTAGCAGAAGGACGAGCTGAGGAAGTCCTGGGGAACGTGTTTCCCTTTGCCCGGACGTCTTGGCGCGGACGTCTGCGGTGCGTCCGGGGTCGATCGTGTTAGACATCCGAGGCGCCTTTCATCGTTGAGGGCTGCTGGATGCCTGTCCGCTTGTCGGACGTGGCCCATGGCGCCGCTACCTGACTCGGCCGAGGTTCGGTGGTCGGGAGGAGTCGACGTGCTGGTGACTATCCCCAAAGACAAGGGCATCAGGGAACACGGCTTCCTCAATGCCGGGAATAGGCGGCGCCTATGGGGCGTGGGCGCGGGGTCTGGTCCAGAACCGCGGTGGCCTGCCCGGAAGGGGTCCGCGACCACAGATGACCGCGTGGTACATCGGATACCACCAGAGGGGCCTCGACCAATGGCGGCGTTTGGAAAGGAACAGTCCAGAATCCGCACACCCGCAGCGTCACTCAGTATGCGGGCGAGGCGCTCCCGCACAAGAGCGACTCCGTCGCCGGCGGATGCCAGGAGCGGTGTGGCGACCAAGGTTTCCGCGACGACTGCACCCGAGGTCGCAACTTGGAGCATGGTTGCCCGTTGGCTTAGCCGGCCGGTTCCCATTCGGCCACGTGCGTTCAGCGTGGCCAGCCGGTGTAGCCCTCGGCCAGGTAGGCGGACCCAGCCGTCGACGACACAACACCGCGCAGCTCGGCGAGCTGGCGCTCTTCGTCGTAGTCGCTGGCCTTGGGCGACGAATGCAGCATCGTCGTCATCCAGTACGAAAAGTGCTGCGCCCGCCATACCCGGTCCAGCGCGCGGGGGGTATAGGCGTCCAGCGACGTCAGGTTGCCGGTGCGCGACGTCTGCTCGATCACCTCCGCCAGAGCGCGTACGTCGGCTAGGGCCAGGTTGAGCCCCTTCGCCCCGGTCGGCGGCACGGTGTGGCCGGCGCCCCGGCGAGCAGAAGCCGACGGTGCCGTAGCGGGGTCTGCACGAAACTCCGGAGCGGCAGCACCGTTCGTTCGATGACCGGCCCCTCGTGCAGCCGGAAGCCGTCCTCGCCTCCGAGGCGCAGCTGGAGCTGCTCCCAGATCCGATCGTCCGACCAGGACTGCTGGTCCTCGGTCGGGTTGCACTGGAAGTACAGCCGCTGGATGTCGGACGTGCGCTGGCTGACGAGCGCGAAGCCGTGAGGAGACCTGGCGTAGAACAGCTCCGGCGCGCTCGTCGGCGCCTGGACGAGGACCCCGAACCACGCATACGGGTACTCGCGAAAGTACTGGTGACGGTCCTCAACGAGCCCCCGGGCCGACCCGCGGTAGCCGTCGGCCCCGACCACGAGGTCTCCCTCCACCTCATGGACCTCACCGTCGCTGCCCTCGTACCGCACCCGAGCGACGACGTCGAACTCGACGACTTTCGTGGTGGCCAGGCCGTAGCGCAGGTCGGAGCCGTCGCGCGTCCGCGCGCCGTGCAGGTCGACGAACACCTCGGTCTGGGGGTAGAGCCAGCAGGAGGCTCCAACGAAGGCCTGGAAGTCGATCCGGTGGCTGACGCCCACGAACCGCAGGTCGATCCCCTGGTGCTCGTGGCCGTCGCGGAGGACCCGGTCTGAGGCGCCCGATTCGACAAGAAGCCGAACGCTGTCGCGTTCCAGGATCCCGGCGCGGTGGGTGTTTTCGATCTCCTCGGCGGAGCGGGTGTCCAACACGACGGAGTCGATGCCGGAACGGGCCAGCAGGTGGCTCAGCATGAGGCCGGCGGGACTTCCGCCGACGACCACGACTTGCGTGCGGGTGTGGCTGCTCGGACGGCCCGGCGTGGCGGCCCCTCGGTCGGCGTTCGCCAGAGTCACCCGACGCGGACGGCCTCCGTGCCGGACTCCACAGAGCATCCCGGCCGTGGGTCGCAGGGGGGAAGCGAGACATGGCGATGCCGAGCATCCGGGCGGTCGATGACAGGTCGGCCGTAGCGCCCTTCACTTTCACCCTGGCTTGAGCCGGTGGTGAGAGGATCGGCGCGTCGCGGTCGACGCTCGTTCGGGTTCGGCCGCCACCGACCACGGACAGGACCATGACCCACAACGTCGACCTCAACCTGCTGCGCGCCCTGGAGGCGATCCTCGACGAGCAGAGCGTGACCAAGGCCGCCGCGCGGCTCGGCCTTAGCCAGCCGGCGATGAGCGCGTCGCTGGGCAAGCTACGACGGCACTTCGGCGACGAGCTGTTGACCCGGGTCGGCAACACGTATGAGCCGACGCCCCTGGCGCGGGAGCTGCTCGGACCGACGTCCATCGCGCTGCGGGCGGCCAGCCGGGTCTTCTTCCGCGACGCGGAGTTCGATCCCGCCACGAGTACGCGCACCTTCTCGGTGGTCATGTCTGACTACTCGACAGCAGTCCTCGGGGCGGCGCTGGCCCGTCGGTTCCACGAGGAGTCCCCGGACGCGCGTCTCTACATCCACGGCCTCACCCCCTACCTCGTCGACGGTGCGCCGGAGTCGATGCGCAGCCAGGACCTCGTCGTCATGCCACACGGCTTTCTCGCCGACATGCCGCACCAGGACGTCTACGAGGACGACTGGGCCTGCATCGTCGCGGCGGACAACGCGGAGGTGGGATCCGCGTTGACGCTGGACGACCTGGTCAAGATGCCGTGGGTGCTGACCTTCCACCAGCGCACTGCCTTCACCACGGCAGTCCAGCAGCTGCGCATGCAGGGTGTCGAACCGCGGGTGGAGATCGTCACCGAGAATTATCTCAGCGTCGGTCCACTGGTCGCGGGTTCCCGGCGAGTGGCCATCGTCCAGGAGCGCCTGGCGCAGATGCTGGCCCAGTCCGGCGGGATCCGGATGCTGCCGTGCCCGTTCGACGCCGACCCGCTCGTGGAGACGATCTGGTGGCACCCGATGTACGACAACGACCCGGGTCACCGTTGGTTGCGTCGCCTCTTCCGGCAAGCAGGGATCGAGATCCAGTAGACGTCAGCGGACACCGAGCAATGCTCCATGGCGAGCTGGTCGAGAGCGTCGAGGCCGACGCTGCGGGCGCCAGGGCCTCGACGTCCGCCGTCTCACCGCGTATATCGACCAGTGCCTCACCGGCGGACAGGGTGGGTGTGTCGAGCTCGGACACCATGAGCCGCCTCGAGAGCGGCCTGCACCTGTGGTCGCTGTCGAACGCCTCCACCTTGTCGCGCAGGATGAGGTAGTTGCGAATACAGGCTCGGGCCAACTCCCAGACGCCGTCGATGGCTTCGGCCCGCGTCAGCATGAAGCCGAAGTGGATGTAGCCGTCGTACCGCCGGTCCGTGCGCGCCGTTCGTGGCGTCGACGGCCCAGAACGCCCCGCGCAGGGTCTTCCGGCGCGGAAACGTAGGAGTGTTCCCATGGCGGCGACCTCGTTCCAGCCCCAATCGATGATGTGCTCCATCGGCGGCAGCGATCTCTCGACGCATCGGTCGCGGTGATGCCGTCCTTCAGCCATCTCGCATTCCCAAGCGGGTCGGCGGTCTCGCACCGTGTCCTCATCACTTCGAGGAGGAACCTGACGTGGAGCTCGACCGCACCGACGCCGTGGGCGCTATCCGCGCCGCCGTCGAGCGCTGCTCCAACTGGGGCCGCTGGGGAGCCGACGACGTCGTCGGAACCGCCAACTTCATCGACGACGCCAAGCGCCGCGAAGGCGCGGCACTGGTGCGGCACGGCCGCACCTTCTCGCTGTCCCAGCGCTTCGAGTCCGAAGGTCCCCAGAAGGGGTGGCGTCGCCGGACCAACCCCGTGCACACGATGCTCGACACCGGGCTGGACGCCGAACGAGGACAAGGGTTTCCCCACGGTCTCGGGGGCGCAGACGATGTTGTCTTCATGCCCCTGCAGGCGTCGACGCAGTGGGACGGGCTAGGCCACATCTTCGACCACGGGCGTGCCTGGAACGGGCGCCGCGCCGGCGACGTCGTCACCAGTGAGGGCGACCAGCTCACCGGCATCGAGACCGTCGCGGCACACCTCGCAGGGCGAGGCGTCCTGCTGGACGTGGGCCGGACACTCGGTGCCGACGGCGAGCTAGCGGACGGGTTCGCCATCACCGCCAGCCACCTCGAGGCCACCATCGCAGCGCATGGCGAGAGCGCACACGTAGGTCGCGGTGACATCGTCCTGGTCCGCACCGGTCGGCTCAACCGCGCACGACGCGACCTGGCCGACGGTCGCGGGTGGGGCGACTACGCCGGCGGCGCTGCGCCGGGCCTGTCGTTCACGACGGCGGACTGGTTGCACGGAACCGAGATCGCGGGGATTGCCACGGATACGTGGGGTTTCGAGGTTCGCCCCAACGAGTTCGACGAGGCATTCCAGCCGTTGCACCAGGTGGCGATCCCGCACATCGGGTTGTTCATCGGGGAGATGTGGGACCTCGACGCCCTAGCGGCGGACTGCGCGGCTGACGGCGTGTACGACTTCTGGCTCACCGCCGCCCCGCTGCCGATCACCGGTGCGGTCGGGGCTCCGGTGAACCCGTTGGCAGTCAAGTAGGGCAGCAGGTACGACACATGAGGAGATCAACATGACCGCAGTTCGTTCAGTCCTGGTCATCGGTGGCGGGCTGGCCGGCGCGGCGGTCTCGACCCCGCTGGCCGGCGGCGGTGTCGAGGTAGACCTCGTCGAGGCCAAGCCAGACGTGTCGGGTGTCGGCTCCGGAATCACATTGCAGGGAAACGCCTTGCGCGAACTCAATCGACTCGGAGTTTGGGACGAAGTCAAGGAGAAGGGGTACGGCTTCGACAGCCTCGGCCTGCGGGCACCGGACCCTGCCGGCACGCTCATCGTCGAGATGCCGGACATTCGCAGCGGCGGACCGGACCTTCCGGCGACCGTGGGTATGCCGCGGCCGGAGCTCGCCCGCATCCTTCTCGACCGGGCGGAAGAGGCCGGCGCCGACGTACGCCTGGGGACGACCGTCGACCGTCTCGAGCAGGACGTCGATGGGGTCACCGCGACGTTCGCCGACGGCACCACCGACCGCTACGACCTCGTCATCGGCGCGGACGGCATCCGCTCCTGGACCCGCCGCCAGGTCGGGATTGACCTGGAGACCAAGGCGACCGGCATGGGCATCTGGCGGGCCTTCGGGCCCCGGCCGCAGAGCGTGACCCGGACCGACCTCTACTACGGCGGACCGGCCTACATCGCCGGCTACTGCCCGACCGGTGAGAACTCCCTCTACGCCTACATCGTCGAAGACGTCCAGGACCGCAGCGGCCTGAGCCCCGACGAGCAGCTGGCCACGATGAAGCAGCTGGCGGCCGCCTACCATGGTCCGTGGGACGACATCCGCGAGACCCTCGACGACCCGAGTCGGGTCAACTACACCAAGTTCGAGACCCACGTCCTGGCCGCCCCGTGGAACCGAGGGCGGGTTGTCCTCATCGGTGACGCCGCGCACTCCTGTCCGCCCACGCTGGCCCAGGGTGGCGCGCAGGCGCTCGAGGACGCGGCTGTCCTCGCCGAGCTGTTGCTTGCGTCGGAATCCCTCGACGACGGTCTGTGGGACAGCTTCCACGCGCGGCGGGTGCCGCGGGCGCAAGCCGTGGTCGAGGCCTCCAACCAGCTCGGGCAATGGTTGCTCGACCACGAGCAGGGCGACGTCCCCGGCCTCATGCGCCGGATCACCACCCTCGTCAGCCAGCCGGCGTGACCCAAACCCTTTCTGCACCAGGAGCAATCCCGTGACCGAACGACTCATCACCCATCTGCGCCACGTCGACCTGGCGGTTCCTGACTTCGAGACGCAGCTCGACTTCTTCACCAACACGTGGGGTTTGACCAGCCAGACCAGCGACACTGGGCTGGCCTTCTTAGCGGCCGAGGGTTCACCGGAGCAGTACGTCGTCCGGCTGCGGCAGTCGCCGGACAAGCGGATCGACCTCATCTCGTTCGGGGCGGCCACGCCGGCCGACGTCGACACGCTGGCGCAGCAGGTCGCGGCGGACGGGGTCACGCTCGTTTCGGAGCCCGGGACGCTGCAGACCCCGGGTGGTGGCTACGGCTTCCGGTTCTTCGACAACGAGGGCCGCACCGTCGAGGTCAGTGCCGACGTCGCGGTCCGGCAGCACCGCAAGATCGAGGAGGGCGAGTCCATCCCGGTCCGGCTATCGCACGTCGTCATCAACTCGGCTGACCCGGACTCGACGCGGGCGTTCTACGAGACGCACCTCGGCTTCGCCTTGTCCGACACCCTGATGCACCCGCGGATGGGCGAGATGATGTGGTTCATGCGGGTGAACGCCTGGCACCACTCGATGGCTATTGCCCGAGGGCCGCACCCGTCCCTGCACCACGCGTCGTTCGAGATGCGCGGTATCGACGAGTACATGCGGGGCACCGGACGGCTGCTGCGTGCTGGCGTGGAGAAGATCTGGGGTCCGGGGCGGCACCTGGCCGGCAACAACACGTTCTCGTACTTCCTCGACCCGCACGGCAACACCGTGGAGTACACGACCGAGCTCGACGTCATCGACGAGGACACCTGGCATCCACACATGTACGACTTCAGCGACCCGCAGGTCAGCGACCAGTGGGGGACGGCGAACCAGATGAACGAGTTCGTCGCCCAACGTTCGTTCAACGACCCGGACAAGGGTCTCTTCGTCGCCCCACCGGTCTGAACCCGATGCGGTTTGTCACGGTGGAGGTGGGCGGCGACGTCCGGGCGGGTGTCGTCGACGACGACGGCGTCCATCTGCTGCCTCTGGCGACCTCGATTCTCGGTCTCGTCGAACGGGGGCTAGCCACGGCGCTTCAGGTCGGCGCCCGCGCGGTCTCCGAGCCCGCGGTCCCGCTCGACCTGGTCCGTTTGCTGCCGCCGCTATCGCCGCCGACGGTGCGTGACTTCGTCGCGTTCGAGGAGCACGTCGAGGGGGTCGTACAGAGCGTCGCGGGCGGAGCTGGGGTGGTGGCCGAGTGGTACGACGCGCCCACGTTCTACTTCACCAACCCGTTCGTGTTGGTCGGCACCGGCGACGATGTCGCCGTCCCCCCTGGCTCCCAACTGCTCGACTTCGAGCTCGAGGTGGCGGTAGTCGTGGGCGGCGTGGAGGGCTCCACGTATGCGTCGCTGACGCCGGAGGAGAGCCAGGCTCACCTGTTCGGGTACACCGTGATGAACGACTGGTCGGCCCGTGACCTGCAACGCCGCGAGATGAAGGTCCAGCTCGGCCCAGCCAAGGGCAAGGACTTCGCGACGACCCTCGGTCCGTGGCTCGTCACCGCTGACGAACTCGAGGGGTACCGGGACGCTGACGGCTTTCTGGCCCTCGACATGCGTGTCTCCGTCAACGGAACCGTCATCGGTCAGGACCTGCTGTCGAACATGGGCTGGCCCTTCGAAGAGCTGGTCTCGTATGCGTCGCGGGGCAGCCGCGTCCGGCCCGGCGACGTCCTCGGGTCGGGTACCTGCGGTAACGGCGGGTGTCTCGCTGAGCTCTGGGGTCGGCGGGGACAGCTCGACCCGCCACCGCTGCAACCGGGTGACGTCGTCGAGATGACGGTGGAGGGCATCGGCACGATCCGCAACAGCGTTGTCGCCGGTCTGGATCTGCCGGCGGTTCCGGTCGCGCGGCCGCGACCACGCGCCCGGGAGCGGACATGAGCCTCGAAGCTGGCACGGGCCCCGAAGCGGGCACGGGCCCCGAAGCGGGCACGGCCCCCCCAGCCGGCCGGGTCGCGGGCAAGGTCTGTGTGGTCACCGGCGCCGCCCAGGGTCAAGGGCTGGCCGAGGCACTGCTGCTGGACGCCGAGGGCGCCATCGTCTACGCCTGCGACCTGATGGACGAACCGCCAAGCGAGCTCCGGCACGCGGGGGATGTGGCATACCGGCGGCTCGACGTGACAAACCGGGACGACTGGGCAACTCTGGCAACTGAGCTGTCGCGAACGCACGGTCGGGTCGACGGGTTGGTGGCCAACGCGGGGGTGACCTGGCGGGCGCGACTGGCCGACCTCCAGCCCGTCGACCTCACCCGGGTCGGAGACGTCAACGTCACCGGCACGCTGCACGGTCTACAGGCCCTGACGCCACTCATGCCAGCGGGAGGCTCCATCGTCCTCGTCGGTTCGATCGCCGCTCTGACCGGACACGTCGCCGCCGCCTACACGATCAGCAAGTGGGGTTTGCGCGGCCTGGCCAAGGTGGCCTGCGTCGAGCTCGGGCCACGGGGGATCCGGGTCAACATGGTGCATCCCGGTTACATCGAGACGCCCATGACCGCGACGGCCACTGACGCGTTCCGGGCTGCCAACCTCGCCGAGACCCCGCTCGGGCGGACGGGTTCCGTCGACGATGTCGCCCCACTCGTTCTGTTCCTGCTCAGCGATGAGTCGGCGTTCATCACGGGTGCGGAGATCCCGGTCGACGGCGGACTCACTGCGCACGGCGGCGTCAAGTCGATCGGCGACGCGCTGGTCGGCACTGATCGAGGTCGGCCATGAACCGGCTAGCCGAAAAGGTCGCCCTCATCACCGGCACCGCAGGCGGTCAGGGAAGGGCCGCCGCGCTGCGGTTCGCGGCGGAGGGCGCCACCGTTGTGGGCTGCGACGTCAAGGCCGACGGGGCCGCGGAGACGGTCGAGATGGTTCGCGCCTCCGGCGGCCGGATGACGAGCACTCAACCCCTGGACCTCGCCGACGAGGCGGCCGTCCAGCACTGGGTGGACGAGGCGGCCGAACGCCACGGTGGGATCGACATCGTCTACAACAACGCGGGCGCCACCCGCTTCGCAGCGATCGAGGCCACCACGTACGCCGACTGGTCGTTCACGATGCGCAACGAGCTCGACATCGTCTTCCTCGTCACCCGGGCAGCCTGGCCACACCTCAAGGCTCGCAGCTGTGGCACCGTGCTCCTCGTTGGTTCTACCGCTGGCCTCACCGGGTCCATGACGAACCAGCGTGTGGCACACACCGCCAGCAAGGGTGGCATCGTCGCGCTGACCCGGCAGCTGGCCGCCGAGGGCGCCCCGCATGGCATCCGGGTCAACTGCGTCAGCCCCGGCATGGTGCGCTCCCCGGCGACCGAGAGTGACCTGCTGGCCCCCGACTCGCCGATGCGCGACATCGCCCGCGCCATCCCTCTGGGTCGCATCGGAACCGCCGACGAGGTGGTCTCCTGCGCGTTATTCCTCGCCAGCGACGAAGCGTCCTACGTCACGGGCGCCAACCTTGTCGTGGACGGCGGCTGGTCCGCCGTTCTGCCCGGTGGGTCCTGACCTCATCCTCTGCAACACCTCACCACAGGAGTCACAGTGTTCGAGTACTTCCCGGGCAACTACGTCTGGAACCTCGGCGTCGTCGCCGCCCTCAACTCCGGCGGCCTCATCGACGAGGTCGACCGGGCCTGCCGCCCGATCCGTGAGGCGGCGGCGCAGGGCGAGGACGCCGGGACACCGGACTTCCTACGGGCCTGGCGGGCGCTGACCGACCAGCTCGTCGACCAGGCCGAGACCGCAGAGAAGGCGGGGCACGAGCTCACCGCCGGGCAGCTCTACTTCCGCGCCGCCAACTACCTGTGCCAGGCCGAGCGGATGCTGTCAAACGCCGACCCACAGCGTATCCCCACGTACCGGCGCGTGCTCGAGCTGGCCCAGAAGGCCTTCGACCTGCGCGACCCGAGGGTCAGGCGGGTCGCCGTGCCGTACGAGGGCACCACACTCCCGGCATACTTCAGCGCTGCGCCGGCAACCGACGACGGTTGCGCACCGGTCATCGTCCTGGTCAACGGTTTGGACTCGACCAAGGAGCACATGTACTCCTCGAGCCACTGGGCCGAGCTCGCGGCGCGGGGCATCTCCTGCCTCATGCTCGACCAGCCCGGCACCGGCGAGGCGCTGCGCCTGCAGGGGCTGACCGCGCGGATCGACACCGAGGCGTGGGCCGGTGCGGCCGTCGACTACCTCCTGACCCGGGACGACGTGGACGCGAGCCGGATCGGCATCGCCGGCTGGTCGCTGGGCGGCTACTACGCGCCCCGGGCCGCAGCGTTCGAGAAGCGGTTCGCGCTCGTCGTCGCCTGGGGCGCCAACCACGACTGGGGTGCCGTGCAGCGCCGTCGGCTCGAACGTGAGGGGGAGCGGCCGGTCCCGCACTACTGGGAGCACGTGTTGTGGGTCTGGGGGCACACCGACCTCGACGAGTTCATCCGCTTCGCCGACGGCGTCAACCTCGACGGAGTCGTGGAGCAGATCACCGTTCCCTTCCTCATCGCCCACGGCGAGAACGACCGTCAGATCCCGCTTACCTATGCCCATCGCTCCTACGACCAGGCGACCAACAGCCCCAAACGCGAGTTGCGGGTCTTCACCCCACAGGAGGGGGCCACAGAGCACATCGGGCTCGACCACCTGCCCTACGTCAGCACCTTCATCGCCGACTGGGTCGCGGACACCTTCACCGAGATGAGCTCGCGATGACAATGCTTTTGGTGAACCTGCCGGCGGGCGACCTCAACTCCAGCCGCGCGTTACATAGCGCAATCGGGTTAAGCGTCAACGAGCACTCGTCCGACGACGACACCCTCTCGGTTGTCATTGCCGACACCATCGTCTTGCCGCTGCACACCCATGACACATTTGCCGAACTCGTAGATGGCGAGGTCGGGGACCCATCCCGGGGGACGATGCTCGTCAGTGCCCTATCCACCACCAGCCAGGAGGAGGTCGATGATCTCGCCGCGCGCGTCCACCGCCGCCAAGGGATGGGGCAAGGGAGCCCGACGACGACGGCGTGTACGTGCGCGGCTTCGCCGACCCGGACGGGCCCGCGTGGCAAGTGATGTTCCTCGAACCCCGGCATGTAATCGATTGAGCAATCCTGGACCGTCCAGCGCTCACTGGGGCCGCCGAATCCGCATCCAGACCGGGCCGCCGAACACGCAACCTAGCAGCCCCGGGTCACCAATGTTGGTGCCGTGCCCAGCCGCTGGGGCCGGGACGGCGGTCCGGACAGAAACGTTCGAGCAGGACTAATCAGCCCGATTGCCTCACCCAATCCGAAGGACCTGCCATGTTGCGACCCCAGGACACCGCTACTCGTGAGACCAAGCGTCTGGACGGGCGCTGGCCCTTCGTGCTTGATCCGGATGGTGTGGGGCGTTCGGAGGAGTGGTTCGCGGGGCCGTTGAAGGACGCTCGGGTGATGCCGGTGCCGGCCAGCTTCAACGACATCGTCGCCGACTCCTCGGTGCATGACTACGTCGGCGATGTCTGGTACCAGCACGTCGTCCGGGTGCCGCGCGGGTGGGACGGGCAGCGGATCGTCCTGCACTTCGAGTCGGCGACGCACCGGGCGACGGTGTGGGTGGGGTCGACCGAGGTCGTGTCGCACGAAGGCGGCTACACACCGTTCGAGGGGGACGTGTCCGCTCAGGTCGTTGCGGGCGAGGAGGTGCTGGTCACGCTATGCGTGAACAACACCTTGTCGTTCCAGACCATCCCGCCTGGCGTCATCGAGGACTCGCCCACGGGGAAGAAGCAGCGGTACTGGCACGACTTCTTCAACTACGCCGGGCTGCACCGGTCGGTCTGGCTGCTGGCGACTCCGGTGGCTCACATCGACGACGTCACCGTCGTGACCGGACTCGCGGCCGGCACCGGCACCGTCGCATACGAGATCGCCGCTGTGGCGGCAGAGGGCCTGGACGTCCAAGTCGTCCTCCGGGATGTCGCAGGCGTGGAGGTCGCTTCTGGTTCGGGGGCTTCGGGGCTGCTGAGCGTCCCCGACGTGCACCGGTGGGCACCGGGCGACGGCTACCTGTACAACCTCGAGGTCCAGCTGGTCGACGGCGGGGAGCTGGTCGACTCGTACCACCAGCCGGTCGGTGTGCGGACGGTTGAGGTGCGTGGAGCGGAGTTCCTCGTCAACGGGGAGCCGGTCTACTTCAAGGGGTTCGGCAAGCACGAGGACATCGGCGTCCTCGGCAAGGCGCACAGCGACGCCTATCTGGTGCACGACTTCGAGCTGATGACCTGGACGGGCGCGAACTCGTTTCGGACGTCGCACTACCCGTACTCCGAGGAGGTTCTCGACTACGCGGACCAGCAGGGGTTCCTGGTCATCGACGAGGTCGCAGCGGTGGGCCTGAACATGGGCCTCGGCGGCGGGATCTTCGGCGGGCAGCGCTACACGACGTTCTCGCCGGAGACGATCAACGACGTCACGCGGGAGGTGCACGCCCAGGCCATCCGCGAGCTGGTCGCCCGCGACAAGAACCACCCCAGCGTCGTGCTGTGGTCGATCGCCAACGAGCCGGAATCTCACACCGAGGCGGCCGAAGCCTACTTCGAGCCGCTGTTCCAGGTGGCCCGCGAGGCCGACCCGAGCCGGCCGGTGGGCTTCGTCAACGTGGGGCTGTCGCCGTACGGCACCTGTCGCGTCTCCCAGTTCGGTGACGTGCTGATGCTGAACCGGTACTACGGCTGGTACGTCAACACCGGCGACCTACCCGGCGCGGAGCTCGCGTGGCGCCAGGAGCTCGAGGGCTGGGCGGGCGAGGGCAAGCCGATCATCATCACCGAGTACGGCGCCGACACCATGCCGGGTCTGCACTCGGTCACCCCGCAGCCGTGGAGCGAGGAGTACCAGGTCGAGTACCTCGACATGAACCACCGCGTGTTCGACTCGGTCGACGCCGTGGTGGGCGAGCACGTCTGGAACTTCGCCGACTTCGCCACCACGAGCGGTATCGCGCGGGTCGACGGCAACAAGAAGGGCGTCTTCACCCGCGACCGCAAGCCAAAGAACGCGGCGTTCTCCCTCCGACGACGATGGACCTCCAAGCCGTGAGTGGTGCGCGCACCGGTAGACGGAAGTCACCCCGAGGATGCCGGGGTTGAGCGGGAATCCTCAGTCGGGGCTTGCGGGAACGACGAGCCCGGGTGCGCGGGGGTAGGCGCGAGTGTGCCAAGACCTTGCACGTGTGCGGTTCGTTCGCCGCCACATGGAGAGCCTCGCGGGTCGGACGATGGTGATTAGTCGCCCGGATCTACCCGAGCGGGCACCGAGGCAACGGGATCGACCGGAAGTTGCGGCCCCGTTGCCAGGGCTTGCGGCCGCACCCAGCGAGCTGAGGGCGAAACGAGGCCCATCGATCTACGATGTCGCGAAGGCCGCGGGGGTCGCTCCCTCTACGGTCTCGAGAGCGTTCTCCCGGCCCGGCCGGGTCAACTCCCGTACCGCCGACCGCATCTTCGCCGCCGCCCGTGGCATGGGATACGGGCTGAGAGGGTCGGTCACCGCGCCGATCGAGACAAACGGCGACTGACCAGGCCCGCTCCCCTGTACAGCACGACAACGCCCCAGGAGCTATCCCTGAACGGAGCAAAGGCATGCCGCAGATCGAACTGCAGGACTTCCTCGACCACGTGAACCGGGGCGACCTCATCCGGGGCGGCACCGAACAGCACCGGTTCATGCACGAGGCCGCTCAAGAGGCCCTCCAGGTCGTCGCCGAGCTCAACACCGGATACCACCCACCCGAGCAGGTGAGGGCGCTATTGGCGCTTCTCACCGGCCAAGCGGTGGACGACACGGTCACCGTGTTTCCACCCTTCTACAGCGAGTTCGGCAAGAACCTGAACATCGGCAAGAACGTCTTCATCAACATCGGCTGCCGGTTCCAGGACACCGGAGGAATCACCATCGGGGACGGCGCCCTCATCGGC
>DASYGI010000415.1:0-8759 GCA_035999925.1 Pedococcus sp.
CGACTGGATGGACGAGTGGGCACCTTGCGTGGCCGCGACTCGGAAGGGACGCGCACCAGCGCCGGTCCGCCCTTCGTGGGCGGCTGTCATCCGCGCGGTATGCCGTGCGGCCACCAGCGCGGACAGGTTGCCGATCGTCCCCCCTGGGACGAAGACCCCGCCGGCTTGCGGCGGCAACCCTGCCAGGTCGGCGATCCAGCGAAGGGCCTGGTTCTCGGCATACACCGCGCCGGCCCCTTCGAGCCAGGAACCGCCATAGATGGACGAGGCCCCCACGACGAGGTCGAACATCGCGGCTGCCTCGGTGGGGGCGCACGGGATGAACGACAGGTAGCGCGGATGGTCGGTCGAGATGCAGGCGGGCGCAAGATCCTCTTCGAAGAGCTTGAGTGCCGCCAACCCGCCGATGCCGTCGGCTGTGATCGTCTCGCCCGCTGCGGCGTCGAGCTCGGCCAGGGTGCGAGGCCCGTCCAACGGGACAGGCTCAAGCTTCAGCCGATCGGCCGAGTAGGCGAGGATGGCGTCGCCGAGCGCCTCGAGGGTCTGGTCGTTGTAGCCGTGCACGCCGCGAGTCTATGGCCGCACGTCAGGCATGAGGACGGCCCTGAGGCTGACCAGGTCACCGACCAACGCGTCCGGCCCGGCAGCTCTCAACAGGGCCCGTTCGCCGGCACCCCAGGTGACGGCGACCGCGCCCATTCCGGCGGCACGCGCCGCCTCGATGTCCACCACCGCGTCCCCCACGTACACGCAGGACGAGGGAGCAGCTCCCAGGGCTGAGGCGGCGTGCAGCAGCGGGGCCGGGTGGGGCTTGTGCCGGTCGGTGTCACCCTGGCCGGCGAGAACCTCGATGCGCGCCTCCAGCCCGACCGCCCGCAGGCCCAGCTGCACGGTGTCGCCCTTCTTCGAGGAGACGACACCGGTGCGCGCGCCGGCGGCGTGAAGGTCGTCGAGCAGGGTCGTCATCCCGTCCACGGCCAGGATGAGGTCGTCGTGGTGGGCCAGGTTCCAGGCCCGGTACACATCGGTCAGGTGCTCCCCACGGCCCGGGTACCGCTCCTCCAGCACGGGCTGCAGCGGTCGCCCGATCCAGGACCGGACCTCGCGATCGTCAGCACGCTCGCCTAGCGTCCCGATGGTGTGGTGGTACGACGCCACGATCAAGGGAATGGTGTCGGCGAGGGTGCCGTCGAAGTCGAACAGGACCACAGGCCAACGAAGCGTCACAGGCATCGAGGCTAACGCCCCGGGTCAGCCGACCGGTTCGATGCCCAGCTCCAGCAGCAAAGCCTCGACGCGAGACCGGATCTCGTCGCGGATCGGGCGCACTGCCTCGACTCCCCGCCCGGCCGGGTCGTCGAGCACCCAGTCCTCGTAGCGCTTCCCGGGAAAGTAGGGACAGGTGTCCCCGCACCCCATGGTCACGACGACATCGGACTGCTCCACGGCCTGCGTCGTGAGGACCTTGGGCACCTCGGCAGCGATGTCGATGCCCTCCTCGGCCATCGCCGCGACGGCGGCGGGGTTGACCTGTTCTGCCGGGGCGCTGCCGGCGGACCTCACCTCGACCTGACCGCCCCCGAGGTGCGCGAGGTATGCCGCGGCCATCTGCGAGCGCCCCGCGTTGTGCACGCACACGAACAGAACGGACGCCTTGACGGGTGAGCTCATGACTTCACGCTTTCCGGAACGGGGCTGAACAGGCGCAGGAGCAGGACCGCCCCGGCCGCGCCGACCGCCTGAGCCGCCGCGAAAGCCGGCACGCTGGCCGGCGCGATCCCGGCAAAGCTGTTCGTGAAGGCTCGGGCAAGCGTGACGGCGGGGTTGGCGAACGACGTCGAGGAGGTGAAGAAGTAGGCACCCAGGATCCAGGCAGGAACGACCAGCGAGGCGCGGTCACCGCCCTCGCGGACGAGCCCGATCGCCAGGACCAGGCCGCCGGTGGCGATGACCTCTCCCAGCCACAGCCCAGGTCCGGTGCGCACGTGGTGCGACCAGTGCAGGGCCGGCAGGCCGAACATGACGTTGGCGACGGCCGTTCCGACGACCCCTCCGACGAGCTGGACGGCGACGTACGGGCCGACGTCCGACCACCGGTGGGCTCCACGCACGGCCTGGGCGAGCGTTACCGCAGGGTTGAAGTGGGCGCCACTGATGGGTCCGAGGGAGGAGATCAACACCCCCAGGACAGCCACGGTGGCGACCGCGTTCACCAGCAGCTGGATGCCGATATCCGAGGTCAGACGCTGGGCCATGACGCCCGAACCGACAACGGCGGCGAGCAGGAGCGCGGTGCCCAGGAGCTCGGCAACGAGCCTGTCTCGATGGGGAGGTCTCAGCAGCACGCGACGGTCTCGCGCTCGATGGGGGGGTTCTCGTCCTTCACGGTGTAAACCTCCCATGGCGCACCTGCCGGGTCGTGCACCCACACCTTGTCCTGGAGCGCGTGACAACAGGTCGTGTCGCGTTCGTCGAACGCCGCCAGGCCTGCCGCGCGCAGCCGTGCCGCCCCAGCCTCCACGTCGGCGGTGGTGTCGACCTCGATGCCGAGGTGGTTGAGGGCCTGGGTGCTGCCCTGGCCGCGGGTCTCTGCCGGCACCTCGATCAGGACCAGCTTGAGCGGGGGCTCGGCGATGGCGAAGTTGGCGTATCCAGGGCGCCGCTTGTGCGGCTGCGCACCGAACAGCGTGGAGTAGAACTCGATCGACTTCTCGAGGTCGGCGACATTGAGCGCGAGCTGGACTCGGGACATCGGACACCCTTCAGATCATCGACTACTGTCTATGCAGGAAGTGAAGCGATAGCATCGACGTTTGTCAATATTGATCTGGGTCAATTGCTCGACCCAATGAGCCCAGGAGGCTGCGTGGCTGCGACGAAGCTGGTGGCGACCATCACCACAGACGCCGGCGAGACTGCATGTTGCGGATCTCTGGCCACGGACGACGCCATGAGCCGAGAGCAGGCCGAGGCGACGGCCCAGCTCCTCAAGGCCGTGGCCGACCCAGTCCGGCTCCGGCTGCTGTCGCTGATCCGCACCTCCAAGGATCACGAGGCCTGCGTCTGCGACCTCACCCCGGCCGTGGGACTGTCACAGCCGACCGTCAGCCACCACCTGAAGGTCCTGACCGAGGCGGGGCTGGTCAGTCGCGAGCGCAGGGGCACCTGGGCCTGGTTCCGGCTCGTCCCGGGCCGGCTCGACGACCTCGCGGCCATCTTCCGCTGAGGGCGCGTTAGTTTTCGGGTATGCCGCCTGCCGCCCTCACCGAGCTCGTGCACCCGACCTGGGCCGCCGCGCTGGAGCCGGTGACCCAGACCGTCACCGCGATGGGCGCCTTCCTGCGCGAAGAGGTGGCGGCCGGACGCGGATACCTGCCTGCTGGAGGTCACGTCCTGCGGGCTTTCGAACAGCCGCTGGACGCCGTGCGAGTGCTCATCGTGGGTCAGGATCCCTACCCGACTCCGGGACATGCTGTCGGGTTGTCGTTCTCCGTCGGCCCCGACGTGCGACCGATCCCGCGCAGCCTGGCGAACATCTACCAGGAGCTGGAGACCGACCTTGGCATCAGCCGGCCGTCCACGGGCGACCTGTCGCCATGGGCCGACCAGGGTGTGCTCCTGCTCAACCGCGTCCTGACCGTGGCACCGGGCAAGCCGGCCAGCCACCGTGGCAAGGGCTGGGAAACCGTGACGGCACAAGCGATTTCGGCTCTGGTGCAGCGCGGTGGCCCCCTGGTCGCGATCCTGTGGGGCCGTGACGCGCGCAACCTCGTGCCGCACCTGCGCGGCATACCGGCGATTGAAAGTGCCCATCCCTCACCACTGTCGGCGCACGCAGGCTTCCTCGGGAGCCGACCGTTCAGCCGCGCCAACGCCCTGCTCGCCGATCAGGGCGCCCCACCGATCGACTGGAGACTGCCGTGAGCGACGCCAACATCGTGCACGACCTCACCCACCTGCCCGAGCGTGGCAAGGTCTGGCACCGATACGTCGCGATCGGCGACTCGTTCAGCGAGGGGATGTCCGACGAGGATCCCTCGAGTCCTGGCGCATACATCGGGTGGGCCGACCGGCTCGCCGAGCACCTCGCCGGGATCGCCCACGCGGCCGGTGGCGAGTTCGCCTACGCCAACCTCGCCGTGCGGGGGCGCCTGCTGGCCGACGTCGTGGGCCCACAGCTGGAGGCGGCCCTCCAGCTGGGTCCGGACCTGGTCTCGATGGTGGGAGGCGGCAACGACATCCTGCGCCCCAAGGCTGACCTCGACGCCATCGCCGCTCGCCTGGAGCAGGCCGTCGTGCAAATCCGGGACACCGGCGCCGACGTACTGCTCGCCACCCCCACGGACCCGGCGGGCGCGCCGTTGCTGCGACACCTGCGGGGCCGTCATGCGATCCACTCGGCCAACCTCTTCAGCATCGCCCAGCAGCACGGGTGCTACGTGATCAACCAGTGGGGCATGCGGGCGCTGCGCGACTTCCGCCTCTGGTCCGAGGACCGGATCCACATGACCAGCGAAGGGCACCGCCGGGTCGCCCTCAACGCCCTGTCGGCGCTGGGGCACGACACCGACCGCGCCGACTGGAGCACCCCCTTGCCGCCACTGCCGCCGGTCGCGCGGCGGGAGGTGGCCGCGGCCAACGCGGCGTGGGCGAAGACGCACCTTGTTCCCTGGGTCCAGCGGCGGCTCAAAGGACAGTCCTCCGGCGACACGGTCACCGCGAAGCGACCGCAGCTCAGGCCACTCGACCCCGCCTAACCCACCCCGCTCCCCTGCACGAACCTCTGCTGCCCCTGCACGAACCTCTGCTGCCCCTGCACGAACCTCTGCTTGCAGAGACTGCTGCAGGGCCCCCACGTTGCACCATGGGGGCCGGGCAGCAACTTCTGCTAGCAGAGCTTGCTGCCAAGGGGGCGGGGCTGGGGCGGTCAGATAGTAGGACGTCCTACAACTACCATCGAGGGCATGCCAGCGACGAGGCTCATGCCCACTGAAGAGGGTCAGGACCTCATCGACCTGACCCGTGAGATCTGCACCAAGGAGCTCCTGCCCCGGGTCGACGAGGCCGAACGCGCTGCCGCCACGACCCCTGAGCTCCCGCGGGAAGCCTTCCGGACCCTGGGTCGCGCCGGCCTGCTCTCCCTCCCGTATGCCGAGGAGCTCGGCGGCGGGGGTCAGCCCTACGAGGTGTACCTCCAGGTGGTCGAGGAGATCGCCTCGGCATGGATGAGCGTCGCGGTGGGTGTCAGCGTGCATTCCCTGACCTGTTATCCGGTGGCCCAGTTCGGGTCACCCGCGCAGCAGGCCGCGCTATTGCCGGCCATGTTGTCCGGCGACACGCTCGGCGCGTACTGCCTGTCCGAGCGCAGCGCCGGCTCCGACGTGGCCGCGATGACCACCAGGGCGACGCCCGATGACCAGGCCAGCCCAACGGCATACCGGATCAAGGGCACCAAGGCCTGGATCTCGCACGCCGGCCACGCCGACTTCTACACCTGCTTCGTGCGAACCTCTGACGACGGGGGACGCGGGCTCTCCTGTTTCGTCGTCCCAGCGGACTCGGAGGGCCTGGCCTTCGGCGCCCCCGAGAAGAAGATGGGCCTGCACTGCGACACGGTCAGCGAAGTCCACTTCGAGGGGGTCGAGGTCGGTGCCGACCGGCTTGTCGGCGAACGCGGCCAAGGGATGGCGATCGCCCTGTCCGCCCTTGACTCCGGCCGGCTCGGAATCGCCGCTGCCGCAACGGGCCTCGCACAAGCCGCCCTCGACCAGGCCGTGAAGTACGCGAAGGAGCGCCAGCAGTTCGGTCGCCCCATCGGCGACAACCAGGGGCTCGCGTTCCTCTTGGCAGACATGGAGGCCGCGGTGACTTCCGCGCGCGCCTCGTACCTGCACGCCGCACGGCTGCGCGATGCGGGACGCCCGTTCTCCAAGGAGGCGGCTGTCGCCAAGCTGGTGTGCACCGACAACGCCATGCGGGTCACGACCGACGCCGTGCAGGTTCTCGGCGGCGCGGGCTACACCCAGGACTTTCCCCTCGAGCGCTACCTGCGCGAGGCCAAGGTGACCCAGATCTTCGAAGGCACCAACCAGATCCAGCGGCTGGTCATCAGCCGTCAACTACTCCGCTGACCTACCCCGCTGACCGAAAGGCCACACCCGTGCAGATCAACGAATCCACCGTCGCACTCGTCACCGGCGGCGCCTCAGGGCTGGGAGGGGCCACTGCTCGGCGTCTCCATGCGGACGGGGCCGCCGTCGTCATCGTGGACCTCCCGTCGTCAGCCGGGGCGGACCTTGCCGCCGAGCTCGGCGACCGCGCCAGCTTCGTGGCTGCCGACGTCCGCGACGAGGCGCAGGTGCAGAGCGCGATCGACGTGGCACGCGAGCTGGGGACGCTGCGCATCGTGGTCACCTGCGCCGGCATCGGGACACCCGGCCGGGTCGTGGGCAAGCGGGGTCCGCTGCCACTGGAGAGCTTCACCAACGTCGTCATGATCAACCTCGTGGGCACGTTCAACGTCCTACGTCTGGCGGCGGCGGCCATGCTCGAGAACGAGCCGGTCGACGGCGACCGGGGCGTTGTGATCATGACGGCGTCGATCGCCGCCTACGACGGTCAGGTCGGTCAGGCCGCGTATGCCGCGAGCAAGGGTGGCGTGGTCGGCCTGACCCTCAGTGCCGCGCGCGACTTGGCAGACAAGGGAATTCGCGTGATGACCATCGCGCCGGGGACCTTCATGACACCGATGCTGGCCGGCCTTCCGCCCGAGGCCACGGCCGCGTTGGAGGCACAGGTGCCACACCCCTCGCGGTTGGGCCGCCCTGAGGAATACGCGCACCTCGTCGCGCACATCGTCGACAACTCGATGCTCAACGGCGAGGTCATCCGGCTCGACGGAGCCCTACGCATGCCGCCTCGCTGAGGCCGCCGCTCCGCCTTCTGCGGCGCCCGGAATTCAGCTCTGTTTGATGCCGTCGCGGCCCATATGACTCCAGATGCTGCGAGGAACGACTGCTTGACTTGGGATGGTCTAGAGGAGGATGGTTCGTCCCGGGTGATATCGGCAGCCATTCGCTTGGGGGCGCTCGCGAAGGCTGGTCGATGGTCGAGTTCATTTTGTCCCGGGTAATAGCTTGGACCGAACCATGTCGACTTTTAGACGCTGGACCATGGCATTTGTCACGTCAATGTTGATCACGTCCTCCTTGGTGGGAGGCCCCAGCACCTCAGGTGCGTCAACAAGTTCGCCACGCGATCAACTGATGGCGGACGTCTTCGCGGGGTGGTCACAGCCGGGCCCCGCCCAGGCTGCGGCTCGTGCGGCCCTCTCCACTCAAACCCTGGGAGCCCTGTCCAGGCTTAGGCACACCCACGCCACACCATCTGCCAGCGACCAGGCGCTCCTCGCCTCACTCCACCAACTGGCTGGCGTGGTATCAGGAACGACTAGTTCTTTCACCACGCAAGGACCCAGTTCGCTTGCCCCGCGCCACTCTTCCGCACCCGCAAGGCGGTCCAACACCGGGCTGCGAGCAGCGTCAGCGGCTTGCGGCTGGGTCGAGGCGACCGAAAACCGCAACGCCGGCTGGCCGGACTACAGCTGGGAGTACAGCTGGCACAACCACCTCGACACCTGCTGGAACGGCTGGATCGTGACCCATCTCAACTCGGCGTATGTATACGTCAACCACATCCAGACGGGCTGGAACTACAGAGGAGACGTCTCCTCATCGGTTGGTTCCGGCGGAGGGTGGCAGCTGCAGGACTTCAAGCAGAGCCGAATGGAGTTCTGTGCCTTCAATTACGGCTGCTTCCAGAGCCTCTATCCGTCCGCACAGATCATTCAATACGGCAACGGCGCGAACGCGATATCGCGTCAGTCCACAGGTTGAGTCGAAGGGACATGGTGATGAAGTCCTTCTTGCGAAGCGTCGCGATCCTCGTCGTCGGTGGGACGCTCGCGCTTTGCGCCAGCGTCGCGCTGGGTGCGATCGACGAACGCAAGCTCCTGATCCTGTGGGTCATCTTCTCAGGCCTGCTGTTCTACCTCGTCTCGCAGATTCGCCGGCGATCGCCACGCACTGGGCGGTAGCGCGGCTAAAACACGGTGGGAATCAGTTCGCGTTGCCGACCTCTTGGGACAGGTATAGCGTCCCAAAGTCAGACAGATCGGGCATCACGGCCTCGGTGGTACGCGCGTAGGCATCGACCTGGTCTGCACGCCTGGGTGCCCCCTCGACGTCGGCGGGACAGCCCTGAGGTCGGAGGACAACGATGTCTTACAGGTTCGTCACCGCGATCAGCGCAGTTGCGCTCGGCACCTCGCTCGCAGCCGTTCAGGTTCCCGCCAGCGCCCAGCTCACGGCCGGGTCCACGCCCAGCGCACAGTCCAGCGCCACACCCTCGGAGCTCTCCACAACGACTCGCCTCGCCGATCGGCGTGAGGTCGCTGCCGGGACCAGGGCCTACTCGATCGGTTTCGAGGACGGCGGCTTCTACGCCAACGGCTGGCACATCACCGGTGAGATGGGCGGGGTGTGGGCACCGCCCATGAAGATGCTGGACGGCATGTGGTTCGGTCTTGACGGCCAGTGGGTGGGTGCGGCCACGAAGTTCACCAGCGGCTGGGGGTACACCCGGTACGACCTTCCGGACACGGCCGGTCTCAAGGTCCAGCGCACGGACTTCGTCCCGGACGGAACTCGCGCAGCCCTGTTCGGCATCACCGTCACCAACCCCGGCGCGGCTCGGACGGC
>DASYGI010000416.1:0-3820 GCA_035999925.1 Pedococcus sp.
AGCTCGCGCACTACAAGATCCCCCGTTACGTGATGGTCGTCGACGAGTTCCCCATGACGGTCACGGGCAAGGTGCGCAAGGTGGAGATGCGGGAGAAGTCGGTCGCCGATCTCGGCCTGGCGAACTGAGCCACGGGGCCACGACGTCGCGGGAATGGGTTGACGTCCCACCCCGTTGAGGTGGATAGTTGAATTTCGAACTATCTAGGAGCTTGGACATGCCTGCTGTCTCCGTAGCCGACCTCACCGTCCTACCCCGCGCCGCGGCCCCGGGCCCTGGTGCGGCGCAGCGGCCGGTGCGCTCGATCACCACGGCCCCGGGTGGGCTGGAGGGCGAGGGCTTTCCGGTGAAGCGGGCCTTCGCCGGCGTCGACCTGCGGGATCTAGACCCGTTCATCCACCTGGACGAGATGGGTGAGGTGGAGTACGCCCCGGGTGAGCCCAAGGGCACGCCCTGGCACCCGCACCGCGGCTTCGAGACCGTCACCTACATCATCGACGGCATCTTCGACCACCACGACTCGTTCGGCGGGGGCGGCACTATCACCAACGGCGACACTCAGTGGATGACGGCCGGTGCCGGGATCCTGCACATCGAGGCGCCCCCGGAGCACCTGGTGCTCAGCGGCGGTTTGTTCCACGGCTTCCAGCTGTGGGTCAACCTGCCCAAGGTCGACAAGCTCAAGGCCCCGGCCTACCAGGACCTGCGGTCCAGTGAGGTGGGTCTGCTGACCTCGGCCGATGGCGGGACCCTGCTTCGGGTCATCGCTGGGGATGTCGCCGGCGTCACCGGGCCCGGGTCGACCCACACCCCGATGGCGATGGTCCACGCGACGGTGGCGCCAGGTGGTCAGCTCGACCTGCCCTGGCGGCGCGACTTCAACGCCTTGGTCTACGTCATGAGCGGCGACGGTTTCGTGGGTCCCGACCAGACGCCGATCGGCACGGGCCAGTTGGCTGTGCTCGGCGCCGGTGACGCCCTGCGCCTGTCGGCCTCGCCGAACCAGCAACAGCGGTTTGCCGCCGGGCTCGACGTCGTGATCCTCGGCGGGCTACCCATCCGGGAGCCCGTTGCCTGGGCGGGCCCGTTCGTCATGAACACCCGCGCCGAGCTCGCGCAGGCCTTCGAGGACTACCAGGCCGGACGGCTGGGCCAGCCCATCGTGCATGGCGACGTGGGTGGCGTGGTCTGAGCCTTCGACGAGGCCTGTGGCGCAGCCCACACGGCTTCGGTTTGAGGCTCCGTTGATAGATACGATACGGTTCGTATCGTAACGAAAGGAGGCGAGCCACCACATGACCATCAACCTGACTCGCACCCACCGCCCCCGCCGCGCCAACCACCGAGCGGAGCGGTACCCCAACGACTACCTGCACCACGACCGCTCGTATGCCGAGACCCAGTCCGATATCGGCGGCATCCTCTTCCTCGGAGCGATCACGCTGATCGCCCTCATGACCCTCATCGTGGTCGGCCTCGTCTGAGAGGCCCCTCGAGGTCTGTCGCGCCCGTCGTCCATTAGTTGGACGGCGGGCGCGACTGTCGTCACAGCTGCCCCCGTCCACCAGGCAATCCGTCTAGGTTTGGGCCTCTAGGTTTGGCGTCGTCACTCGACTTTCCACGATGGGAGCTGAAGTGCGGATCGGTGTGCCACAGGAGTCACGACCGGGCGAGAGCCGGGTGGCGGCGACCCCGAAGACGGCGGGTCAGCTCGTAGCCCTGGGCTACGACGTTGCCGTCGAGCGCGGCGCCGGGGCGCGTGCGTCGTTCACCGACGAGGCGTATGCCGCAGCCGGCGCCACCATCGTGGATCGCCTGGACGCCTGGGGCAGCGACGTCCTGCTGAAGATCAACGCGCCCACTGACGAGGAGATCGGCTTCCTCAAGCCTGATGCCATCCTCGCCTCGCTGCTCGCCCCGGCCCTGAACCCCGAGCTGGTCGACAAGCTGACCGCGACCGGGGTTACCGCGCTCGCCATGGACGCGGTGCCCCGCATCTCGCGTGCCCAGTCGCTGGACGTGTTGTCCTCGATGGCCAACATCGGTGGCTACCGCGCCGTGATCGAGGCGGCCCACGAGTTCGGCTCGATCTTCACCGGTCAGGTCACCGCGGCCGGAAAGGTGCCGCCGGCGAAGGTGCTCGTCGTGGGCGCTGGCGTTGCCGGTTTGGCGGCAATCGGCACCGCTAACAGCCTGGGAGCCATCGTCCGCGCGTTCGACGCGCGATCGGAGGTGGGCGAGCAGGTCGAGTCGATGGGGGCCCAGTTCCTGCGTATCGAGGTCGAGGACGAGGGGCCCTCTGCCACGGGCTACGCCAAGGAGATGGGCGAGGACTTCAACCGCAAGGCCGCGGAGCTGTATGCCGAGCAAGCCAAGGACGTGGACATCGTCATCACGACGGCACTGATCCCCGGCCGACCGGCACCTCGACTGCTCACCGAGGAGATGGTGGCCTCGATGAAGCCTGGGTCGGTGGTCGTCGACATGGCGGCGGCCAACGGGGGCAACGTCGCCGGATCCGTGGCCGACGAGCTCGTCACCACCGCCAACGGCGTCAAGATCATCGGGTACACCGACCTGCCCGGTCGCCTGCCCACCCAGGCAAGCCAGTTGTTCGGCACCAACCTGGTCAACCTGCTCAAGCTCCTGACACCCGCCAAGGACGGCCAGGTCGTCCTCAACTTGGACGACGTCGTCCAGCGAGGGATGACCGTCTGTCGAGGCGGTGAGACGTTGTGGCCTCCGCCTGCCGTCCAGGTCAGCGCGACGCCGGCCGCGGCAAAGGCGGAACCGCAGGTCAAGGAGCCGCCGAAGCCGAAGAATCCGCGCCGCAAGTACGCGGGGATGCTCGTGGGGGCAGCGGTGTTCGCGCTGGTGGCGCTCTTTTCGCCCGCGGTCTTCCTCGGTCACTTCACCGTGTTCGCCCTGGCCGTGATCGTCGGGTTCTATGTCATCTCGAACGTCGCCCACGCGCTGCACACCCCGCTCATGTCCGAGACGAACGCGATCAGCGGGATCATCCTGGTCGGCGGGGTCCTTCAGCTGGGCAGCTCGAACGCTGTCGTCCAGGCCGTCGCCTTCGTGGCGACCGCGGTCGCCACGATCAACATCTTCGGAGGGTTCGCCGTGACCGGCCGCATGCTCCAGATGTTCCGGAAGGACTGAACCCGACATGACCGAGAACTTGGTGCAAGCGGCATACATCGTCGCGGCCGTTCTCTTCGTCCTCTCGCTCGCCGGGCTCTCACGACATGAAAGCGCCAAGGAGGGCAACGCCTTTGGCGTCACCGGGATGGGGATCGCGCTGGTCGCCACGATCTGGCTGTCGGTCTCTCAGGCCGCCAACGGACCCCTGACCCTCCTGCTGATCGCGGTCGCCATGGCCATCGGCGCCTCTATTGGCCTGTGGCGAGCCCGCGTTGTCGAGATGACCCAGATGCCCGAGCTGGTCGCCATGCTGCACAGCTTCGTCGGCCTTGCCGCCGTGCTCGTGGGATACAGCTCGTTCCTGGAGTCGCCGGACAGCAGCGGAGCCGTGGGAAACATCCACAGCGTGGAGGTGTTCCTCGGCGTTTTCATCGGAGCCGTGACGTTCACCGGCTCCATCGTCGCCTTCCTCAAGCTCAGCGCGCGCATCAAGTCCTCGGCGTTGATGCTGCCGGCGCGGCACTGGCTCAACCTCGCGGCCCTGGTGGTCTCTGCTGTCCTGCTTGTGTGGTTCGTGACGTCGCACTCGATGGTCCCGCTGGCCCTGATGACCGTCATCGCCCTGGCATTCGGCTGGCACCTGGTCGCCTCGATCGGTGGCGGCGACATGCCG
>DASYGI010000417.1:0-1862 GCA_035999925.1 Pedococcus sp.
CTTCCAGACCTTCTTCGGCACCGACCGGATGCACTTCACCGCCTGCAGCACGACGGTGACGACCGGAGACGGAACGTGCGACTCCGCCCACCCGATCGTCCACCACTTCAGCTCGTTCTCCCAGGCGGCGTCAGAGAACGCCGAGTCCCGGATCCTCATCGGGTTCCACTTCCGGTACGCCACCCAAGTCGGCACCAACGAAGGACTAGCGATGGGCCACTGGACTGCTTCGCACTGGCTGCGGCCGACGCGCTGAGGACGCGCCGACCTTGTGGGATCCGAGCGCCCGGGACGTGCACCCCGGGCGCTCGGTCACGGGTCGTTCAGACCGTGTATGCCTTGTCGGGCCAGTAGGCCCACTCCTCGAAGTGCTCCACCCGGCCGTCCGCGGCGAACCGGAGCACCCACAGGTCCCGGTACTCCTGGGTGACCGGCTCTCCGTACCGCACCAGGACCCGTACCACCGCGTCCACGTCTTCGACCGCGACCGGCTCGGCCGACATGGTGAACACGCCGCCGTCCTCGTCGTCGTCGACCCAGAAGTCGCGGATCGCCGCGCGACCGACCAACGGCGGGGCATACGGGCTGCGCAGGTACCGCGCTTCCTCGGTGAACAACCGGTCCACCGCGGAGAGGTCCTCGGCCCGCCAGCCCTTCTCGTACGCGGCGACCCAGGACATCACGTCGTCGCGGGTCACGACGGGCCGCCACCCGCGAGGTCGGAGGGGTCGCGGACGATCGTCTTGCGCGCCCGCAGCCCCCGGTTCGCGAACCACGTGATGGCCCAGAGCACGATGCCGAGCGCGAGGAGGTACCCGGCCAGGACGTACTGCGAGCCGGCCCGCCCCGAGAACGGCGTCACGAGGAACGCGCACGCCAGCGCCCCGATCACCGGCAGCACCGTCGGCGTGCGGAAGTGGTGCGGGCTGACCTCCGGCTCTTCGTCGTTGAGCGGGTTGCCGTCGAGGTCGGTGCGGATCCGGTCCTTGTCGACGTCGCGACGTCGCAGGACCAGCACGCAGATGTTGACGATCGTGAAGACTCCGAGCAGCAGCAGTGCGGTGGTCCCGCCGAGCACCGCCACGGCATCGCTGCTGGCCTGGCTCACGTAGACGATGACCGCGAGCGAGAGGGCGGTCGTGAAGATGATCGCCGCATACGGCGTCCGGCGGGTGCGGTGCACCTTGCCGAGGAACGGCGGCAGCACGGCCTGCCGGGCCATGCCGTAGAGCAGGCGGCTGGCCATGAGCATGTTGATGAGGGCCGAGTTGGCCACCGCGAACAGCGAGATGAACGGCAGGATCTGCTCGACCGGTATGCCAGGGGCCGCGGTCTCGACGACGGTCACCAGCGGGGTGTCACTGTCGGCCAGGACGCCGACGGGAACCAGGGCCACCGAGCAGAGGGCGATGAGGACGTAGATCAGGCCGGTGACCGAGATGCCGGTGATCATCATCTTGGGGAAGATCCGTACCGGGTCCTTGGTCTCCTCGGCCATGTTGACCGAGTCCTCGAAGCCGACCATCGCGAAGAACGCCAGGGAGGTCGCCGCCGTCACCGCGAAGAACGCGCTCTTGTCGCTGGGCGAGTCGAAGACCACGGTTCGCGAGAAGTCGCCCTGGCCGCCGAAGATCGCCCAGAAGCCGACGAGGATGACGAGGAGCAGGCCGGACAGCTCGACCATCGTCAGGACGATGTTGGCCTTGACGCTCTCGCCGACCCCACGCAAGTTCACCAGCGCGATGAGGAGCATGAACGCCAGCGCGATCCCGAGGATCAGGAAGGTGTTCTTGTCGTCGAGCTTGAACCCCTTGGCGAAGTTCGAGGCGAACGCCCGTGACGCGGTCGACGCCGAGGTGATC
>DASYGI010000418.1:0-8564 GCA_035999925.1 Pedococcus sp.
AAGGCGCGCGTCGTGTTCGCGCCCGCCGGTTCGTAGAGTGTCCTGCGTGCATCGGTGGACCAACCCCTCAGAGACGCCCGACAGCCTGCGGCCGTGCGTGGCGACCTTCGGCAACTTCGACGGCGTCCATCTCGGTCACCGCGCAGTGCTGGCCCGGCTGGTCCAGGAAGGCGCCTCACGTGGGCTGCCGAGTGTGGCAGTGACCTTCGACCCGCATCCGGCGTCGATGTTCCATCCCGACACCCTCGAGCTCATCGCGCCGGCCGCCCTGCGTGACGAGCTCCTCGAGAACACCGGCATCGACGGGCTCCTGGTGCTGAGCTTCACCCGGGAGTTCGCCGAGCAGACCGCCGAGGAGTTCGTGGTCAGCACCTTCGTCGACACCCTCGGGGTGAAGGCCATCGTGGTCGGCCAGGATGCCCGCGGCTTCGGTCGCGGCTACACCGGCGATGTCGAGACCCTGCGAGAGCTGGGCCTCGCGCATGGCTTCGACGTGGTGGTGCTCGACGACCTCGGCGACACCGAGCGGTGGTCCTCCTCGGCGGTGCGCCGTCATCTGGCGGCTGGGGAGGTGGCTGCGGCGTCGGCGATCCTCGGACGCCCGCACCGGATGACCGGCACGGTCGTCCACGGGGCTCACCGCGGCAGAGAGCTCGGCTACCCCACGGCGAACCTCTCCGGCGACGCCCTGGGCCTGGTCCCCGCGGACGGGGTGTATGCCGGCTGGCTCACCCGCACGTCGAAACCGGCCGGGGACCCGGAGCGGACGATGCCGGCCGCCATCTCGGTGGGCAGCAACCCGACGTTCGACGGCACCGTACGCACCGTTGAGGCCTACGTGCTAGACCGCACCGACCTCGACCTGTACGACGAGGAGGTCCTCGTCGAGTTCGTCGAGCACCTCCGCCCGACCCTGCGGTTCGACTCGATCGACGAGCTCCTCGTCGCCATGGCCGCTGACATCGACACATGCCGCCAGGTCCTGGCGTCGATCGTCCCCTCCTGAGGGGGCCGGTGCCCGACTCGCGCTCGCGGCCCACGTGGTGGGCTCGGGCCGGCGGGGGAGCAGTGCGCTGGACGGAGAGCGACTGGGGTCTGGTGGTGGCGGCTCTCGGCCTGTCGGTCATCGGCGCCCTGCTGGTGTGGTCGGCGACGCGCCGACTCGACGGCACGGCATACCTGGTCCGCCACCTGCTCAACACGACCATCGGGGTAGGTCTCGCGGTGGCGGTGACCCGCATGGGGTACCAGCTCCTGCGGGCCCTGGCGCCCTTGCTGTACGTGGCATCCCTGGCGGGACTGGTGCTGGTTCTGACGCCGGTGGGCTCGACTGTGAACGGCTCGCACTCCTGGATCCAGCTCCCCGGTGGGTTCTCCGTCCAGCCGTCCGAGTTCGCGAAAGTCGCGTTGACACTGGGGCTGGCCATCATCCTGGGCGAACGGCTCGATCGGGGCGCCCGCCCAGACGGCCGGGACCTGGTCGTGGCTGGGGTCGTGTGCGCCCTGCCGGTCGGGCTGGTCATGCTGCAGCCGGACCTCGGTTCAGCCCTGGTCCTGGGCGCCCTGGCCTTCGGGGTGGTCGCCGTGTCCGGGGTCCCGGCCCGCTGGCTGGCTGCCGTGGTCGCGCTGGTTGCCGCCGGCATCGTGGCGGCCCTGACGACGCCGTTGCTCAGCGCGTACCAGCGTGACCGGCTGACGGCGTTCGCGCACCCGCAGGCGGATCCGCAGGGGTTCGGCTACCAGACCCGCCAGGTACGGATCGCGATCGGTTCCGGCGGCTGGAGCGGCGAGGGGCTGTTCCACGGACACCAGACCCAGGGCGGCTTCATCCCCTTCCAGCAGACCGACTTCGTCTTCTCGGTGGCCGGGGAGGAGCTGGGGTTCCTGGGCGCGGCGGGCCTCGTGGTGCTCCTCGGTTTCGTCGTGCTGCGGTCGGTCCTGGTCGCCTCGCGGGCCCAGGACGCCTTTGGCCTGCTGGTCGGTGTCGGAGTCGCGGTCTGGTTCCTGTTCCAGGTGTTCGAGAACGTGGGCATGAACGTCGGCCTGATGCCGGTGACCGGTCTGCCCCTGCCGTTTCTGTCCTACGGCGGGTCGTCGATGTTCGCCTGTTGGTTGGCTATCGGCCTGGTGAACAACGTCCACGTGTCGTCGCGACGGGGCTGAGCCAACGCGGCTGGGACGATCGGGTCGCGGTGTTTCACTGTTTTCGGCCCAGCCGCACCGACGCTGTGACACGATCCCGGCATCCACATCGTCGGCACCGCCGTAGAGCCGCAGTAGCACCGAACCAGAGGTGGGGTCACATGTCGACGCACCCGATGCCGAGCCCCTCCGCGGCCACCGAACAGGTCCGTCGCGAGGTCATCGAGGGCCGGGCGCCGACGGTGGCGCACCTGTTTCGCGACCGGGTCGCGGCGACCCCTGAGGAGGAGGCGTTCCGGTTCCCCGACGGCACTGAGTGGGCTTCGGTGACGTGGAGCGCGGTTCGGGACCGGGCCTACCGGTGGGCCGCCGGATTGGTGGCCCTGGGCGTGCAGCCCCAGGACCGCGTCGCCATCGCCTCCGCCACGCGGTACGAGTGGATCCTCGCTGACCTGGCCGTGATGTGCGCCGGTGGGGCGACCACCACGATCTATCCCACGACCATCGCCCCTGACGTGTCGTACATCGTGTCCAACTCGGGCAGCGTCGTGGTGTTCGCCGAGGACGACGCGCAGCTCGCCAAGCTGATCCAGAGTCGGGTCGACCTTCCGCAGGTGGCGCGAGTGGTGACCTTCGACGGGACGGCCGACGGCGACTGGGTCATCTCCGTGGCCGAGCTCGAGGAGCTGGGCGCGCGGCTGCTGGACGCCGAGGCGTCGACGGTAGACGAGCGGATCGACGCGCTCACCCGCGAGCAGCTGGCCACGATCATCTACACCTCTGGCACGACGGGACGTCCCAAAGGCGTACGCCTGACCCACGACGCGTGGACCTACGAGGCCGCCGCGGTGGACTCCGTCGGCATCCTGCGGTCCGACGACCTGCAGTACCTGTGGCTGCCGTTGGCGCATGTCTTCGGGAAGGTCCTGCTGACCCTGCCGCTGCAGATCGGCTTCCCCACGGTGGTCGACGGTCGCGTGGACCGGATCGTGGACAACCTGGCAGTCGTGCATCCCACGTTCATGGGCGCGGCTCCACGCATCTTCGAGAAGGCCTATGCGCGGATCACGACAACCGTTGCGGCGCAAGGCGGCCCGAAGGCGATGCTGTTCGGGTGGGCCACCAGGATCGGTGCCTCCGCGGCCCGCCTCCGGGCGACGGGCGTGCAGCCCTCCGGCCTGTTGGCGATGCAGTATGCCGTGGCCGACCGGCTCGTCCTGCGCACCATCCGCGAGCGTTTCGGCGGCCGGATCCGCTTCTTCATCTCCGGGTCCGCGGCGCTGAACCAGGACATCGCCCGGTGGTTCGACTCCGTCGGTCTCGTGGTGCTGGAGGGTTATGGCCTGACCGAGACCAGCGCGGCCACCTTCGTCAACCGCCCCGCCACCAACCGGATCGGCACGGTGGGGTGGGCGCTGCCGGGCATGGAGACCAGGATTGCTCACGACGGGGAGATCCTGGTCCGGGGCCCCGGCGTCATGGAGGGCTACCACGGCAAGCCCGAGGACACCGCGGAGGCTCTGGACGGTGACGGGTGGCTGCACACCGGTGACATCGGGACACTTGACGACGCCGGTTACCTGCGGATCACCGACCGAAAGAAGGACTTCTTCAAGACCTCGGGCGGCAAGTACGTGGCCCCCTCACTCATCGAGTCCACGTTCAAAGGGCTGTGTCCCTACGTCAGCCAGTTCATGGTCTACGGCGCCGACCACAACTTCGTCACGGCCCTGGTGACGCTCGACGACGAGGCGATCGGGGAGTGGGCGACCACTCACGGGGTCAGTGGGACGTATGCCGAGATCGTGTCCTCGACTCAGGCCCGGCAGATGGTCCAGCTGTATGTCGACACCCTCAACGTCAACCTCAACCGGTGGGAGCAGATCAAGGCGTTCACGATCCTCGACCACGACCTCACCATCGAGGACGGCGAGCTGACGCCCAGCCTCAAGCTGCGTCGCAAGGCGGTCAGCGAGAAATACCAGCAGACCTTGGACGCGCCCTACCTCGCCGGCCAGCAGGGCTAGGCCACCACCGGGCCAGCGGGCGGATCCAACGGTGGGTCGGCCACCAGCGGCACGAAGCGGTACCACCCGTGCTCCTCGACTGCCGGTGGCTGGGCCGGGTCGCGGCCGGCGATGACGCGCAGCATGCGACCTGCGACCGGTATCACCAGAACCCCGGTCGGGGCGAGCTGGTCGACGAGCTCGCTGGGGAGGGTGCGGGCCTGCGCCGACACCAGGATCCGGTGGTACGGGGCGTGTTCGGGCAGTCCGAGCACCCGCGGGAGGGCGAGCCGGACCTGCGCCCACGGCATACCCGCCGACCGGACGTTCGCGGCCCCGAAGGCCGCGAGGTCGCTATGGCGTTCCACGGCGAAGACGTCGCCGCGGGGACCGGTGAGCCAGGCGAGCAGGGCCGTGGTCCAGCCGGACCCGCTGCCGACGTCGAGCACCCGCTGGCCAGGGTGCACGTCGAGCAGTTCCAGCATTCGTCGCACGGTGGTGGGTTGGCTGTTGGTCTGCCCGTGCCCGATCGGCAGCGGAGCGTCGCGTTCGCTGTGCTGCTGCTGCGCAACCGGCAGGAAGGTGCGGCGAGGAACGCACCGCATGGCCTGCTCCGCGCGACTGGGCGGGCCCATCTGACCAGTATGCCGCCGGGCTGGTTCGTGAGAACGCTCTCAGGAAGCGCTCGGCTGGTTCTCAAGTGACGCGTGAGAAAATGTGCCGACTTTGGGAGGAGGTGCGCCGTGCCGTTGCTTGGATGGCCGTTGCAGACCGTCAGCATCGTGCTGTTGGTGGGGGTGACCGTGGGGACCTTGTCGGTGTGGTCCCGAGTGCCGGGGCGTGGGGTGCTCCGGCTTGCCCAGCGCGCTGCCCTGGTGGTCGGATGCCAGCTGGCTGCGGTCCTGCTCGTGGCGGTGGCGGCGAACAACTACGGCTACTTCTACGGGTCGTGGGGAGACCTGTTCGGGACGAGCATGGCTGAGCCGGTCGTGGTATCCGCCGGCTGGCCCCAAGGTCATCTCAGCAGGGGCCTGGTGGTGCCGGCGGTGACGGTGGCGCGCCCGACGAGCTGGTCGCCCACGTCGGCCGCGAGCGTGCGCGGCAAGGTTGAGTCGGTGCGCATCCCGGGGGTTCGTAGTGGCCTGACCGCCGATGCGCTGGTCTACCTGCCTCCGGAGTACTTCCAGCCGGCCTATGCCCACCACCAGTTCCCGGCGATCGAGATGCTGACCGGGTACCCCGGAGTGACGGCAAGCCTGGTCAGCCGGCTGCACGTGCCCGAGGTCTATCTCGCTGAGCTGCAACACCATCGGGCGATCCCGATGGTCATCGTCATGCTGCGACCCACGGTCGCGCCTCCGCGCGACACCGAGTGCACCGACGTGCCGGCCGGCCCGCAGGCGCTGACCTATCTGGCCCAGGACGTGCCGTCGGCCATCGACGCCCTGCTGCGGGTCCGTCCCATCGGCTGGGGAGCAATGGGGGAGTCGACCGGTGGGTACTGCGCGGTCAAGCTCGCCATGCTCCACTCGGATGTGTTCCGGGCGGCGGTGTCGATGTCCGGGTACTACCACACGCTCGAGGACCCGACCACGGGCAACCTCTGGGGTGGGTCGTCGGTGCTGCGCCAGCTGAACAGCCCGGAGTGGCTGCTCGAGCACCAGCCGCCGCCACCGGTCTCGGTGCTCACGTCGGTGGGGCTGGCCGAGGGCAGCGCAGCCGTGAGCGACAACCACTGGTTCGTCTCGTTGGTCCGGCCGCCCATGACTGCGACGACCATTGCCGTTCCCGGGGGTGGGCACAACTACGCCAACTGGTCGCAGATCCTGCCCAAGGGCTTTGACTGGCTCTCGGCCCGCCTGCGTCCCTAGCTCTCCTGGTTGAGGGGCTCCGCCTGGATGAGCGCTTCCGCGATCAGCTGGTGCCCGGCCGCATTGGGGTGGTCGCCGTCCCCCGCCAGCAGGGCGGTGGGGTTGCGGTCTCCCGCACCCTCGAAGGGCTCGTAGATGTCCACGCAGGTGTCACCGGCGGCCGCCGCGGCCGCGCAGATGTGGTCGTTGGCTGACCGCGTCACCCCGTCGCTCCACGCGTGGAAGGCCTTGCCGTAGTCCTGCTCGCCGACATCGCCGTCCTCGAACACGTTCCAGTAGTTGGTCACCAGCACCCGGGTCCGCGGGGACGCGGCCGCGCGGACCTGGGCCAGCGCGGTCGAGACGTTGGCCCCCATGGCCGTGGTGGCCGGGTCGACACAGCTGGCGTCACAGCCGGCGGCCTGCCAGCGCCCGATGAGCGGCTCGAGGTCGTTGGCCCCGATGGTCACGACGACCAGCGTCGCCTTGGCCAGCTGAGCCCGCACCTGTGGGTCTGCCAGCTGCTCCGACAGTCCAGTGCTGGTCAGTCCGGGCTTGCCGAAGTTGGCGGCCGCGGCTGAGCGCCCGGAGCGCTGGTGCAACATCGCGGCATACAGGTCCACGAAGGTCGTGCAGCCACAGGCGCTCCCGGCGGTCACGGAGTCTCCGAGCCCGACGACCACGACCGGTGAGGTATCGGCTCTGGCAGCGTCGCGCGCTGCCCTAGACGGGAGCGCGGGGCTGGGAGCGCGGGTGGCGGCGGTGCTCACCGAGCTGCTGGGGCGCCCGACCGGGCTGGCCGTGAGCATCGCAGTGCCGCAACCGGTCATCGTGCTGAGGAGGACGACAAGAGCGCAGGGGCTCACAAGTCGTCTCAACTGGGCACGCACCCCGGCAGGCTAGCGGCGATCTCTGCCGGATGGAGGCTTCCTACCTGTGCAACGCGTGTGGATTTCGATCCCGGTTACCCTTGACGCATCATGAACCACACTCCCGGCGCGACCGTCTTCCCGGCCCTCGAACCGCTGCTCGAGCAGGTCAGCAAGCCCATCCAGTACGTCGGCGGTGAGCTCAACTCAACGGTCAAGGACTGGCAGTGCGGCGGTTTCGGCCCTGGTGGCGAGGAGCTGACCACGCGCTGGGCGTTGATGTACCCCGACGCATACGAGGTCGGCGTCCCCAACCAGGGCGTCATGATCCTGTACGAGGTGCTCAACGAGCGTCCCGATGCGCTCGCCGAGCGGACCTATGCCGTGTGGCCCGACCTCGAGGCGCTGATGCGCGACGCCGGGGTGCCCCAGTTCACCGTGGACGCCCACCGGGACGTGCGCGACTTCGACCTGCTCGGGGTCTCCTTCTCCACCGAGCTCGGGTACACGAACCTGCTCACCGCCCTGGATCTGGCCGGGATTCCGCTGCACGCTGCCGACCGGGGCGACGAGGACCCACTCGTGGTGGCGGGAGGTCACGCGGCCTTCAATCCTGAGCCCGTCGCGGACTTCATCGACGCGGCCATCGTCGGCGACGGCGAAGAGGCGGTCCTGGCGGTCACCGATCTGGTGGGCGCCTGGAAGGGCGCGGGGCGTCCGGGTGGTCGGCGGGAGCTGCTGCTGCGTCTGGCTCGCACCGGCGGGGTGTACGTCCCCTCGCTCTACGACGTGACCTACCTGCCCGACGGTCGGATCCAGCGGGTCGCGCCGCGCCCCGACGCGCCCGGTGTGCCGTGGCGCGTGTCCAAGCACACCGTGATGGATCTCGACGCCTGGCCGTACCCCAAGCAGCCGTTGGTGCCGCTCGCCGAGTCCGTCCACGAGCGGATGTCGGTCGAGATCTTCCGTGGCTGCACCCGTGGCTGCCGGTTCTGCCAGGCCGGCATGATCACCCGACCCGTGCGCGAGCGGTCCATCACCGGTATCGGTGAGATGGTCGAGCGCGGGCTGGCCGCCACCGGGTTCGAGGAGGTCGGCCTGCTGTCGCTGTCGTCGGCGGACCACTCGGAGATCGCGGACATCACCAAGGGACTGGCGGACCGGTACGAGGGCACTAAGACCGGGCTGTCGCTGCCGTCGACCCGGGTCGACGCCTTCAACATCGACCTGGCCAACGAGCTGACCCGCAACGGACGCCGCTCGGGTCTGACGTTCGCCCCGGAGGGCGGGAGCGAGCGAATTCGCAAGGTCATCAACAAGATGGTGACCGAGGAGGACCTCATCAACACCGTCGCGGCGGCGTACTCAGCGGGCTGGCGCCAGGTCAAGCTCTACTTCATGTGCGGCCTGCCCACCGAGACCGACGAGGACGTGCTCCAGATCGCCGACCTGGCCAAGCGCGTCATCGAGACCGGGCGCCAGGTCAGCGGCCGACGCGACATCCGGTGCACGGTGTCGATCGGCGGCTTCGTGCCCAAGCCACACACGCCCTTCCAATGGTGCGGGCAGCTCGGAGCCGAGGAGACCGACGCCCGGCTGGCCAAGCTGCGTGAGGCGATCCGGTCGGACCGTCGGTACGGCTCCTCGATCGGCTTCCGCTACCACGACGGTCAGCCCGGGCTCGTCGAAGGCCTGCT